>CAZICJ010000001.1:0-133745 GCA_964537635.1 uncultured Pirellulales bacterium
GCGATGTCCCTTTTTTGCAATATGCCAACGCATTTAACGGATGAACCGTTTTTTTGCTTGCAAAACAAAAACTTTTCAGTAGATTGTCCGTCTTGTCCTATAAATTGGGACGCCAGCACCGTGAGGACGATTAGCTCAGCTGGTAGAGCAGCTGACTCTTAATCAGCGGGTCTCAGGTTCGAATCCTGAATCGTCCAGTTTTAACTCACTGTAAATAAAAGACTTATTGTGTAAATTGCCGTAAGCAAAAAAAGGGGGGCATTCTGCCCATTTCTGCCACTGTATGCACCGTGCAAAAAAGTGAAAGCCGATTGGGCTTTTCGGCGGTTGTTTGAAAACAATTTACGCTTTCTGCGTCAACTCGGACTTATAATCAACGCTATAAGTGTATATTATAAAAATGGTTATACATACATACATGTTTTTCTCAAACTTCCCGATATTTTCGCAAGTGTTTTCATAACAAGGCCCTTTTGAAAATCATCGCTCCGTGGAAAGACCCTAATTTTACGCTGACCAGCCGTGAGGCGGCGGTGGATTAGGAAACGAAACGGTGTCAGGAACCAAATACAGAATAAAATCGCTTGACATCGGTCGGCGGTGGGACGATAAGTTATGGGTATGATGTGCTGCTTGGCCGGCGGGCGATAGAATCAGAAGTTTTGAGTTCTAAGTTTTAAGTATTGAGTTTTGTTTCGAATTTCGTGCTTAGTGCTTCGAATTTTCTCCCCGAAGCGGTTTTGCCGCAGTTGCCAAACTGCAAGGCAAAAATCTTTTAATCCTATCCTAAATCTGTGGAAATCTGCGAAATTTTATCCTGAGCCTGCCGAAGGACCGTGGTTGCTCTTTTCCGAAAAACAAACCCATTTGCTGTTTTTGAGCAATTTTTATTGAATTTGTACAATTTATTGAGTACAATTGTCCGGCGTCTTTTGGAAAACCATAAGTATCTGTCATAGATAGAGATACAGAAAATATTGAACACAAGCCCCAAATATCATGCGGGTATCTATGCCGCAATCGGAGTATTTTGGGCACAAATAGAAAGGAAATAGGAATGGCCCCAAAGAATAAGCCTGAAAAGGTGGTACTTGCTTACAGCGGCGGGCTGGATACGAGTGTTATCCTGCCGTGGCTGAAAGAAACGTATGGATATGAAGTCATCGCGTTTGCCGCCGAACTGGGGCAGGGCGACGAACTCAAGGGCATTCAGAAAAAAGCCCTTGCCACCGGTGCGGTCAAATGCATCGTCAAAGACCTCCGCAAGGAGTTTGTGGAAGATTATCTGTGGCCGATGCTCAAAAGCGGCGCGGTGTATGAAAATGGCTATCTGCTGGGAACCAGTATTGCCCGTCCGCTGATTGCCAAGCATCAGGTCGATGCGGCACGGCAATTCGGGGCGACGGCGGTTTCTCACGGTGCGACCGGCAAGGGCAATGACCAGGTGCGTTTTGAGCTGACCTTTATGGCGCTGGCACCGGATTTGAAAATCATTGCTCCGTGGAAAGACCCGAACTTTACGCTGACCAGCCGTGAGGCGGCGGTGGATTATGCCAAAAAACGCAACATCCCTATTGAGCAGAGCAAAAAGAAAATATATTCCCGCGACCGCAATCTGTGGCATATCAGCCACGAAGGCGCTGACCTGGAAAATCCCGCCAACGAGCCCAAGGATGAATTGTGGACGATTTCCCGCCCGGTGTCTAAGACCCCCAACCGGCCGGCCTATGTTGAAATCGGCTTTGAGCAGGGCACGCCGGTCAAACTCAACGGCAAACGCATCGACGGCGTTAAACTTATCGAGACGCTCAATCAAATCGGCGGCGTTCACGGTGTCGGCCAGATTGACTTAGTCGAAAACCGCTTAGTCGGGATGAAATCCCGCGGCGCCTATGAAACGCCCGGCGGTACGATTCTGATGACCGCCCACAAAGGGCTGGAGACGCTGTGCCTGGATCGGGAGACTGCCCACTATAAGCAGCATATCGCCCTCAAATATGCCGAGATGGTCTATTACGGCCAGTGGTTCTGCCGTCTGCGTCATGCGCTGGATGCGTTTATTAATATTACGCAGGAAAATGTGTCCGGCAGCGTGCGGATCAAACTGTTCAAGGGGCGTGCGACACTTGCCGGCGTTACCAGCCCCAAGAGTCTGTACAATCCGCATCTGGCCAGCTTTACGATGGGCGCTGAATACAACTCCACCGATGCTACGGGCTTTATCCGCCTGTTCGGCCTGCCGATGAAGGTCGCCGGCGCGGTGGAACGCCAAACTACAAAATAAAAAGGAATACCTGTGTCGCCCGAATGGATTTGGATTGCGTTTATTGCTGCATTTGGAGCCTGCGTAGGCAGTTTTCTCAATGTGGTCATCTATCGTCTGCCGCGGGACAAATCGCTGGTCAGTCCCGGCTCTGCCTGTCCCTCGTGCGATACGCCGATACGGTTTTATGACAACATCCCGCTGGTGTCGTGGCTGGCGCTGGGCGGCAAATGCCGCATCTGCAAGGCTGCCATTTCCATCCGCTATTTCATCGTCGAATTGACAACGGCGGTCTTGTTCGTCGGCTTGTACCTGTGGTTCTTTTGGTGGCAGTACCGCCAGACAGGACTTGTCGGTAATGGTGCGATGGAGCGGTTCTTTTCCGGCGGCTGGCTGATTTATCTCAATGTTGCTTGTTTGACGGCGGCGTTTCTTGCCGCATCGGCAATTGACTTGGAACTATGGGTAATCCCTATCGGAATCTGTTGGTTTGTGACGGCCATCGGATTGGCTGCCTCCGCGGCGGCTGGCTGGGTCATCGACCCGCTCATAATCAACTATTACGACATTTTTCCAGCAGCCTCGGTAAAGCAGGCTGCGATTACCTCCGGGACAGGCATTGGGCTTGTTTTTTCCCTGATTGCCTTGCGATTCGGATGGATTAAGCCGAGTTATCCCTACCCGGAAGGGCACGAAAAGCTGTCCGAGGATAAAGATGCTCCCCAGCCGGAATTTGATGACCGACGCGAAATGTACAAGGAAATCCTCTTTTTACTGCCTGCCATTGTCGGCGGGATTATCGGATTGCTTTTGGTCAGGGGAGATTGGGGTTTGAAATTCTTTGAAAATGCACTCCAAGTCTATGCGATAAAAGGATTTATGGGCGCATTGGCGGGTTATCTGGCAGGCTGTGCGGTCGTCTGGGCGACGCGGATTTTCGGCACATTGGCGTTTGGCCGGGAGGCGATGGGGTTGGGTGATGTGCATCTGATGGGCGCCGCCGGCGCGGTCGTGGGTCCGGCAATGGCGGTATTGGCGTTCTTTATCGCACCGTTTTTTGGGCTGGGCTGGGCAATCTATCAGTGGGTTTTCAAAAAAAATCGTCAAATTCCGTATGGTCCGTTCTTGTCTTTGGCCGTGTTTTTGGTTATTATCTTCCATGATCGAATGAAAAATATGTTGATGAATGCGTTTGGATATTAAAAACTTTTTTGAAATGGAGGTCTTAATATGAAAAATGTTGTATGTGGATTGTTTTGCTTGGCTGCAATGTTTGCCCTGACCGGCTGTACGGACTGGCATAAGAAATTCCAGTCGCTGGACGCCGAACACCAGAATCTCAAGGGATTGTATGAGGATTGTGTTTCGTCGATGGACAGCACAGCGGCGGAAAAGGCGCGTCTTGAAAAAGACCTGGATGCCAGCCGTCAGACCATCGACCAGCTTCAGAAGCAGATTGATGCAGGCAAGACTGCCGACAAGGCCACCGGTTTTGAGGGGATGGATGTTGCCGTTGACGCCAAGGCCGGCACGATTACGGTAACGCTTAGCGATGCGATTCTATTCGCCTCCGGCAGCGCCACACTCAAGAATACCTATATTGCCGAACTCGACAAGATTTACAGTGTGGTTCGGGAACGCTATAGCGGCCGCAACATCGATATCGTCGGCCATACGGACAGCGACCCGATTGTCAAGACCAAAGCTAAATGGCAGGACAACTGGGAGTTATCGGCACAGCGTGCTTTGACCGTGGTTCGGTATATGGTCAACAAGGGAATTGCCGCCAAGAATATCCGGGCGGTCGGCTGCGGGCAGAGTCTGCCAGTGGCATCCAATTCGACCGCATCGGGCAAGTCGCAGAACCGCCGCGTTGAAGTTGTTGTCAATATGCGGTAGAGCAAATCTAACGCTTTGCAGGTTCAACAAAGCCGTCGGCGCCCAGTGTGCCGTCGGCTTTTATTTTGATTGTGACAGCACCGTGTTGGGCGGTGTTATACGCAATGACCGGCGGAGTTGTCTGATAGATGGATTTAACATTGGCCTTGCTGCACGAGATGACGGCAGCCTGTGTGCAAATCGAATTGACAAAATCCGGCTGCAGCGTATTGGTCGAACCGTGATGCGGAAGGAGCATGACATCGGCTTTCAAGTCCGGATATCGTTGGCGGATTTGACGCTGGGCATCCATTTCAATATCGCCGCAGAGCAGGATTTTACAGCCGGCGTATTCAATCAGAAAGACATCACAGCGGTTGTTGTCCTCGAGGGTTTTGGCGTCGATATCCGCTGTCGGCCAGAGATGCCGAATAGCGACATCGCCAGCCGGTTCTTTGAACTGTGCGATTGGCCGGATGGGGATATCGTTTTTCGCCAGAAAATTGCACAGCATCGAAGGGGCGGCTTCGGAGTTATCGAATTGATTAGTATATACGGCGTGAATAGGTCTGGCGGCGGCGATTTCAGGCAGGCCGTTATAGTGGTCTAAATCGGCGTGGCTGATAAATGCCGCATCGATGGCGGCAATGCCCGCATGTTTCAGATAGGGAACAACGACTCGCCCGCCGATATCCTTATTGGTCATTGAGCCTGCGTCGAATAGATAGGCTTTTTTGTCGGGCGTTCGCAGCAGCACCGCCTGCCCGTGGCCGACAGCAAAACAGGTTAATTCCAGCCCCTCGTGCCTCGCCTGCCAATCCTGCCAGAAAAAACCAACACCGGCTGCGGCGCATATCACAACCAGCGTCAGCCGCAGGCGGCGGTGCATAAAAGCCTTGCCGAAAAAACACAGGATAGCCAGATAATAGCAAACCATCGCCGATGTCGGGATAACGCCCACAGATACAACCGTCATATCCCTGTCTGCGATGGTGCGAACAATGATTTGAAAGATATCACTTAGACGAATGACAATATAGCCCAGAACGGCTGCGGTGCTGGGCAAAAGCGGGGCGACTAAGATTTTGATAAAGCCCGCCCACAAAATGACCGGCACGATGGGCGAGACAATCAGCGTCCATAGCGGACACCCCGGACTGCTGGTTCCAAAATGCCACAAGACTAAGCCCGCACCGCTCAGCCACGCCGCCCAGCCGACAGCGAGGATTTTGAGAATCATCTCGACAAAACCGAACAGCATCGCCCTCGGCCAGCGTCGAACAAAGTCCCAATCCATGCGATACAGGATAGACCGTTCTATCCAGCGTTCGATGGGTTTATAAAACAGCAGAATGCCGATGACCGATACATACGACAGCTGGCAGTCAATCTGAAAGACATCCATCGGCCGCAGCATAAACAGCAGCAGCGCCGATACGGCGATGGAATTGACCGGATTGGTTTTTCGTCCGATTGCCGTCGAGGTAAAAAAGATGACACAGATAAAGACTGAACGCAGGATGGGCGGTCGCGGCGGCACCGCCATCGCGTACAGGACAATGATGGTCATTGCGAGTATTGCCCGCAGTTGCTTTCGGACGCCCAGCATTTTGCCGACCCACCAAACCATGCCGGCGATAATTGCCAGATGCGAACCGGACAAGCTGATGATGTGGCTGAGTCCCGTTTTGGCAAATGCCTCATAGGTCGCCGGGGCGATTTTGCCCTGATCGCCCAGCAATAGCGCTGCGGCCATTGCGGTGCGCGGGTCGCTTTCGTCGGGCATTTCCGACAGAAGCGACTGGGCGGCAAAGGATTGTATGGCTAGATGGAGTTTTCTGATTAACGATGGATTTTCATTTTCAAGGATGGTGATTGCCGTTGTCATTTCGACATTAGCCGCCGCATAGACCCCACGCTGACGCATATAGTTCTGGAAATCAAACTGCCCCGGATTTGCCGGCGGCGAAAATCCGCTCAGCGTGCAGAGCATTTCCATCCGGTCGAGCCGTTTGAGCTGTTTGGGCGGCTGGCCGACCTGTACCCGCACGGCGCCGCGGACAGCTTGCCAGCCCTGATGGGTGAGGATTTGGTCGGCCTGTAGATAAAAACTCGATGAGGGCTTTGAAAATTGCATCTTGCCGAAAAGCCAGCGGTTGGGGTCTTCGGCGACGATGCGGCTGACAACCGTTCCGCGCAGACTTGCCAGCAGCGGTTCATCACGCAAGACCATGCGGATATCGTTGCCTGCCGGCTCAACCGTGTAAAAAAGCCGCAGCATCCCCAATCCAAAAAATACCATCGCCGCACAGATAACGGCGCCGTAAATACGCACCGATTGCTTGCCGGAAAGAGTGCAGAAAAAGCCGGCGGCGGTACAGAGTATTGTCAAAATCGCAGGCAGCAGCCAGCCGCACAGCAGCGTTTGATAAACGATGATGCCGGCAGTCAGTCCAATTGCCGGCAGCAGGGCGGGACATCGCAGGAGTATCTGCTCCCAGACCGATAATCGGGGCGCCAGCTCTTCTTCCAACTGCTCCAGAGCGATGCGTACAGGGTCAAACTTCTTACCTTCGGTGCGCATAGACCTACCCTGACAACGAAAGCGTTTCTCGATGCGTTATTTTTTGGCTTCGATGCGTTCCCTGCCGCCCATATACGGACGCAGCACCGTCGGAATGGTAATCGACCCATCCGCATTCTGATACAGTTCCATAATCGGTATCAGCACGCGCGGCGAGGCGATAACAGTGTTATTGAGCGTGTGGCAGAATAGATTTTTCTTCTGTTCGCTCTTGTACCGCAGATTGAGCCGTCGTGCCTGAAATTCATAAAACCGGCTTGCCGAATGCGTCTCGCCGTAGCTCTTGCGGGATGGCATCCAGGTTTCGATGTCGAATTTCTGAACCTGTCCGCGTCCCAGGTCGCCCGTGCAGACATTGACGACGCGGTAGGGCAGTTCCATCGCCTGCAAGACCGCTTCGGAATTGGACAAAATTTCCTTGTGATACTGTTTGCTTTTTTCCTCATCGTTTTCGCTGATAATCACCTGCTCGACCTTATCGAACTGGTGAATGCGGTACAGGCCATAAGTGTCTTTGCCGGCGGCGCCTGCCTCACGGCGAAAACAACTGCTCATCGCGACAAATTTGGAGGGGATTTGCTTTTCGCTGAGCAGCTCATTCATAAAATAAGCCGTCAGCGGGACTTCCGCCGTCCCCACTAAATTGAGTTCATCGCGTTCCATCTGATAGGTCTGTTCTTCGGAGCCGGGGAAATAGCCGGTGCCGCGCATCGCCTCGTTTTTCATCAGCAGCGGGACAATCATCGGCGTATAGCCCTTGCCAATCATAAAATCCATCGCGAAATTCATCACCGCCCGATGGAGGATGGCGCCGTCGCCGGTCAGAAAATAATTGCGTGTGCCGGCCAGCCGAACCCCGCGCTCCATATCAATCATCCCCAGCGACGCCCCCAGTTGAATATGGTCTTTGGGTTCAAAGTCAAACTGCCGTACCTGCCCCCATTTGTATAGCTCGACATTTTGCGTATCGTCTAAACCCAGCGGTACCTCGGCATCCGGGGGCTGCGGCACTTGCAGCATCAACACATCAA
The DNA here is from genome assembly GCA_964537635.1 of uncultured Pirellulales bacterium. Lineage (GTDB taxonomy): Bacteria > Planctomycetota > Phycisphaerae > Sedimentisphaerales > Anaerohalosphaeraceae > Anaeroglomus. The sequence continues at coordinate 7,757 of CAZICJ010000001.1, forward strand.
ATTCCGGTTCCATCGCCTTGATTTGTTCATTGAGATGGGCTTCTTTTTCCTTCAATTTGCCCAGTTCGGCAAGCACTTTCTGCTTGTCGTCGCCGGCCATTTTTGGGATTTCCTTGCCGATGCGATTTTTTTCCGTGGCGATTTCCTGAAGGATTTGTTTTGCTGCCAGGATTTTTTTGTCCAAGTCGAGAAGTTTATCGATATCCACATCAAACCGTTTGGCCCTGGCTCCATCCTTAAACCGCTGCGGATTATCCCGCACTAACTTGATGTCTATCATACTCGATCCCTTTTTTAACTATGCCTGATATTGCTTGATAATCACCACATTATTTTGTCCGCCAAATCCGAATGACTCGTCGATGGCGATACGGATGTTGGCTTTGCGCGGGGCGTTGGCGACATAATCCAAATCCAGTTCCGGGTCCGGGTCATTGAGATTCATCGTCGGCGGTAGTGTCTGTTCCCCAATTGCCATGACGCAGGTAATCAATTCCGCGCAGCCGGTGGCGCCGATGAGATGCCCCATCTGGCTCTTGGGGCTGCTGCAAGGGATTTTGTATGCCTGCCGGCCGAATACCGTCTTGATGGCCTTGGTCTCAATGGAGTCATTTTCCGAGGTGCTGGTGCCGTGCGTACTGATATAGTCCACATCCTCAATGCCGATGCCGGCATCGCGGATTGCCTGCTGCAGCGCAAAAACAGCGCCGCGTGCATCTTCATGCATATCGGTTACACGGAACGCATCGCTGCTGCTGCCAAAGCCGATAACTTCGGCCAGTATTTTAACGCCGCGCCGCTGAGCGCTGTCGAGTGATTCGAGAATGACGATGGCCGCACCCTCGCCCAGCACAAAACCGTCCCGCGTCGCCGAAAATGGACGAGAGGCCGTTTGCGGGCTGTCGTTGCGTGTCGAAAGGGCGGTCAGGCGATTAAAGCCCGTTACGCCAAGCGGATGAATCATCGAATGAGCGCCGCCGGCGACAATGACATCCGCCTTGCCGCAGCGAATGAGCATCGACGCTTCGCCGACCGCCTGCGTACTGGCGGCACACGCCGTCAGACAGCTTCGGCTCACGCCGCGGGCACCGGTCAGCAATGCAACATGTGCGGCGGGCATGCTGGGTTCCTGCTCCAGTTCCTGGGCAGCGTCCATTTTGCTTTTGGCTGTGGCGCACCATTTCGACCAGTCGGGGCATTGCTTGTCAGCCTGCCAGGAATCCACCAGCGATGAGAAAAACAGGTCATTATTGACCGAACCTTCGCCGGCGCCCAGATATATGCCCAGCCGCCGTCGGTCAATGCCATCGGCGGGGGTGTCGGTTTCAATATCGATTTTCGCTTGTCGGCAGGCCTGCGCCGCCGCACCCACGACAAATTGGGAGCCGCGGTTACCTTTCGTATGCGGTGCGGTATTTTTGACAAACTTGCTCAGGTCGTAATTTTTGACTTCTGCGTCAAATGTCGTCGGAAATGTCGATGCGTCAAACAGTGTATTGGTTCCCATCCCGCTTTTGCCGGTCATGAGTCCCTGCCAGAATGAATCGATGCTATGACCCAGGGGGCAAACAATTCCCATTCCCGTTATGACTACGCGATGTCTCATCGATTTTGATTCCTTCGCCTGATCAGGATAATTTCTTCAATACAACCGCGGCGGTTTGTCCGCCGAACGAATAGCCGCAGCACAGGACATTGCGGATTGGTTTGTCCAGCGGCTTTCGCAGGATATTCAAACGGCATCCGGCCGCGGGCTGTTCGAAATTGACCGCCTTGCCCGTTTTGCCGTGTTCAATAGAAAGCGTGCCAGCGATGATTTCCAAAATGCCGCTGGCTGCGCCGCTGTGTCCGACGAGGCTCTTGATTGGCCAGACTGGTACGGCGGATGCTGCATCTTTTAACGCGGTTTGAATGCCGGCCGCTTCGGCGGCGTCATCCTGCGGAATTGCGCTGCCGCAGGGGATAATCAAATCCAGTTCATCCGGACGCAATTTGGCTTCTTCCAGTGCCGATTCAATCGCATAGCAGACCGCCTTGCCGTCGGCTTCCAGATGAAAATAATCGCTGTTAAGGCTGTGGCTTGAACCGCTGCCGGCAAGCAAAGCAAAAATTTTGGCTCCGCGGCTGCGGGCTTGTTCGAGTTCTTCCATCACAATCGCGCCGGCCGCTTCGGAGAAAATGGAACCGTTGGCATCCTTATCAAAAGGCCGGCACGCTTTGTCCGGCTGGCTGTTGGACTGGCAATTTGTTCGTCCCATCATGGCAGGCCGCAGGACGCCCAGCGGATTGGCTTTGTTTTCGCCGCCGCCGGCAATCGCCGTATCCGCATCGCCGCGAATGATCATTTCCATCGCCTCGGCTGCGGCCAAGTACGAACCGACCTCGCCGGCGGTTATGGTATTGCTGGGTCCCTGAATGTCGTGAATAATTGCCGCATGACACGGCAGCATATTGGGCAGGTATTTGAGCAGCCATAGCGGCGTCAAACTTGTCAATCCGTCGCGTCCCCACTTGCGGATGTCGAATTTACCATCCGTGATGCACTTGCTGACCGATTGGGACATCTCTGTCAGGTCGCAGCAAATCAAGCCTGCCCCAAAATTGATCGCCGTCCGCTGTGAGACCAGCGTCGGTGTTTGTCCTTCGTGGGATTTGGTAATCCAGCCGCTGGAATCGACGGCTTCCTTGACCGCGATGACTGCCAGTTCGATATCGCGGCTCATTAGCTTGGTCGCCTTGCGATGGCTTTTCGGGACATAGTCTCGCAGATTATAGTCGGGCGCTTCACCGGCAATCATACACGGAAACGCCGATGCATCAAAAGCGCGTATCGGTCCCAGACCGCATCGTTCCGCAAGCAATCCCTGCCAGAATGAATCGACGCTAAGACCCAGCGGGCTAACCGCGCCAAGTCCTGTTATTGCGACTTGCCGGCCGGCCATTACGGTGTTCCTTTCGATTTGCTCTGTGTTCCCACAAAGCCTGTCAACAGGGAATTAAACATATCCGTAAAGACGAAGTTTTCTTCCGGAAATTGTTTGCCGGCAAGATTTTTGTCCACATGGGAGAACATCAGGCTGATTTGTGCAATCAGCGCATCGCCGCGTTTGATCGAGCCTTTGGTGCTGGCCGCTTCGGGCGCGATAGATTCGATTTCAGCTTCCAGAATAATCGTATCGCCCGGCCGGACATAGTGATGAAACACGGCGTTTTTGATTTTGGCTAAGACAACCTTTTCCTGGAATTGCCGCGCCTCGCCGACTAAAATGCCGGCCGTCTGCGCCATCGCCTCAATCATCAGGCATTCGGGCATGATTGGAAAGCCCGGGAAATGGTCGTGCAGATGCTCTTCGGCCAGTGTTACATTCTTCAGCGAGACCGCCCGCCTGCCGCTTTCAAACTCAAGAAATTTATCAATCCAAATCCACCGCATAGTTGTGTCTCGTTAAAATTCAAAGCACGAAATCCGAAATTCGATACCACTCTGAAAAATAAAATTCAAATGACCAAAAAAAATTTAAAACAGCGTTTTTATTAGTTGAACATTCGAATTTGTTTCGGATTTCGATATTTGAATTTAATTGCAGAAACTACTTTAATTTGCCTTCGATAAAATTCACGATCGCGCTGACCGTGAACAAGTCGGCGATTTTGTTGACTTCCGGATTCTTCTCAAAGGTCGAAAAGTCGGTATGCGGCATCTTGGCCTTCAATTCCGCAAGGCCTTTTTCTGTTACTTTGCCGCCGTTGACATACTCCGGATTGTTCATCACCGCTTCGGCGGGGAACAGCTCTTCGCGCGGCACCTTGATATTGAACGCCTTTTCCAGACGAAAGACGATATCCAGAAAATCGATGCTTTCGGCGCCCAGATCGCCCATCAGCGTGGCATCTTCTCTGACGTCGTCATCATCCAGCCCCAGCGCATCGACCAGCACATCCTTGACTTGACTAAAAATGTCTTCCCGGCTCATTGCCATAATACGATTTCTCCATAAAAGTTCTTGCAGCCCTGCAAGACCGCATCTTGTTTATTGGTTATTCCGAATTAGTTTGCGTAAAGCAGCTTCCACCGCTGTTTCATTTTTTCGACGACATCGCCGTCCACATGCGCCAATTGGGGGTTTTCATCGCCCAGATTGAAATGCCGCAGCGTCAATTGTGCCGAGACGATTTCCTCCTGCCCGCAGATGCCGGTGCCGGTAAAACTGCTGGCGTTGTCTTCAATGGCTTTGGCGGTTACGGTATATTGTATTTGCATGCCCGGCGCTGCGAAACTCTTGTACCGCACATTGCGTACGCTTTCCAGCAGCACCATGCTCTGGGCGAACTGATTGTTTTGCCGTACCAGCCAGGAGGCCGATTCAATCAGTCCTTCCAGCAGCAGCACGCCCGGCAGCACCGGAAATATCGGGAAGTGATCCGCCAGATACTCCTCGGCAAGCGAGACGCTCTTAACCGCCGTCAGGTTTTTTCCCGGCTCAAAAGCCGTTATTTTATCGATTAATATAAATTTCATAGACAGGGGATTTTAGTCAAAATCCGGCAATTTTCCAGTTTTTTTTATACTTTTTTGACAAATTCATTGCTCTGGCCGGCACAAAATCGGCCTAAATGCACATTTTTTTCTTGCCAGACCCCGCCGGATAGGCTATCTTGCGGTGCTTTTCGGGGATAAACAATCCCTTCCAGACGGTATAGCCGTCGGTCGGGTGAGTAGCTCAGCAGGTAGAGCAACGCACTTTTAATGCGTAGGTCTTGGGTTCGAATCCCAACTCACCCATTCCTAACTCTTTTTAATTCAATGACTTATGTTGCAAGCCGATGAAATTACAGGGGGTTATGAGTGCATCGATATTTTTCGTCATTCTGCCCATTTTCGCCTGTTTCCGCTCCTGTATGCACCAGATTCCGCACCTTTTGTTCCACTGCGTTAATACGGTCTTTGGGGCGGCCATTTTCGTTTGTCCGCCAAAATGAATTTTAGAGGCGCCCTTTATTCAAACTCCTGATCGGCAGCGATCAGCATGAAATCCTAACCGGTGCATGTCCCTGATTCTTCCAACCATCGTATTGGCCGCCGTTTGGGCATCAGCCGTCCGAATCTTGTCTGACAAGTCCGACCTGTTCTTAACTCTGTCAATAACACACCACCATCACAACCGCCTTGCCGGCCTTTTCCACAACCTGTGTCCGGCTAAGGCTCGCTTGTTTGCCCTCAATCAGTTTGCCGTTCAATTCCGGCAGTGATTCTAAGAAACTCAGCACAAATGAGCTTTTCATCGCGTAATTGACATTCTGCGGCAGCGAACCGGTCTCTTTGGCCGTGGCAATCTCATCCAGTTTGGCGACCACCACCCCGACAACCTGCCCATCGCCATCCAGCAGCGGCCCGCCCGAATTGCCCGGCTGCACCGCGGCGCTGATTTGAAACAGCCGCACATCATCGCCAATCCCGCTTAGACTGTTGATATTGCCCTGCGTATATTTGGCCTCCGTCCCCTGAAACTGGATATTCGGAAACCCCATCGTAAAAATCTCCTGCCCCACCTTGACAGTCCGGCTGGACTGCACCGCCAACGCCGCAAACCCCGCCCCTTCGACTTTCAGCAGGGCAATGTCATTGGCAGCATCGCAGCGAACCACCCTTGCCGGTTGCAGCCCCTTGCCCGTCCAGACCTTGACAGAACCCGCATCTTTAACCACATGATACGCCGTCAGCAGATACCCATCCGCCGTAATAAAAAATCCCGTCCCATTGCCCTTTATTTCCGCCGTTTCTGGATTCAGTATATCACTTGCGGCCTGCCCCTGTATTTTCGGCTTAAACTCCTTGCTCAACCGCTGCGCCTCGGCTATCTGTTCAGCAGACATCTTCTGCCGTATGATATCTCGATTCTTTTTCGCATCTTCATTTCCTTGTGCCGCGGCAAGATTCCACCACTTATACGCCTCGACATAATCCTCTGCAACGCCCTCGCCGTCAGCATACATCACGCCCATATTGTATTGTGCCTCAGCAAGTCCCTGTTCAGCGGCTTTGGTGTACCATTTGACCGCCTCCTTATAATCCTGCGGAACACCCCGACCGTTGTCATACATCACGCCCAGATTGAATTGCGCCTCGGCATATCCCTGCTCGGCCAGATTGAATTGTACCTCGGCAAGTTTGTGATCGGCGACATTTTCCCAGGCAAAACCCTGCTTGGCGACTCTGGTGAACCATTTAATCGCCTCTTTGTAGTCCTGCGGCACGCCTCGACCCTCGGCATATATCGTCCCCAACAAGAATTGCGCTCCGGCAAGTCCCTGTTCAGCGGCTTTCGTGTACCACTTGACTGCCTCTTTGTAATCCTGTGGCACGCATTTGCCTTTGGCATACATCATGCCCAGATTGCATTGTGCATCGGGAAGTCCCTGCTCGGCGGCTTTGGAATACCACTTGGCCGCTTCCTTATAATCCTGTGGCACACCTTCGCCATTGCCATACATCAAGCCCATAAAGAATTGAGCCGAAGCATCGCCCGCCTCAGCCTTTTTCAAGGTTTCCTTGAATTGCTCATTGGGGTCTGCCTTGTTTACCTCACTCTTGTTTGCCGTGTTGGGGTCTTGTGCCGATAGCCCAACCGGCGCAAACAGGATAAAGCCCATCACCGCTGCCGCATAAATCCATCTTGCCTTCATTTTCAGGTCTCCTTTTTGTCAATAAATTATGTGAGCGGCAGTATGGCGGATTTGAACTGATTTGTCCACAAAAAAACCGGAGAATTTCACTCCCCCATTTTCTTTGATTTTTGCCCTGTCATTTTGCATTTAAATTGTTGATTTTTAATTTATCGACCAATCCTGTCTATCCTGTCAATCCCGTCTAAAAAAACTCCCCTTGCGTCCGCTGCGCCTTTAGCGTCTTTTGTGTTAAAAATCCCCTCCTGAATTTCTCAATTTCCGCCACATCCACCCTTCGTGCTTCTTCGTATCTTCGTGGTCGAAAATCCCGTTTTCTTTTTTCTAAGAACAACGAACTCCTCCATATTTTCCGTGTTTTTTTTCAGTGCTTTCCGTGGACAAAAAATCCTGTCTATCTTGTCAATCCCATCTAAAAAACTCCCCAGAAATCATCCCTCTCAGCGTAATCAGTATTTCCTATTTTCGCTCATCCTGTCCCAAAAAATCTGTGCCATCTGCGAAATCTGTGGTTGCTCTTTTCTGCAAAACGAACCCATTTTTGCTCTTTGATTTTATGCTGTCTAAAAAGTGAAACCGGAGATACCGCCGGCTACCACTTGATACGGATACCCTTTTCGCGGGCGTCGGCAGCCCATCTCTTGACCTGCTCGAGAGCCATTTCCAATTCCTGGGAGCTGTCCAGCAGATTCTCATACAGTCTGCTGTCATTAACCAATTGGCCGGCCGTCCCTTGTCCTTCATTGATTTTGGCAAGCACCTGCTGCAACTGTGTCAATGCCATATCCAAATCCGCCGCAACCTGCACGATTTTTTCAGACCCCGTATCCGAGAGTGTCTGGATGGATTTGAGCGTTTGCTGCGCCTGTTCAGTTGATGCCGTGATATGCGCCAGCGTTTTTTTGATGTTGGTCTTATTGTCCGCATCGCCGATAATCTGATTGGCGTTTTGTGCCAGTGTCGTGATGGAGGCGAGCAGTTCTTCCATCTTCTTCTGCACCTCAGGTGGCAGAAATTCACTGCTCATGCCGGTGCTGCCGGCGCAGACCATCCCATCCGACAGATAGACTGACGCAGGATTATCCTTATCTTTCGGCACCAGGGGTTTGTCCGGGTCGTCCCGCAGTTCAATAAAACTGCTGCCCAGTCCTCGTTTGACAATCAAAATATCGATGTTTTGAGGAATGGTGCTGAATTTCTTATCGATGGCGATGGTAACGCCGACAACGTGGCGAGCCTTGATCGATTCGCCCTTGACCTCGTGCGGCGGGGCAACATCGACGACTCGTCCTATCTGATAACCGCAATAATTGACAGCCGTTTCAGGCTGGATGCCCGGCGCCTCAGGAAAATTTACCTTGATATAGAATGAATTTGCCTGGCTGGCAAACAGCGGCAGTTCCCGGAATTTTGCCAAAAGCCAGATAAATGCACCAAGGGCTATCAGGACGAAAAGCCCAACGACGATATTTCTTCGCTGCTGGCGTGAGTTGTAATCAGACATATATAACCTATTTATATATAATTATTTAGATAGTTTTTCATGGAACAAATCGCGTATCGCCCGCAGTGGATAGCCATTATCATTAAGACGTTTGATGAGGCGGATTTTCTCGACAGCGCTATCGTCAAACAGCCGCCTGCCGGTGGGGCTGGTTCGTGTCGGCGACAGCAAGCCCACCATCAGATAGTATTGCAGGCTCTGCCGGGAGATGCCGGCCTTTTTGGCGGCAGCACCTACGGCAAACAGGGTTTTAGTTGATTCGGCACAACAGGCCATAACTTCTTTCAAATCCTATAGTTTCGATTTCTCAACAGCCGTTTTCATCAGCCTCAAAAGGGTCTTTTCAAGACAGGCATACTCAAGATACCGTTGAATCTCGGCCTTATCCGCAAGGGTCATCCTTTTTTTCGTCATTTTGGAGTTGAATATTAAAACATAGTCAAAATGAGGGTCTAAATTATGCTGATTTTGGCGAAAAATCTCTCTGGCGAGCCGTTTGAGGCGATTTCTTATAATAACAGGCCTAATATATCCAGATATCGTCAGCCCAAGTCGGGGTATGCGCACATCATTGGGGCAGACATGGAGGACTATCAGGCCGGCACCGACCCGGATTTTGCGGGATATGATGCGGCGAAAGTCGGCCTGTTTCGTGATTTTCTGCGATTTTCTCAAAAAAAGACGTTTCAACTCGGTATTCCTGAAATAAACTTATATAGTTATCGGAGATTGCGGGCGTGGGGCTTGCGGGTTATTTTGAAATTCACCGAGCCCAGGCATAAACAAAACGATAAAAAAGTGGAATCGATTGGCAAGTCTGTGTATGATGTGCCGTCCATGAAATTCACGAGAAAATATGGCTAAAACCTACAACAATATATTGATTATAAAACCGTCGGCGCTGGGCGATATTGTCCATACGCTGCCGGCATTGCGGTCGCTGCGAACCTCGTTTCCGGATGCCCGGATATCGTGGTTAGTCCAAAGCGGCTTTGCATCCATTCTGCATTGTGTTGCCGGACTGGATGAGGTTATTCCATTTGACCGCAAGCGATTTGGTTCGTGGTGGTATAATCCCCAGTCTTTTAGGGAATTTACGGCGTTCCTCAGTCGGCTGCGAATGGGCAGCTATGACCTGGTGCTGGATTTTCAGGGATTGTTCCGGTCGGGCTTCTTTGCGTATCAGACAGGCAGCCGCTGCCGTTTTGGAATGCGGTCCGCACGGGAGATGGCGGGGATTTTTTATACGCACCGCATTTGGCCGCCGCAGTCAATTCACGTGATTGATTACTATAATCAGATGGTATCGGCGGCAGGCGCCGGCGTTATTGTTACCGAAGCATCCCTGACACCGCCGGCTGCGGCAGTCGAGTCGGTACAGCAAAAACTGGCTGCTGCGGGAATCACCGCCGGCCAGCCGTATGCTGTTTTGATTCCCGGCTCGGCACATCCGCATAAATGCTGGCCTGCGGAGCGTTTTGCGGCGGTCAGTGCCTCGCTGGTTAAGGAGTACGGCTTCAAAACAGTTATTTGCGGGTCGAAATCCGAATTGCCGCTGACGGAACGCATTGTTTCTTTGTCCGGCACGGGGTGCTGTAATTTTGCAGGGCGGACATCGCTGCCGGAACTGGCAGCCATTTTAAGCGGGGCGGCAGTGGTCTTATCCAATGATACGGGACCCGGACACATCGCGGCGGCAGTCAATCGGCGTGTCCTGATTGTCTATGGTTCGACCAATCCCTGGAGGCTGTATCCCTACGGCCGGCCGGAATCGGTTGTTGGTGTGGAATTGGACAAACGCGGCAGTTCTATCGAAAGTTCCAATCCGGCATTTGCGATAACCCATGTGTCTGTGCAAATGGTACTGGATCGCATCAGGCAGACGATTGCCGGCGGGGAGCAACTATGATGAGGTTGAGACAGCGGTCATGGGTCGAGCAGTTTTTTCGTCCGGTGGTCAGATTTTTCACTTTCCGGATTTTGCATGTGGATGATACCACTTCGCGCATCGCGATGGGAGTTGCGGTTGGGCTGTTTACCGCATTTACGCCGTTTCTGGGATTTCACATGCTCATTGGGCTGGGGCTGGCGGCATTGCTGCGAGGCAATAAAGCGATGGCGGTGTTGTTTGTGTGGGTCAGTAATCCATTGACGCAATTGCCGGTGTCCGCTGCGGCGTATTTTACCGGCCGGTTGCTGATGGGATATTGGGGGCAATCTTCATGGCAAGACCTCAAGGTTGCGGCATATCTATTGAGCGAATTATTTTCTTTCCACAATATGCGAACCTGTCTGCATTCGCCGGAGTTTTGGAAAAACATGGGTGAGGTCTTTTCCAAAATAGGCATTGAAATGACCGTCGGCGGATTTGTACTGGGGCTGATTTCCGGTGTTCTTGGCTATTTTGTGACCTTTACGCTGGTACGCCGACACCGAATCAAAGCCGGCCGCCGCCGTCATCGTCATCTGATATAGGTGATTTGTGGGCCGAGAAACCACAGTAGCGAATAAAGATTTAGAATTTTTTTCAGTTTGCTCATTCGCGGGGGAATATTTCCCCAAGAAGTTTTTTTGTTTTTTTTGGCTCTAAGCCAAAAACATCCGTTCATAAGTGCCCACCCAACTAACAGCAAAAGCATCATGAGCCCCAGTGCAAGCCATTTTTTGCTGCATAAAGTGATAAAGACAAAACAACCAATACCCGAGAACCAAATAGCCATAAACCCAAGCACGAATAAATTCAGTCGCATTTGGATTGAAATGATAACACATCCTCGCCCCTCACGAAACTTGCCTGGGATAATTGGTAAGAACGAATTGCGATAGTTAATAATACGATATATCTTGAATTGATCCTGTTGAATCTTGCCCCGGAAACAATCAGTGTCCTCGCAGCCCGTTCGTGAACCGAGAATAGCGGTAGCTTCTTGTTTTGAAATCAACGTCTCAATTTCAAATGAATCGAATGGCAATATTTTCATTTCTTCCCTTCACAAGAAAACAGAGACACCGATACCAATTAAATAATGTTGCAGATTTTGGGTACAACCTGAGGGCTGTTCTCCAAACAACAGATTACATTGCAGCAACAACATCGGCGCAGCGGGTGCATAAATCATCAAAACGGCTGTCTTTGCCGACGGTGGGGCGGAAATACCAGCAGCGCTGACATTTGGCAAATTCGCATTTTTCCGCAGTGATACTGAATGCCGGTCCCTTTTCGATTTTGACCTCGCTGGCAATGCACAACGCCGCAAAGGTCTCGACGCCGATCGACTGCACCGCTGCAATCCACTCATCGCTGTCAGTAATAATCCGCACAGAGGCCTCCTGATTGCTGGCGATAATCTGCCCCTTGCGGAGTTCTTCCATCGCCTTGAGGGCTTCATCGCGCAGGGTCATAATCTTGTCCCAGGCCGGCTCGTCAATCGTCCAGTCTTTCATCTGCTTGGTATCGGGCAGCATCGCAGTATGAACGCTGGCATCCGGCATGGATTTGAACGGCATCGCCGCCCACGCCTCTTCGGCAGTATGGGCCAGCACCGGCGCCATCAACCGCACCAGTGCATCGAGAATCGCAAACATCGCCGTCTGTCCGCTGCGCCGGCTGAGACTTTCCCTGCCGTCGCAGTACATCCGGTCTTTGAGGACATCCATATAAATGCTGCTCATCTCCACCGAGCAGAAATTGTAAATCAGTGTAAAGACGCGATGGAACGTGAAGTTCTCATACGCATCGACGACACTTTCCGTCAGTTGTCGCAGTTTTGCCATCGCCCACTGATCCACGGGCATCATCTTGTCAAACGCCACGGTGTGTTTTGCCGGGTCGAAGCCGTCGATACTGCCCATCAGATAGCGCAGGGTATTGCGGATTTTGCGATAGGCTTCCTGCAGCCTGCCGATGAGTTCGTCGCTGCACCGCATATCTTCCTGATAATTGACGCTGGCGACCCACAGCCGCAGGATATCCGCGCCGTACTTTTCGATTTCCTCGATGGCGCTGACATAATTGCCGGCGGATTTGGATTGCTTCATCCCCTTGTCATCGACGGTAAAGCCGTGCGTCAGGACGGTCTTGAAGGGGGCTTTGCCGATGGCGCCCAGCGCCGGCAGCAGCGACAACTGAAACCAGCCGCGATGCTGGTCGGAACCTTCCAGATATAAATCGACCGGCACGGGCCAGCCGGCAGCGGCGGCAACCGCGTGCCAACTGCATCCGGATTCAAACCAGACATCGAAGATGTTTTCTTCCTTGTGGAGGTCATCCCAGCTAAATCCGGCCGGCAGGACAAAATCCGCGCCGAGGATGTCTTTGGGGCTGTCGGCAAACCACGCATCGGAGCCTTTTTTGCCGATGTGGCGGGCGACGGCGGCGACAGATTCTTTGGTCAGCAGTGTTTTGCCGTCGCTGGTGATAAATGCCGGAATCGGCAGCCCCCAGACGCGCTGGCGGCTGATGCACCAGTCGGGGCGGCTTTCGAGCATACCGGCAATGCGTTTTTCGCCCCAGGCGGGCACCCATTGCACCTGCTTGATTTGTTCCATTGCCAGATTGCGCAGGGTCTTGCCGAATTTGGCGACAGTCTTATCCACGCCGATAAACCATTGCTCGGTGGCGCGGAAAATCACCGGCATCCTGCTGCGCCAGCAGTGCGGATAGCTATGCATCAGTTTGGCGGTATGAACGAGCAGGCCGATGCTTTGCAGATGGTCGATGACATCCTTGTCGGCGGATAGCACATTTTTGCCGCGCAGCCACGCCGGCACGGAGTCATCATAGCAGCCGTCGTCCTTAACCGGCGAATAGACGGCCAACCCGTTTGCCATGCCGGCCTGATAGTCCTCAACGCCATGGCCGGGCGCGATATGCACAATCCCCGTGCCATCCTCGGTGGTGACAAACTCCGCATTGACGGCAAACCAGCAGTCCTTGTCGGTCGGGTTGGTCTGGATATAGGGGTGATTGTACCGCAGGCCTTTGAGTTGCTCGCCCGATACCGATTGGCTGACGGTGTATTGGCCTTCGGAAAGCCCCGCCGCGGCGACGACCGCTTCCAGCCGATTTTTGCAAATGACCGAGGTCAATGTCGTGCCGTCTTTGGCGTAGGTTAAGCCGACATAGTCTAATTTCGGGTGCAGTGCGACGGCCAGATTTGCCGCCAGCGTCCAGGGCGTCGTTGTCCAAATCATAAAGCAGATGCGGCTGTCCTGCTGGAGATTCAGCAGGGTTTTGGCTTTTGCCGCAGAGGCAGTATCCATCGGGAAATTGACATAAATGCTGGGCGAGGCGATGTCGTGATATTCCAGCTCGGCATCGGCCAGGGCGGTCTGGCAGCCAATCGACCAATAAATGGGTTTGAGCTGCTTATAGACAAGGCCGTTGCCCACCAATTCGGCGAAAATTTCAAGGATGCCCTGTTCGTATTTGGGCTTGAGCGTCAGATACGGGTTTTCAAAATCGCCAAAAACGCCCATCGACTGAAATTGTTTAGTTTGCAGCTTGACATATTTGGATGCGTACTTCTGGCACTCTTTGCGGATTTCGGACTTGCTCATCGTCTTGGCCTTGTCGCCCAGTTCGGACATCACCTTGACTTCGATGGGCAGGCCGTGGCAGTCCCAACCGGGGATGTACGGACTCTGGAAGCCGGCCATCGTCTTGTATTTGACGACGATGTCCTTGAGGACTTTGTTGATGACGTGTCCCATGTGGATATCGCCGTTGGCATACGGGGGGCCGTCGTGCAGCACATAGAGCGGCTTGCCCTGCCGGCTGTTGAGAATCTGGCGGTAGATATCCTGCTTTTCCCACGCCTTGCGCTGCTGCGGCTCGCGCTGGACAAGGTTTGCTTTCATCGCAAAGGCAGTCTGCGGCAATTGCAGACTGTCGCGGTAACTTTTCTTTTCATTATCCGACATAAGATATCCTTTATTTCGTTTTCAAAGCGGATATAGTACGCAGTCGTCAGGGCATTGTCAATCCGAAATGCCCTCTTGTCCGGCGGCTGGCGGCGTTATTTGACGAATTTATACATCTCGATACCGTGGGCGTATTGCCGGCCGCTCGATGCGCCGGGCTGAATGAACAGACCCTCTTCGAGGAAGCCCATTTTCTCATAGAGCATCCGTGCCGCCAGGTCGGATGAATTGACATTGAGCGTCAGCAAGTCCAGCGAGGGATTAGTGCGTGCCCAGCCGATGACCGAATACAGCAGGGCGGTGCCTATGCCCAGCCCGCGGTGCGAGGTCAGGACGCCGGCGGTAATCCGCCCCATATCTCCCATTTCGGACTCGTCATATCGGAAAACCCTGGCCGCTCCCGATAGCATTTCTTCGACGAAGGCCAGATAAATAATCCCGTTGTTGGCTTGGCAGGTCAGAATTTTGCGGCAGACCGAGTCCAGATTGAGCCATTGCTCAATCGGCTCATCCAGCGAGGCAAAATGCGGGCTGTTTTTGGCGATGTGCCCAAAAAAGCCCGTCAATTCTGCGGCATCATCCGGCGTTGCCTGCCGGACGACGGCCATTTGTCCATTTTTCAATAAATGCGTTCGGTAGTTTTGCGTATTCATAGTTTTGTCCATATCAAAGAAAAAGCCTTTCAGAACAGCTTGCTCTGAAAGGCTTTATTGTATTTAATCTTATTATTTAAGATATTTCAGAGCGGGAATCTTTTTCTTTTGCTAATGGCCAGTGTCGCCAACTTATCGCACAGCGCGCCGCCGGCGATTATGCCGCTTACCTTAACCATCAATAAATTGTGTCTTTTCACGTTCATCGATATCCAAAACAAAAAATACTTGTTCAGGGGAGTATTATCGCATAAGGTACGGACTTTGTCAATAAGAATTTGCCCTCGGTGTTCCGAATTTTAAAAATAGAATATCCCTATTCAGATGTATTATGGAGAATAGTCGCCGAAAAAAAATGAAAAGCGATATTGCGCCAAATCGCCGTAAGTCCTTATTGTTAAAATGGGAAAAATAGATTGATGTACATAAAGTGTATGCGGCATGTACATAGAATACAATCGAGGGGACGGGAAACTCAAAAGTTAAAAGGAAAAAATAAAAAATACAGAAT
Organism: uncultured Pirellulales bacterium; assembly: GCA_964537635.1. Classification (GTDB taxonomy): domain Bacteria; phylum Planctomycetota; class Phycisphaerae; order Sedimentisphaerales; family Anaerohalosphaeraceae; genus Anaeroglomus. Next base: position 23,031 of record CAZICJ010000001.1, read on the forward strand.
AAAGATTAAGTATATCCAAGAACATGAGAACCCATGAATGGTCGGAAAATTTTGAAATCCAAAACAAATTCAAGAGCGGATAATTTCAGAAATACGGAATAGGAAATGAGAGTTTGGGGGTAAAAAAGGATGCCCCGGAGAAGGCCGTGAGGCCGTCTTCGGGGCAGTGCCTGCGCGACTCCCAAGGGAGTCACTTGTTATGACAAGCTTGCAGGCATAGGTCAGTTATAATACTTGCATTCCTATCATTTTTTACTACAATAGTCAAGGGAATTTTTAGGAAAATTTTGACGACTGGCCAAAAGGAGGCAAATAATGGCTTACACACTGGGACTTGATATTGGGTCGAATAGTATTGGATGGGCGATATTGGAAACCAATCCGCAATCATCGCTTGTTGCAACGGGCGTTCGAGTATTTCCAGAGGGTGTTGACAGGGGCACCAAAGGAGCGGAAATTTCCAAAAATCAATCCCGCCGGCTGGCACGGGGGGCGCGGCGCAATCGGAGCCGAAAGGCCTACCGCAAAGATAAATTAGTTCGTGCGTTGCGAGCCAAAGGATTTTTGCCGACGACAACCAACGAACTGGAAAAGCTATTCATTCTCAACCCCTATTCGCTTCGAGCCAAAGGGCTGGATGAAAAATTGACTCCTTATGAATTTGGACGAGTTCTTTATCATCTCAATCAACGTCGCGGATTTTGGAGCAATCGCAAAAGCAGCAAAGCCAAAGAAGACGGCATTGTCAAAAAGTCTGCAACGGAATTGCAGGCAAAAATTACCCAGTCCGGCTGCCGTACCCTGGGAGAGTATTTTTCCAAAGTCGATTCGCACGAAGAACGGATTCGGGGCCATTATACGTTTCGGGCAATGTTCGAGCAGGAATTTGAGCTGCTTTGGAATAAACAGGCTGAGTATCACCCAGAATTAAAGAACTACGAGTATCTTAAAAAAATACGCCACGAAACGATTTATTTTCAGCGTCCTTTAAAACCCACCGATGAATTGATTGGTCAATGTGAATTAGAGCCGCAGGAACAGCGATGCCCCAGAGGGGATTTTTATGCACGGCGGTTTCGGATGCTGCAAGATGTCAACAATCTTCTCATTTATAATCCCGATGGAACCGAAAGCAGACCGACAGACGAGCAGCGTCAAATTATATTCAGCCTGCTGTCCGAAAAGAAAGAAGTGACCTTCGACGCTATCCGCAAGAAATTGGGGTTGCTTGAAACACAGACATTTAATCTGGAAGAAGGCAAGGCAGACAAGAAAAACGCCGTAATGAAAGGGGATGAATTTGCCGCCAGCTTGCGGCACATTCTGAAAAAGAATTTTTCAAAACTGACCGAGGCGGATATTGCCCTGCTGAATGAATTTGTACAGGATGATTCATTGTCTGATGAGCAGGTGGAAAAAGCCATTGCAGAAAAATTTGGTTTTACAGCGGAACAAGCAGAAAAGATTAAAGAGATTTCCTTGCCTGAAAAATATGTGAGTTTTTCACGGGTGGCGATTCAGAAACTGCTGCCGCATTTGGAAAAAGGGCGGCTGGTACACGATGCAATTCAACAGGTCTATGGCACTTATCAAGCTAAACAGAACACTGAAACGGTTGATTTTCTCGGCTTTCCCAAAGATGTCCGCAATCCCTTGGTCAATAAGGCGATGTGGGAGGTGCGCAAGGTGGTCAATGCGATTATTCGAGAATATGGCAAGCCTGCCAAAATCGCGATTGAAATGGCACGGGATGTAAAGGGGTCTTTGGATGAGCGGAAAGAATTACAGCAAAAAATAAAAGACAACGAGCAGGAAAATAAAAACGCGGCGGCAGAACTGTCCGTTTTAGGCATCGCCAAACCAAGCCGGGATGATATTATCAAATATAAACTCTGGAAAGAGTGCGGGGGCGTATGTCCTTATACCGGCCGGGCTATTTCGCAGTCCGCCTTGTTTGGGCCTTATCCGGAATTTCAGATAGAGCATATTTTGCCCTATTCGAGAACGCTGGATGACAGTTATATGAACAAAACGCTTTGTTATGTGAGTGAAAATCGGCTCAAGGGCAATGAGACGCCGTATGAATACTACAACGGCAAAGAGCAATACGACCCTATCTTGCAGCGGGTTCGGGTTTTGCCATATCCTAAACGACAAAAATTTTCGCAAAAAGAAGTCGAATTGGACAAATTCGTCGAGCGGCAATTGAACGACACTCGCTATATCACGCGCGAGGTGGTTGGGTATTTAAAAACGCTGGGGTGCTATGTCTTCGGCACCAAAGGACAATCCACGGCAGAATTGCGTCATCAATGGGGGCTCAACAGCATTTTGAACTTGACGGGTACGGTACAAAAAAACAGAGATGACCATCGCCATCATGCGGTGGATGCGATTGTGGTCGCCTTGACCACGCCGGAACACTTGAAAAAACTGGCGCGCTCAAAATATAATCCGACCGATGAGCGATTTGAAGAACCGTGGGAAGGATTTCGGCAAGAGGCGGAACAAAAGGTCAATACGATTCTGGTATCGCATCGGGCAACGCGGAAAGTATCGGGGGCGCTGCACGAAGAAACCAATTATGGGCCGACCGGACTCAAGGACGACAAGGGTCAGGACATCTATGTCTATCGTAAAAAGGTCGAAGACCTGACCGGTTCGATGGTAAGTAAAATTGTTGACCCTATCGTGCAGGCGCTGGTTCGGGAACGATTTTTGGCGTTTGGGATTGACCCGGAAAAACAGTCCGGTAAAGTCGGAAAGGATGTGTGGAAAGAGCCGCTTTTTATGAGAGCCGAAAATGGCAGGGGACCGCAGATTAAGTCGGTGCGGATTCGTGACGTATTTAATAATATGATTGGGCTAAAAGACACTATTGGAAAGACCTATCGAGCCGTTTCATCGGGCAGCAATCATCATATCGAGTTGTTTGAATACAAAGACAGCAAGGGCGCTGTTAAACGGGAAGGCCGAGTAGTTACGATCTTTGAGGCAACCCAGAGAGTACGCAACAATAAACCGGTGGTCTGCCGAGACTGCGAAGATGGAAAGAGGTTTTTATTTTCACTGGCAAAAAACGATATGGTTATGCTTGAAACAGACAATAAGCAGCTCATTCTGCATCGTGTTCAAAAAATCGTTCAAGATGGACGTGTTATGTTTAGACCACATACATACGCAGGTCAATTAAGTGACGCAGATAAGCCGCCGCTAATTCAGCGTAAAAGTCCTAATACATTAAGCGGCTATAAGGTTCAAATTGACCCGCTTGGGAGAACAACAAGGGCGAATGATTAAGTCGGTAGTTTGATTTACCGATATGGCCTATAGACACATAAGAGGGCCATATATGATTAAGCGTGTCGTTGAAATTTCAACGGCAGGGACGTATTTATCGGTCAAACTTGGGCAACTGGTGGTTAAAGCCCCTGTTGATGGGGGCGATATTCATGACCGGCGGGAAGTGGGCCGGATTCCGTGCGAGGATATCGGGGTACTGCTGGTCTGGCACACCGGGGTTTCCTATACACACAGCGTTTTTACCGAACTACTCAAAAACGGAGCGGCAGTGATTTTGTGTGATGGGCATTATCTGCCGGCCGGCATGCTGCTGCCCTTAGAAAGCAATACGGTGCAGACGGAGCGGTTTCGCTGTCAAATCGAAGCCAAAGAGCCGGTCAAAAAGCAGCTCTGGCGGCAGATTGTCCGGGCGAAAATCGCCCATCAGGCGGATGTGGTCAAGGACAATGAGGCGGCAAGCCGCTATCTGCGCGGGCTGCGGGAGCAGGTACGGTCGGGTGACCCGGATAATATCGAGGCACAGGCCAGCAAGCGTTTCTGGGGGGCGTTTTTGCCGAAGAAAAGTGCAACCACAGATTACGCCGATTTCACAGATAAAAGAAACAAGGAAAATCGGGACAGGTTCAACCTGGCTGCGCCAGAACGTACAAGTCCCTATTCAGAAAAGCAAATGGGATTTCGGCGGGAGGCGGACGGCGGGGCGCCGCCGAACAATCTGCTCAATTACGGCTATATGGTGATGCGGGCGGCGGTGGCGCGGGCGATTTGCTCGGCGGGACTGCTGCCGACGCTGGGGATCCATCATCACAATAAATACAACGCCTACTGCCTTGCCGATGATGTGCTGGAGCCGTTTCGCGGGTTTGTGGAAAAGAAAGTGCGAGCGATGGTTCTGGACGCTGGCGATGCGGGGCAATTGACGGATTTGACCCAAGAACGAAAAGCCCGGCTGCTGGAAGTGTTGTATGAGCCGGTGGAGATTGCGGGCTTTACGGGTCCGCTGATGGTCGGGCTGCATCGGACAGCGGCATCCCTGCAGCGATGTCTTGCGGGAGAACAAAAGGAAATGGAGTTGCCATACTGAAGAAGACAGAATTCAGAAGGAAGGAGACAGAATTGGAAATTTTCTGAGTCAATAGATTCTTCCCCCTCGACGGACTCGGGGTCAGAATGACGATGTGCGTTATATGTAAGAAAACTGGTACTCGGTGAGGCAAATATGATTGAATCGGGGTATAGGGCTATGTGGATAGTCGCGATGTTTGATTTGCCGACGGATACGAAAAAGGCGCGCAAGGATTATACGCATTTTCGAAAAAATCTTATCGAAGATGGGTTCAGTATGGTACAATACTCGGTGTATGCGAGGCATTGTGCCAGCGAGGAGAATGCGGATGTGCATTTTAAGCGAGTGTCTGGATTTTTGCCGCCGGACGGCGAGGTGCGGCTTATTACCGTTACAGATAAGCAGTTCGAGCGGATGGCGATTTTCTGGGGAAAATTGCGCAAACCCACCCCTCCGCCGCCCCGACAACTCGAATTATTTTAGGGCATTTTTACCGCAACTCATTTCGGCATCAGGATTTAGGCGTGAGGGATTATAACTGACCTATGCCTGAAAGCAAGCCACAACGCCATCTCACGCGGCCTGCATCGCGGCTGCATTATAACTGACCTATGCCTGAAAGCAAGCCACAACCACTTCTGCACTCCCCTTTCGTGCCTATAAATTATAACTGACCTATGCCTGAAAGCAAGCCACAACTCGAGCATGAGAGAAAACAATAATCTTTTCATTATAACTGACCTATGCCTGAAAGCAAGCCACAACTTCTGCATACCCGGCTGCAAGTGCGTATTTATTATAACTGACCTATGCCTGAAAGCAAGCCACAACGTAAGCTGCAGATTGTGTTTTGGTGACTTTATTATAACTGACCTATGCCTGAAAGCAAGCCACAACAGCACACTATCGAAAAGTGCCGTGAAAGTGATATATGTCGATGAAGACCTGGGGGGGGGGGGTCAGGATGGGATGGGGTCTGTGTTTCCGTCGGAGGCGGATTCGGGTGGATTCTGCCGTTTGCGCCGAATGGTTGCGATGCGGTCTTTTCGCGGTTTGAAGGTATCGACCAGCCAGCCGTAATAGACTACTAAAATTGCCCAGCATCCGATGCACCATGCGACAATCCAATCCCGCAGGTCGAGGATGTTTTTGTGGCGGTGGCCGACTAAGTATGTCCAGATGGGGTTACTGTCCAAAAACGGCCAGAATATCTGGACATCGCTATGCACGAAGGCATCGACCAGGACATGCGCCCAGACGCCGAATATGCCGGCCAAGACAGCCCGTTTGAGCGTGGGTCGATAGGGCAGCCCCAGCCAGTTCATCGAGGTTTTGCAGAGGGTCTGAAGCGGAGCGATGCCGAACATTGCCGCACCGTACACAGCGCCGAAGACTGCGCCGCCAAGCAGAGTGTGGACATGGCCGAACTGGTGGACGGGCCAGCCGGGCTGGAAAATCCAGTCCCCCACGACGCTGAAATCCGCTGCCACATTGGCAAGGATAAAGACCGGCGCATCAATCCAGCGGCGCATCGCCAGCGCAACCAACCCGCTGGGTCCAAAGTGATAGGGCGTATAGGGCATTTATATCATTATTCAGTCTTAGAACACGCTGTCTCAAACAAACAGGAAATACCATTGCTAAACTTGCTTCATCGGCCGGTCATTATACCGTATATGTCTTGCAAAAGCAAGAAGAATCCGTGAGTTGGAACAGATTGATTCAGGCATATCATATCTGGAATGGGCAACAAAGGATAGGCAAGCGAATAAGTGTTGCTACTGGTAGTCGTGTCCCGGATACAGCAGGTTGATTGCCATAAGATGAATCGGCGGGAAGATTTTGCCCATCACGAACCAGGCGATAATGATGCCGAATTGGGACAGGCCGCCGCCGTAAATCAGGGAACGATACCGCGCCAGTAAATCCCCTGAAAGAATCAGTTCGGCAAGGCTTGTGCCGTCCAGCGGCGGTATCGGAATGAGGTTAAAGACAAGCAAGGTCAAATTCAGCGTAAGCAGGATGCTCAGCGTTACGGCAAACCCCTGCAACGGCCCATCTTTGAGCGCCATCACGACGCTGGTAAAGCCGATTCGTTCCGGTGCGGCGAAAAACCCTGTCGCGATTCCGATGCGGATCAGCGCCGCCGCCAGCACCAAAGCCAGATTGGCTGCAGGCCCTGCCAGCCCCATCAATGCCGAACGCTTGGGGTACTGCATCGCCCACGCCGGGTCGTAGGGAGCACTTACCCAGCCGATCATCCAGCCGCCAAAGGCATACGACAAAATCGGCGCGACGATCATTCCAAACGGCTCGCGTTTGATGTGCGGTACCGGATTGAGCGTTACCTGTCCGGCATTGTAGGCGGTATTGTCGCCCAGCCGCCAGCCGGCAAAGGAATGTGCCGCCTCGTGAAAGGTTGTTGAGATAACAAATACCAGGTACCACAAAACGCCCAATACGATGTCCGGCTGTGTTTTCATATTGTTCCTGAACTAATGAGGGCTACCATTCGGTTGGCGACAGGGCGTCGGCCAGCGGTTCATTCCACCAGGCCGCGTCGCGCAGGTACTGTTTCATCCACATCGCGGCATTAACGCCGTCGGCGATGGCGGTAACCAATTGCATCGCTGCCCCGACGCGGCAGTCGCCGGCGGCAAACACACCCGGCACGCGCGTCCGCAGGTATGCCGGGTCGCACTTGATAAAGCCCGCTTCGGTTAAATCGACGAAGTTGTTGAGAAAGGCCGTGTTGGGCGTCATTCCCACAAAGATGAACACCCCATCGCAGGCGATGTCCTGCACGGCGCCAGTCTTGAGATTCTTGACGACGGCTTTTTGCACCTTGCCGGCGCCCTCAATGGCGGTAATTGTCGAATCCAGAATCAGCGACAGATTGGAATCGGGCTGATTGACTTTCTGATACAGTTCTTCGACCAATACTTTGGTCGCTCGAAATTCTGTCCGGCGATGTATCAATATCACCCTGGCGGCGAACTTGCACAAGTGCAGCGTATCTTCGACCGCGGTGTTGCCGCCGCCAATCGAAACGACGGTCTTGCCGCGAAAGAATGGCGCATCACAGGTGCCGCAATAACTGACGCCGGCGCCGGCGTTGCGGAATTCCTCTTCACCCGGCACGCCCAGATGGCGATAGGAACTGCCCGGACACAGGATGACGGCGCGGGACAGATAGGTTTTGTTGTCGGCGGTCATTTCAATCAGACCGTCAGGACGGCGTTTCATCGCGGACACTTCCGCTCCGGGAGTGATTTGCCCGCCAAAAGACTGCACCTGGGCGGATAGTTTTTCGATTAAGTCCGGCCCGGAAATATTGGCATATCCCGGATAATTTTCAATTCGGTCGGTGGTGTTGATCTGTCCGCCGGGATAGAATTTTTCGAGAATCAGCGTTTTATATCGGTCTCGCGTCGCATACAGCGCAGCGCCCAGTCCAGCAGGGCCGGCGCCGACAATGGCGCAGTCAAATACATCCAAACTCATGGGTTAGCCTTTCCGTACAAGTTATTGATAGCAGGTAAATGCAAAGCGATGTCGCCGGCCGGGGCGGCAGTCTTGAAGTGTTTTTTTACATCCGTTTCGCTGGCAGGTTCCCAAATCAGCGGCTGCTGACGAGTGGATAATGTCAGCCGCCCTATCGGTTTTTGGTCGCGGTCATAATAATACTCCTCGAAAGCGCCGCCAACGGACTGCACACGGATTGCACTGGCCATCTCTTGGGCTTTGGCGGAGGCCTGCTCGACCGGCAGCGAGGAAATAATCGCAGGTCGAATGCTTCCATCCGATGCGATGATGTCCAGACAGATTTTTTGGGGAGGCTGCTGCCGGTAAAAATCAATCAGCAAAGCCAGCAGCATGTCGCTGACTGCCGCCGGCCCCGGATAGACAACGGTTTGTTTGGGTCCCTGCCGGATTTGCAGGTGCCGGTTGCTGTTTAATTCCATCTGAACGGCGGCACGCCCATTTTGCATCACCAAGGTATATTCCAGCGTGAACGATGAAAGGGATAAAGGGCTTTTGAAATGGTATTCTTTTTGCGGCACTGCAGAACGCTTCTCAAACAAAGTCCAATCAACGACCATCGCATCAGGCAACTTTTTCTGCCGTTGAATCGAGCCGGCCTGCACGCTGCCCTGCCCGTTTTTAATCAGATGACAGGCGACCGTATTGTCAAACTGGTTTTTGGCATTCTCGCCAAAGGCGTTTAAAAGCCGAATGCCTTCGGTCAGCTCGGCGGGTTTTTCATACCGCATACTGGCCGCCAGGGACCGAAAAATAGACTGGCAGGACGCCGCATTCTGAGCGGTTTTGACATGGAGGGTCAAAATACGCTGATAGTCCAACACGGCAACGCCCAGCATCATTTCAGAACCGCCTTGCTCGTCGATAACATGGATATAGTTGATTTTCGGCGTGCCGTCCAGGATAGCCGTCTCCAGCACGATCCCTTTTAATTGGCCAGCGGCTTTCTCGAGATATCGCTGCGGCTCGATGGGTTCTTCGGCAAGGGCGTATTTCCACTGAATCTGGACAACTGGAATTGTCTTGTAGAGCAATTTGGCTGGCAGAACAAAACTATTATCCTGTTCATACTGCCATCCGGCCAGGCTTTGCCATGCCGAGCCTGTCGGAAGACAGACCGTCAATCCCGATGCCGGCAAATCAATCGGATCGCCAAGCCGGATTAGTGAGCGGTTTTTAACAACTAACCCCGCCATCGCAAGCCCCAAGGCAAGAATGCCCAGCAAAGCCAATTCGCATAATGAGTATTTTTTCACAATTTCACTGTTCATATAGGTATCATAAGGGGGCGGAGTGGAAATTTCAACAGAAACTGCCGGTTGCCGGCTTGTGGAAGTAAAATAACTTTGTTACACTTTAGGTAGGCCATCTACTTGCGAAATAGCAGAAAAACAGTCATTATCGGACGGTTCTATTAGAAGACTGCCGTTCTGATTCAAGATACTTCTTGATTGTGTCGATAGTTGCAGTGTCTGGGAGTACGATATGATAATTCCAGATAGTATGAGTAGATAATATGGTGGAAGCAGTGGCTATAAATCAGTCTGACATCTTAAAAGGCGGTCGCATTCACGATGTTTTATTCCAGGCCGTCGGCCTCAAAACTCAGGCCGCACTCAGTCATCTCAAAGGCAAATGGTACCGCAACGATGTCCGGCTGTATGGGTTGTCCGAAAGCGGTCTGCTCGTTGAATTTGTCAGCGACCAAAACTACGGCATCAAGGAACTGCAAATCGATCAGCCTGTTGGCCTGTCTTTTCAAATCGAACATCATAAATACATTCTCGAAAGCACGATCATTGGTTTTGAGACGATGCCGGGATCCGGGCAGGGCAGGGTCTTGCTGGAACTGCCGGACCGGATGGAAAAGATGCTGCGGCGGGCGTATGAACGACAGCCTGTTCCCGGTGCGATGAATATCCAGGTGTTGTTCTGGCATCGCGGCTATGTCGATAACACTCCGCAGGTTCCCGGCGACAGCTATTGGCAGGGAAAACTGATTAATGTCTCGGCCGGCGGGGCGGGGGTTCTGGTTGGGCTCAGCCAGAAGAGTCATTTCAAGATAGGGCAGCTTGTCGGGCTGCAATTTACGCCTCAATGCTATCAGAAGCCTATTATGAGCGAAGCTCAGGTCGTCCACCTCGAAGAGGATGCCGAAGGGTTGCATCTGGGGTTGGAATTTCTCGGTCTTGAAGGCAGCGTCAATGGACGCGACATGCTGCACCGGCTGCTCGATGTTGTCAGCGAATACAGGAAACTCAATGAAATCGCCGGCGGCGCCGCGATCTGAAATCTTTTTATCGGATGGGATGCTCGGGGGCTTTATTTGACATCTTTCAAAGCGTCCAGAATTTTTCCAACGACTTGTTCATGCGTCAGATTTTGCGTGTAAATGGTAATGTCAGCGTATTGCTCGTATAATTGCCAGCGTTTAACAAAAAGGCTTTCGAGCGTTTCTCCGGGTTCCATGACGACGCCGCGGCCGACGACATCGGTCAGCCGCTGCTTGAGTCCATCCAGCGGCAGTTCCAGATAAATCACAATCCCGTTTTCTTTGAGATTCCGCATTGCCGGCTCGTAATAAACGACGCTGCCGCCGGTTGCAATGACCGCGTTGGTGATATCCAGACATTGGCAGTAGCTGCATTCGATATCGCAAAAGCCTGCCAGACCTTGGCGTTCGATGAGCTCCTTGAGGGTGGCATTTTCAGCGGCCTGTATCAGCACATCGGTATCCAGGAATTGCCGTCCCATTGTCTTTGCCAACAGCACGCCGACCGTGCTTTTGCCGGCGCCGGGCATACCAATCAAGACGATATTGTTTGGTGACTTGTCCATTTTTTCAGCCATCCTTAAACAGCCCAATGGGCTTGCGTTTTTTCACGCACATTATTTGAATGCGGCAGTCATTTCGTCAAGGATTTTCTTTTCGGCTTTGGAGATTTTTCTGGTCAGTCCGAGAAAGCCTCCTGCCGCTTGGGCGACCTGACGGGCATGGCCGAGTAAATCCTCTTTGAGTTGTTTCATCTGGCCGGCGCTGAGCACCTCCCGCAAGCCGCTGATGTATTGCTTCCAGGCATCCAGCAGTTTGGGTGATGGCCGATGAGTCAGCCACTGCTTCAATATCGTGTAATCGGCGCTGCGTGCAGACACAAACGATTGCTTGGCGGCGGCCAGCACCGCGGCTTTTTCCGCCTCTTCTACTGTGCCATCCGCCCAGGCGATTTCCACCAGCGGCACCAGCGCCAGTGTTGCCACGACTTCCGGCCGAATATGCAATTCAACCAGTTTTTGAAGGATATCCGGATTGGAGATGCCCGACACGCGGGCAAGCGACCGCCGGGTCTCTTTCATCCGTTCCATCCGCTCGTGCTGCTCGGTGAGGATTTTGTCCTGTCTGAGGAAAAACAGGTCTTCGAGCGTTTTGCCCCGTTTTTGAAGCGCCAGAAATTCGTTGTTCATAGGTCCCTCATCTTTCTATAAAAAAACACCCTCAAACCGGGGCCTGAGGGTGTTGGTTGTTATTGGTGCTGCAGGGGTTGGGTTAGTACATGCCGCCCATTCCACCCATGCCTCCCATACCACCCATGCCGCCGCCGCCAGGCATTGCAGGGGCTTCTTTCTTTTCCGGGATTTCGCTGACGATAGCGTCGGTCGTCAGCAGCAGTGAGGCAATCGATGCGCCGTTCTGCAGTGCAGTGCGTTCGACCTTGGTCGGTACAATCACGCCGAACTTGACCATATCGCCGTATTCCTTTCGGACCGCGTCATAGCCGAAGTTCTTTTCCTTGGATTCCATCACGCGCTGAGCGACAATCGAGCCATCCAGACCCGCATTGACCGCAATCTGCTTGATGGGTGCGACGACCGCACGGCGAACAATATCGATGCCGATGGATTCATCGCCGGTGGTTTTGATTTTATCCAGCGACGACAGCACCTTAAGCGTTGAAACACCGCCGCCGGGCAGGATGCCTTCTTCGACGGCCGCACGGCAGGCGTGCAGAGCGTCTTCGACGCGGGCTTTTTTCTCTTTCATTTCGGCTTCAGTTGCCGCGCCGACCTTGATGACGGCGACACCGCCGGCCAGCTTGGCAAGCCGTTCCTGCAATTTTTCGATATCGTATTCGCTGGTCGATGAATCGATTTCGCGTTTAATCTGTTCGATGCGGCCCTTGATGTCGGCAGTCTTGCCGGCGCCTTCGACGATGGTGGTGTTGTCTTTGTCAATGGTGATGCGCTTGGCTTGTCCGAGCTGCGAGAGTTTGACATTTTCCAACTGGATACCGAGGTCTTCAAAGATCGCCTCGCCGCCGGTCAGGATGGCGATATCCTGCAAGAGTGCCTTGCGGCGGTCGCCGAAACCGGGGGCTTTGACCGCACAGATATTCAGGACGCCGCGCAGTTTGTTGACGACCAATGTCGCCAGGGCTTCGCCCTCGACATCTTCGGCGATAATCAGCAGCGGACGGCCGGCTTTGGCAACCTGTTCGAGAACCGGCACCAGGTTCTTGACGGCGGATATCTTCTTTTCGAAAATCAGCACAAACGGCTTTTCCAGCGAGCAGACGCGCTCTTCGGCGTTGTTGATGAAGTGCGGGCTCAGATAGCCTTTATCAAACTGCATACCTTCCAGCAGCTCAACGACGGTTTCCAGCGACTGGCCTTCCTCGACGGTGATGACGCCGTCTTTGCCGACTTTGTCCATTGCTTGTGCCAGCGTCTTGCCGATTTCGGCATCCTGATTGGCCGAGCAGGTGGCGACTTGCTCAATCTGCTTGCCGGATTCGACGGCAACCGACATTTTCCGCAGTTCTTCGACAATCGTATCTACGGCTTTGTCGATGCCGCGCTTGACCTGCATGGCATTGGCGCCGGCGGTGATATTTTTCAAGCCTTCCTCAAATATGGCTTCGGCAAGAATCGTTGCGGTGGTGGTGCCGTCGCCGGCGACATTGCTGGTCTTGGAAGCGACTTCCTTGACCATCTGTGCGCCCATATTCTCATACGCATCGCTTAGTTCGATTTCCTTGGCGACCGAGACGCCGTCTTTGGTTACCGTCGGTGAGCCGAATGATTTTTCAAGGATGACATTGCGGCCGCAGGGGCCCAGTGTGATTTTGACGGCGCGGGCGAGTTTGCGAACACCTTCGCGAATCGCCGCCCGTGCTTCGGTATCAAATGCAATTTTTTTAGCTGCCATACTAATTCTCCTGTTTTTCGGATTGGTTCAAATAGTAAGTAAAAACCGATAGTGCCGCGTCGTGCTTACGCCTCGACGATGGCCATAATATCGGATTCATCCATAATGAGGTATTCTTTGCCGTCGATTTTGACTTCCGAGCCGGCGTAGCTGGTGAACAGCACTTCCTGCCCTTTTTTGACGGTCATTTCGCTGCGTTTACCGGTGTTGAGCATTTTACCTTCGCCCACGGCGATAATCTTGCCGCGCTGGGGCTTTTCTTTGGCGGAATCCGGCAGCACGATACCGCCTGCGGTCTTGCTTTCGGCTTCAATCCGCGCAACGATCACCTTGTCGGCCAATGGTCTGATATTCATCGGGTCTTACTCCTTAAAACAATATCCTATTTCTTTACCGTTATTTTTACACATTTCGTGCCGGGCAAAACCGATTGCCCATATAGAACAGTACAGGATAGCAAACGATATGCCAACCGCAATAATATTTCGCCAAAAAATCCATATCTCCGTACATTAAATAGGGTTATGTTCATCACAAAGAGACGCTCGTAATGCCTGTATCGATTTTTGGCAAGCCAATTCTGCCAGTATGGCAGGTGTTGATGTCGTGCGCGTTTGTTGTAAGTGTCGTTCGTGTCTGACCCTTGGCTTATACCATCATCCCTTCGGATGGATTGAATTCCACATTTCGAAGGTCTTGTACACGTTCTGCGGTTTTGCTCCGGGACCGAATTCAAGCTGAGCGATGACACCGCCGTGATGGTAGAGATTTTTATAGGTGCGAAGAACTGCCTGTGTAATCTCCTGTTCCGTACCATTGGGCAAAAGATGCTGGCGATCCATCTCGCCCCAGAAGGTTAGCCTGCCTTGGTACAATTTGCCGAGCGTTTCGATGTCCATGCAGAAAATCTGGCAGTTGACGGCGTCGAGTTAAAGCTCCGCCATATCGCCCAAGATATCCGAAATGCATCCGTCGGAATGCATGAATGCTTTTTTGCCGTAACTGTGAATCAGGCGTATGTAATCGGAATACAGGGGTTTGAAAATCTTTCGCCACATGCTCGGATCAATCAATAGCGATCGCTGAGCGCCCCAGTCGTCCATGAAGCAGATGCCATCCACCTGGGTTTTACACCAGAGATCGATTTCCCGCATGTAAAAGTCGTGAACTACATGCAGCAGTTTGAGCATATCCTGCAGATTCAGCGCCAGGTCCATCATAAGATTTTCCGTCCCGCGGAGGAACTGCAATCGTTCAAACGGCCGCGCAAGACAGCCTGCCGGCACAAATTTGTCGGTGCTGCGGCAGAAACAATTGACAGCCTCAATATTCACATTCAGGGCTTCGGCCGGCGGGATAACCCTGCTGATATCCGCAATATCCGCCACGAGCGGTGTTTTGACTTCGCCGATATACAAAGGCGAGACCGCATGGGTGACGCCGACGCCGATGCCGCCGATTAATCGGGCGACAACCAGGAAATTAAACGCAAAATTCACATCCGAAGTTAACCATGTGAAATGATCCGGCTTGCCCAGAAAGACCGGCGGCAGCGCCGAGCCGACAGCCGAGAGGGTCAGAAAGAACGAAGCCAGAATCAACGTGGGTTTCGGCCAAGGCCGTCGGAGACGTTGCCGGCAAAGAATGAGCCGACAATGGTGCCCAACAGGGCTGAACTGGCCGCCCAGCCCAGACCCGTCTTGGTCAATTGGAAGTGCGATTCGAGAAAATTGTTGCACCCGGAAATGATCGCCGTGTCATAGCCGAACAGAAAGCCGCCGATGCTGGCGATAAAGCAGATGCTCACAAGATACGGCATAGGGCTATTGTCCGATAGATTCGGCTGCCGTAGGATTGTTGTACTGTTGTTATTCATGTTCTAACTCCGGTTCAATGATTAAAATCCGAAGCACGAAAGTGCCGCATCTTTGCGGAAAATCTCATTTAGAGGGGGTGGTCAGATCGACACATAGCTTCGCTGTTTCAATCGCATAGCGTTCTACCGGAATGGCTGCGGTGCTGCCGCTGGCCGATAAACGCTCGCCATCTTCCTCAATCAGACTGGTTTTCTTTGCTCCTGTGATCGCCTTGGCAAATTTGACATTTGCGATACCGTCAATGCCTTCCACATCATACAGCCGCACCACGACAGTGTCATCATCTTCAGCCTTCTTTACAGCGCTGATGATGATGTTGGTCTTGTCAACCGAAACGAAACTCATAGTCTCGGGAAGGCCGGCATCTGCGTCCTTTGTTGCCGGCACAGCGGCAATCAGGGCATTATTGAACTGTATCCCTGACCGGCAGCCATTCTGCCAACCCTGCTGATGTGAAGTCAAACAAAATTTGTAGGCATGGGTGCCCGGCTGACTCCAATAGTAGCCGTCGCCGGCGCAACTGGTGCGAGTCGCAAGAAGAATCGGCTGAAGGACTGTATTGGTTAACGATGTACGGTCTGCCTTGGCGTCCGTATTGGCGCTATTGGCCTGCGGATCCATATAGTCCATCGGTGCAATGCTGGAGCCGAGGGTAATTCCCCATCCTTTGCCGCCGGCATACATGAAATTCTGAATCTCACGCGGCTGATGCTTGGCGCCAAAGCCGAAACCGGCCGGATCCACCTCGCTGTATCCCACTTTTGATACTGCAAAAGGCACATCAAAGGCCACATCCCGAGTGTTCGAGTTAATTGGAAATGCCAATCTTAATTCACAGTTATTTGCCCCGCTCCAGTCAATGACTGTCGGTTCAAAGTCGATTCGCTTGATGCCTGCGTAAATGATGACTTTCAGGCGATAGATGAAATCCGAAAACGTATGGGTTGTCTCATAGGCTTTGCGAACGGGCCCATCCTCAGTGCACATCCATGTCATTTTGTGAGTTGTTGACCTGTCATGTATTAAGCCTGCATACGGAAATGTCGTGAACTCGCCCGCCCCCATCCCATTGTTGGAATCCAGGACAAGGAGTTCGGCTCCCTGATATCGACTCGGGTCGAGCAGTTCCTGCGACGCCGACTTGTCATAAATGCTGGAAATTCCGCCCGAGGTCGGAGTAATTTTGTAATAATCGTTTGTGTAGGCAGTCGTCCATGCGGTGTTGTACGCATCGCCGTTGACCGGCGTACGACCTCCACTGGCGAAATAGTATGTCTTGTATCCCATTGATGGCACATCCTTAGCGACAAAGACGATTTTTCCATCGGCGATAATCTGATAAGGGACAACGGCGCTGGAGGAATCCTTCAAGGTGAATGGGGAAGCTAACCCCGACGGTACACCTGCAATCACAACATCGGTCCTGGGCCACGAGAGCGTGTTGAAAACGATCAGGGGGGCTGCCTGGCCTTTTGTATCGACCTGTTTTGAAATCCAGGTTAACGCATCCGTCAATGTTGTCTGTGCGCTGTCCATTGCTTCTTTGTAGGTACGAGTGAATTCTTCAACCGTCGTTTGCTTAGCCCATCCGTGGCAGGCCCAACTCAAGTTCTGCCAGACCTGACAGAGCGTCTTTTGGGGGTAATTACGAAAACTGCTTTCCTGTATGGCGCGAATAGTGCAGAACGTTTCAGCGGCCGCAGCCAGTCTGCTGCCATCCCGCTGGTAAGATAGAGGGATGTGATTCGTCGGGGCTGCTTCGTACAGCCACAGATTCGGCCTGCCCCCCGATATTGTATCCACAGACGAAAGATCGCCTGCGGCGATTTGATCGATTGCCTGACTCATTGTTGCGTATCGCATTGTCGGGTATCCGTTCGCCGACGCCCATTTGTTCCAAGCCGCAATCTGTTCCCTGAAATCCCGAGGCGTCCTGTCATCCCGTGACAAAAACAGGGGCAGTTGTTTTGGGAGTTTGTGCGAAGAAAAATAATCATCCCATTTATCCACATGTTCCTTTATTGAGGGGATGCTGTTCATGTCGATGATGGCTTCGCCGAAATTGCCATAGTCATATTGGCCATAATGTGCATACGCCAGAACCAGAACACTGGACCCGTCAGGACTTGCCCATTTCGCGATGGAATTGTTTGGTACCCCGGGAACTGAATTATAATACCTGCTGGTGAATTCATATAACACGCCGGCCTTGCGAAGCAGTTGTGACATCTGGAGGCCTCGGCCCGGGACATCCTGATTCCAATAAGTTATTGTGTCCTGCTTGGGGAATGTCGCCCTGAACCCTTTGCGGCCAAAATAGAACTGACGTGCCATCAGTTCACCCGAAAGGATATCTTCGTATGGCGATGAATAGGATGCGCCAAACTCAAAGCGGCCGGCATTGACCATATCCTTAAGCGCATCGACCTGGGATTGCGGCCTGTTGTCCATATACTGCTTGAAGCGAAGCGTGTCCTCCATGTCTTTTTTGAATGTGGAATCCTGCTGTGCCAGTGTGATAGCGGCATCAAGTATATGGTTATCTTTTTGAGTTTCGATGATGCTTCCGTCGCGCCAACCGATATCCGAGTGCGAGCCCTGTATGAGATTGATGGTTCCTCCCTCAAAATAGGAGGATGCCGAAGCGGAAAGGCCTGATAGAAACACCAGAACGTATGCTGCAATGAGTGGAGTTCCATAAAGTCGGGGATTCCTGGTGATTGTTGTCGTCATAATACGCGGTCTTTTTCCGATCATCGTTTCTCTCTCTTTCTGATTCATCTTCTGATTCATCCCGCAAGAACAAATAAACGGGCAAAACGGGGCGACGACATCCACGGTCTCCGCGCGTTCACTTTTTTGCAAAGAGTCATCCGGGCAATACGGGTTAAGTGTCTGTGCCAAAAGTTTATCGGGATAAATATAGAGTGTCAACTGTAATTTTACGGCTGCACGGTTTGCCGTGATTGGGGCTGAAAACTTGGATGCGTTTCGTTTTCTTAGATTCAGGAGATTATTATTTTCCGCATATTGTCCTATAAAAAATTGTAGAAATTAAACATATTAAGCAAATATAATAAATTTTAACGTTTCCTTATTTTTTTCTTGATTTTATTCAATAATCTTGATATACTCCGATTTAATGATTTGGGGGTTATTGACAATGTTTGAACCAAAAAATAAAATGATGCGTTTAGTGGCAATAAGGATGGATGGCCGGGGGCCGCCGGATAGAAGAAAAGACCACTTGCTTTTCGATTCGACCTTTTTTCTCCTTCCTCAAAAAACCACACTTCGACTTATTTCATATCCATATTCAGGTATATCGGCGATATTTCTTCGTTTTCTCTATTTTGGGCTTGAAAAAACCAGTCCGATTCTCTACAATCCTGCGTTTCTGCGTGTGTTTCCCTGCGCAGACAGAGAGTGATGGGCTAAAGCCCATCCTACGGAGTGAAGTTGATAGTTAGTTAGGAAGAAAGTCATCCTGCTATCAACTCCGAACTATGAACTTTGAACTATAAACTATGAACTGACCTATGTTTGATGCGTTGACACAAAAATTTAACTCGGTGTTCCGGTCGCTGGCCGGACGCGGGCGGATTACGGAATCCAATGTCGGGGATGCGATGCGCGAGGTGCGCAAAGCCCTGCTGGAAGCCGATGTCAATTACGCGATTGTCAAACAGTTCTGCAAGGATGTGCAGGATGCCGCCGTCGGCGCTGAGGTTATTAAAAGCCTTCGTCCCGACCAGGTGATGATCAAGATTGTCTTTGATGAACTTGTCAAGCTGATGGGTCCGGTCGATACGCGGATTTATTATGTATCGCCGGGGCCGACGATTATCCTGATGGCAGGCTTGCAGGGCTGCGGCAAAACAACGACCACCGGCAAACTGGCAAAATACCTGCAAGGCAAAAACAAGAAAGCCCTGCTGGTTGCCAATGACCTTCAGCGGCCTGCTGCGATAGACCAGCTTTGCACGCTGGGCGAGCAGATTGGCGTCGAAGTATATAGCGAACGCGACATCAAAGATGCGGTGCGTGTCGCCAGAAACGGTATTGCCCACGCCAAAGCCAAAGGTTTTGATGTGGTGATACTCGATACGGCGGGCCGTCTGCATATCGATGCGGATATGATGGACCAAATCAAGGCGGTTGCGGCGGCTACCAGTCCGCATCAGATATATTTAGTCTGCGATGCGATGACCGGCCAGGATGCGGTCAATTCCGCCAAGGCCTTCAATGAAGCCCTCGAATTGGACGGCGTGATACTGACCAAGCTGGATGGCGACGCCCGCGGCGGTGCGGCGTTGTCGGTTAAGGCGGTAACGGGTAAGCCGATCAAGTTTATCGGCGTTGGCGAGAAACTCGAAAAACTCGAAGAATTTCACCCCGACCGTATGGCCAGCCGGATTTTGGGCATGGGCGATGTCGTGTCGCTGGTGGAAAAGGCGCAGGAGCAGTTTTCCGCCGACGAAGCCAAAAAGATGCAGACCAAAATGGCCAGAGGGACATTTGGGTTTGATGATTTTCTCAAGCAATTACAGGGCGTCCGCAAGATGGGCGGGATGGCCAGTATGCTCAAGATGCTGCCGGGGATGGGCAGTCTGGGCGAGATGGATATGGACGACCGGGAGATTAACAAAATCGAAGGCATTGTCCATTCGATGACGCGCGATGAGCGCAGCGATCCTGATATGATTGACGCCTCGCGGCGGCGGCGTATCGCCCGCGGCTGCGGACGCGATGTGCAGGAAGTGGCGGCGCTGATAAAGACATTCAAACGCAGCCGGGATATGATGAAAGCGATTTCTTCCGGCGGGGTGGGGGCGCTAAAAAGTCTTATGTCCGGCAAGATTGATATCTTCAGTGCGATGTCGTCGGGCGGCGGGTCGAAATTTAAAAGCTCGATGCCGCGGCACCGGATGCCGAGAAAAAGACGGTAAGAAAAAAAAGTTAAAAATTAAAATTAAAAAGTTAAAAATGAGGAATGCCGCAAGCGGCAAAGAGAGTTTATCAGATTCCTCACTGCGTTCGGAATGACCGGACAGTTAGGTTGGCTGTGTCGCTGACGATAGATGAGTATTTGCAGAGTATCGGCCGGTTTGTCGATGAACCGTTCGGCAGGCAATTGCGAAGCCGTTTTGCGGATAAGCACGGCAGCAGCGAACTGGCGGTTTTGCAGTCACCGGGCCGCGATGAGTACGAGCAGTTTGTACGGCTGGTTTCGATTATGACGCCGCAGGAAAAAGCGGATGCCGGCCGGCTGACCGACCAGCAGGTGCAAAAACTGGCGGCGGACGCCAAAATCGATTCGGCGCTGGCGGCGATATTCCTGAATGGATATGCCCTGCGGCAGAAAGAAAAACCGTAACGTGCTTGTGCCTGACAATGGGTCGGGCGCAAAGATTTAATTATATAAGTTCAGAAAGGTAACACCATGTCAGTCAAGTTGAGAATGACCCGTATGGGTCGCCGGCACCGGCCGTTCTTTCGCATCAATGCGATTGAAAGCCATGCGCCGCGGGATGGCCGCATCCTCGAAAAGCTGGGGCATTATGACCCCATCGCCAAAGATGAATCCAAGCAGTTGGTGCTGGATTTGGAACGCGTCAAGTTCTGGCTGGAAAAGGGCGCGATCCCGTCGGAAACCGTCGCTCAGATCATCGTCAAACAGGGCATTCCGTGTCCCTGGTATGAAGACCTGAAAGCTCGCCGTAAAAAGGCGCTGGCGCTGGCGCGCAAAGCCGGCAAGCCCTTTACCAAAGCCCAGAAGATTGCCGCCGGCCATATCAAGACCGAAGAGAAAAAATAAGGCAGTCCGATGCGGATTGATGTGCTGACGCTGTTTGCGGAGATGTTTGAATCGCCATTGAGCCATTCGATTCTCAAGCGGGCACGCCAGCAGCAGATAGTAGAAATTGCTCTTTCAAATATCAGAGATTTTGCCAAAGACGCCTATCACAAGGTGGACGACAAGCCCTACGGCGGCGGGCCGGGCATGGTGATGATGTGCCAGCCTGTGTTTGACTGCTTAGAGCATGTCCGCCGGCAGCATCCCGACAGCGGAAAAGTGATATTGCTGTGTCCGCAGGGAACGCCGCTGACGCAGGCCAAAGCGGCAGAGCTGTCGCAACAGTCGCGGCTGATTCTGATTGCCGGACGCTATGAAGGCTTCGATGAGCGGATTCGGACGGGTCTGGACGCCGAGTGTATTTCCATCGGCGACTATGTCCTTAGCGGCGGCGAACTGGCCGCGATGGTGCTGATTGATGCGGTGGTGCGGCTGCTGCCCGGAGCGCTGGGCGATGATGCTTCCTCGACGGAAGAATCGTTTGCCGACGGCCTGCTGGAATATCCGCAGTACACTCGTCCCGAAGAATTTTGCGGGATGAAAACGCCGGATATCCTGCTGAGCGGCAACCATGCCAAAATCGCCCAATGGCGGTATGAGCAGCGGTTAGCCCGAACGCAGGCCTGGCGGCCGGACCTTTGGCAGAAATTTCTGGAAAGACAAAACCAACTTAACAAAAAATAAACATATATGTAACCAGGAGATAGTCTCGTGAAAGAAAAACTAATGCAGGCCGTTGAAAGCAAGTGTGCCAAAGAACAGGCGCCTTACTTTGAAATTGGCGATACTGTAGATGTTCATTGCAAGATTCAGGAAGGCGAAAAGAGCCGTATTCAGGTTTTTTCAGGAACCGTAATTTCCCGTAAGGGTCGCGGTATGAACGCCAGTTTTACTGTCCGCCGGATGGTCGGCGAGGAAGGTGTGGAACGAGTTTTCCCGCTCAATTCGCCCAATATCGAAAAGGTCGTCTCGATTCGCAGCGGCAGAGTCCGGCGTGCCAAACTGCACTATCTGCGTCAGCGCACCGGCAAGGGCGTCCGCCTGTCGCAGCGGCACAGCAAGCACTCTACGGTCAGCTAACCGGCGTCGGCATCATGGCGGGCTTATGGACCTGGCTGCGTCGCTGTCTGTCATCTGGGCCGATTGCGTCGGGACGCTGGGGCGAAGACCAGGCGGCACAGTTTCTGGTGCGGCAGGGTTTTCGGATCGTCGCCCGCAATTGGCGCAGCGGCAAAGGCGAACTGGACATTGTCGCAGGCGACCCGGATGGGGCGATTGCGGTAGTGGAAGTAAAAACCCGCAAGGACGAGGGATTTGCTCCGGCAACGGCGGCAATGACCTATCACAAGAAGAAAATGCTGATTCGAACCGCAAAAAGCTTTATGAGACAGTATCAACTCTCGGATAAGCCTTTGCGGTTCGATGTTATTACGGTCATCGGCTCGCCCGGCGGCAAGCCCCAGATGAAACATTATCGCAACGCATTTACCGGTTGAAAATTTCCAATGACTCTGATTGATACACACGCCCATTTGACCTATCCGGAGCTGGAAATCCAGATCGAGGATATTCTCGCCCGCAGCCGCAGCGCCGGCGTAACGGGCTGGATTACCGTCGGCACGGACCGTCCGCATATCGAAAAAGCCATAGCGCTGGCAGGACGGTTTGATGGACTGACTGCCGGCGTCGGGTTTCATCCGCATTATGCCAATGAGGTCAGCGACGCCGATATCGCATTTCTAAGGCAAGCCGTCCAGTCGCCCAGGGTCGTTGCCGTCGGCGAAACCGGACTGGATTATCACTATGATAATGTCGTGCCGGACAATCAGAAGCGGGTGTTTCGGGCGCATTTGGATATCGCCGCACAAGCTGGCAAACCGGTTATTTTACATACCCGCGATGCGTTTGACGACTCGATGGCGATTCTGGAAGAGTATCAGGGGCGATTGAAGGGCGTCGTCGTGCATTGCTACGGCGGCACGCTCGAACAGACCCGCATGGTGCTGGACAGGGGATACTACATTTCTTTTACCGGTACCGTAACCTTCAAACGAAGTGATGCCTTGCGGAGCGTTGCAAAGACGATACCCCTCGACCGGCTGATGATTGAATCGGATTGTCCGTTTATCTCCCCGGAGCCGGTGCGCCGTATTCAGCCCAACGAACCATCCCTGATCGTGCATACCGCCCACTGTCTGGCCGGCCTGCATGGTCTTGAAACCGAAGCCCTTGCCGAACAAATGTCACAAAACAGCCGCCGGTTTTTTGGATTGGCGTAAATTGTCCGCTATCGCAAACCAATCGCCAGACGGTCGTGTTTGGCGAAATCCTTTTCGACCCGCACAGTCTTGAACAGCCCGCTTGCTTCCAGCAGTCCGGCAACGGCCTTGCCTTGAGCGAATCCAATTTCCAGCATCAACACCCCATCGGGTTTCAAAAACTCACCGACGCCGTCAATGATCCGCCGATAGACATCCAGCCCATCGACGCCGCCGTACAGGGCGGTCCTGGGTTCGTAGTCCCTCACATTGGTATCCAGTTTGTCAAACTCCGCCTGACTCACATACGGCGGATTGGACACAACCGCATCGAATTGCGGATTGTCCAAGCCGGCGACAATCGGGCTAAACAAGTCGCCGCAGAGTAATTGCACTCTGTCGGCTAATTTTAGCGCGTTCATATTGTCGGCTGCGACGGCCAGCGCCTTGTCGCAGATATCGGTTGCGATAATCGTGCAGTCCTTGACATTTTTGGCAATCGCCGCCGCAACACAGCCGCTGCCGGTACATAAATCCAGCACTTGCGTCGTGCCGCTGTGTTTACGGAGCCATTCGATCGCCCGCTCAGCCAGAAGTTCTGTTTCCGGACGCGGGATCAGGCAATCGCGCGTAATTTTCAACGGCAGGGAATAAAACTCACAGCGGTTCACCAGATAGGCGACCGGTTCCTGCTGACCGCAGCGCTTGACTAATTGGCGCAATTGCTCCAGTTGCTCGGGCTGGACCACCCGGTCAAACAGCGTATAGAGTTCAATGCGGGCAAGCCGCAGGACATGGCACAGCAGCAGCTCCGCCGACAGACGGGGACTGTCTGCCTTTTTTTGGGTCAGGTAGTCGGTAATCCAATTGAGAAGCCGCTGTATCGTCCAGACATCGGTTGTCATAGGTTCGGGTCATTTCCATTTGTGTCAGAATTTTGCCTGCTGCCCATCTTGATATTGACGATGCGGCCTTTGTTCATTCGGCGGATGGAGAATTTCAGCGTATCCTGGCCGGCGATGCGTTTTTCAAACTCATCAACCGAACTGACCGGCTCATCGTTGACTTCGATAATAATTTCGAAGGGACGAACGCCCGCGACAGATGCCTTTCCGCCCGGCTCGAGTTTGGAGACAATCACGCCGGCATCCTGCGGACTTTGCTGGAAATAGCGTCGCACTTCGTAGGTCATTTCACGCACGGTCAGCCCCAGCGGCTCGGATTTGAACCGCTTTGCCGTCCCATAGTATGTTGGGCTTTGCTGGACGGTCATCGGTTTGGTCAGACGCTGTCCCTTGTGGAACACCTCCGCCTCAAACGCAGCGCCGAATCCCAAATCCGTCAGACTGCCAAGCAGGCTGTTTTCGACCGACGGCCAGGGCTGCGGAAGTTCATCAAAATAGGTATCCGGCAAATCGTCCAATTCAGTCCAGGGAAAATCTCCATCGTACATGCCGTCATCGTCAATTTTTACTTCCAGCGGTTTGGGCAGGGCGCTGCTGTGAATCCGCAGCAGAATATCCCCCGCTTGCAGTCCGGCTGCCGCCGCCGGCGAATCGGGATAGACATAGGAAATCAGCCCGCCGGTCTGCCCATCCTGAGTCCACTGCGACACGCCGTTGAGCCGCGCCAGTTCCCGCGTCATCGGCTGCATCTCGATGCCCAGCCAGGCGATGCGATTTTCCTGTTCTTCGCTTAGTGGCACATTGCCGGCATCCAACTGGGCGGCCAATTGCCCCGTCATTTTTTGCAGGTAGCAGCCGGCGGTCAGCAGGGGTTCATCGGATGTCCAGCGGTCTTCATCCGACTGTCCTTTGGGGCGGTGTGTTATTGGCGCTGCGGCCAGCCGGCCGTCTGCGTCAAACAGGTATAAATCCGAGACGGCAATGCCCAGCTTTGGATAAAACTGTCCCCGCCAGCCTTTTTCAATCGCCGCAAACCGCAGCGGATGAACATAAACCGTTCGGTTTTCGCCCTGGGTGCGGATTTGAGCGGCCCATAACAGTTTTCCGCACAGGTCGCTGACCGGCGTGGCGACCATTTCCATTTTGCTGCCGGCGGGGTTTTCCAGCCGAATCAGAAAACCGCCGTAATCCCGCAGTGAGCCGGCAAACACCCCGGGCGTGGTTTGTCCCGATGCGCCCAGCAGGGTGATTTTTTCCAGACGCGCTGTTACTTTGGGCGCCAGTTTTGCCGGCGCCAGTACCAGATTCGGTTCGATAAATATGCCGGCGGTGTACATTTCGGTCACATCCGATGCAATCTCGGAGTCATCCATGTATCGCGGCGGATAATACGACCGGTCTTTGCCCTCGGCTTTGGGGCTTCGGAAATTGAGCCGCAGGTGTGCAATGCCGGCGGCGATTTTCTTTTCAACGGCTGCCCGCTGCTGGTCGATCTGCTGACGGTCAAGCATTTTCCATTGCATCGGACTGCCCAGAAAGCTGTCGTCCGGAGGCAATTCCTCATCGAGCCAGACCGCTGCCGCGTTTCCATCGGCATCTGTCAGCAGGGATTGACTCGGCACAGAACGGAACAGCACGCCATCTTCACGCCGCGACCATTTATCGGACAGTTTGGCTACTGACAGTGTCCACAGCCCGTCGGTTTCGACAAAACTAATTGCCTTATCCGCTTTCTTTGCGGTAAATTGAATTGGCGTCGCTGTCCCAATATCAGTATCTGTTTGCAACAGTACCGCATTATGCTCAACGGCATGCGAGGCGATCCGGGCGGCCAGGCGGTTGTCGCCGCGGCGAATCTCAATCTTTTTAACAAATCGGGGATGGATCATCACATCGCGGGTCAGAATGGTGCGATGGTCCATCACAAAGCCCGCCATTTCCAGCGGCCGCTCCTGCCGTACCAATTGGCCGCCATCGCCCAGCGTATGTATCTGGCCGCAATCGGGACACCGCTGTCCCCAGCCGGCTGTCTGCGGAGATTCCCCTTCGCTGTATTGGAGTGTATATTCCACACGAACCAGCGATTTTTCAGCCCGCTCCAGCAGTTCCTTATCCGTTATTGCCTGTAAAGACCCGACGACAACTCCTAATCCGCATACTGCCGCAAAACAAATTCGTAATGACATACATAGCTCCCTGTTATTACTGTTTTTCATAATCCCTGCCGAAATCCAGTACCACCTGTTTCATCAGGCCGTTTCGAAGGACGGTAAAAACGCATTTGCGTTTGGAATCGATGCCGTCGATGGCTTTTTTGTGAATCGTCTTGACATCGGCCAGCGTCAGCGTTTCCTGTCCATCAATCGAAAGCACAATGTCCTGTTCGCGCAGGCCGCCGTCGGAGGCATTGCCGGGATACTTGACGCCAAAAATAAAGACGCCCTGTTTACGGTGAAAATACAAATTTGGGTTGTCGAATTGATTGATGGTCTTGACCGTCAAATCCCATCGCGGACAATCCAACTCCTCGCCTTCAACCCTGCCTTTTTCTGTCGGAGTCAGTTCCAGGGTGATTGTCTGCTGATTGCGTACCAGTTCCACCGTGACGGCTTTATTTTTTTTCAGAATGCCGATGAGCCGGCGGATGGCGGGCAGGTCTTCCTCAGTTGTTGCCGTAACGGGTTTTCCGTCAATGCGGATAATCCGGTCGCGGGCTTGAATACCTGCTCGGCGGGCTGGGCTTTCCGGGTCGGTCTCGGCGACAATCACGCCTTCGGCGGCGTCAAAATACACATTGCGGTTAAAATCCCGCAGCGCCTGAAGCTGCAAGCCCAGCCAGCTCCAATCCGCCTTGCCCGACCGGCGAAGCTGAGGCAGGATATCCCGCAGCGTCTGGCTTGGAATGGCAAATCCTAAATCACCGCCCATCATTGCCCCCAGCGCGTTGATGCCGATAACCTGCCCATCCGTATTGACTAACGGGCCGCCGGAATTGCCCGGACAAATGGACGCATCCGTTTGCAGCCACAGATTGTACTCGCTGCTGTCCGGCAGATATCGCCGCGTACAGGCGATAATCCCAATCGATACGCTGCGGCTCAAGCCCCACGGCGCCCCCATCGCCATCACAAAATCCCCCTCTTTGAGCGAGGCTGAATCGCCAACCCGGGCAAACGCCGTCGTTTCGCCCTTGTCCAGCTGCAACTGTACCAGCGCCAAATCCGTATCCTTGTCCGAACCGACCAATTTGCCGTATTTTGCCTGGCCGTTATACAGCAGGCAGCGGATTTCCGTCGCCTTGTCGATAACATGATGATTGGTTACTACCTCGCCGGCCGCCGAGACAATTACGCCGCTGCCAGCGACCTCCTGCACGACCTTCTTGCCCGAGCCCATATCTTCCCGAAGACACTTGATAAACACCACCGTCGGGAATACCTGGTCTTTGGCGTGCTGGACCACCTGCCGGAAGTCCGGCCGGTCATGCACCGCTGCGCTGTCCGCCGCCCAAACCGTGCCGGCCAGACCAGCCGCCCATAATAGCATCCACTTCATCAAATCCTTCCTTTCGGATATCCATTTTCCTGATTATGTTTGTGCTGTATTATAAAGGCGACAGCGGAAATTTGTACAACAAAATCCGCCTATCTTTTGCAATTTGAATAAGCTGACGGCTGAATTCTCATTGACTGGCCGATCCTGTGCGGTATAGTGAATGCAAGTAGGATTAAAATTATAGATATGTTTTATGAATAAAACCCTCCTGCATAAGCAATTGCTCGACTGGTTTGCCGCTGCGGCCAGAACGCTGCCGTTTCGGGGAACCCGCGACCCGTATGCAATCTGGCTTAGCGAGATTATGCTTCAGCAGACGCAGGTGGCGACGGTTATTGCCTATTACGAACGTTTCTTAAAAAAATTGCCGACGATCCAATCGCTTGCCGCCGCCAAACTGGATACGGTACTCAAACTCTGGCAGGGGCTGGGCTACTACACCCGTGCCAAATCCCTGCACAAGGCCGCCCAGATAATGATGCAGCAGCATGGCGGGCAATTCCCCACGGATTTTGAGCAGATTCTCGACCTGCCCGGCATTGGCCGCTATACCGCTGGTGCCATTGCCTCGATTGCCTTCGGCCAGCGCAAAGCCGTCGTGGATGGCAATGTCATCCGTGTTCTGTGCCGCTTGTATGCAATTAAAGAAAACCCTGCCGATGCGAAAACCCGAGACAAACTCTGGGCGATTGCTGAAGACCTGCTGCCGAAAATCAACTGCGGCGACTGGAATCAATCGTTGATGGAATTGGGGTCGGAAATCTGCACGCCGGCCAATCCGCAATGCGGGATTTGCCCTGTGAGCCGTTGCTGCCAAGCATTCAAACAGAATTTACAGGCGGTTTTGCCCATCCGCAAAAAAGCCCCAAAAACGCCGTGTTATACCGTCGTTGTCGGATTAGTGATCGATGCGAAAGGCAGAATCCTCATCGACAAACGCAAAGCCGACGGTTTTCTGGGCGGCCTGTGGGAATTGCCCGGCGGCAAAAAACAAAAATCCGAAACATTTAACGCCGCCCTCGAGCGCGAAATCCGTGAAGAAACCGGCCTGACCGTCAAGGTTGGGAAAAAACTTTGCACTGTCAAGCACGCCTATTCCCATTTTTCCGTCGTCCTGCATACCTATCACTGTGCTCTCATATCCGGCAAGGCAAGAGCGATTACCTGCGGTGCGGTACGATGGATTTCGCCCGCCGACATCCGCAAATACGCCTTTCCCGCCGGCACCATGAAGATTTTCGCAACAATCAGGCCTCACATGGCACAATAGATTACATCAGATAGAGATATGGAATATCTGGTATAAATGTTTTATAACAAACTTTTTGACCTCGCCGCGATTTGAGCGTATAATACATATCCGTTTTTAACCGATAGAGAATCGCTTCCGATAGGGGCGATTTTGTTTTTTATAAGGGTTTTATGCAGACGCAATTAGAACAAGCCCGCAAGGGCGTTATAACGGATTTGGTCAGGCAGGCCGCCAGCAATGAGGGCGTCGATGAGCAGGCGCTTTGCACGGAACTGGCCGCCGGCCGGCTGGTCATTCCGGCCAACCGGGTTCATGTGGAACACGGCCTTCGCCCCTGTGCCATCGGGCGGGCGGTCTCAACCAAAATCAACGCCAATATCGGGCTTTCCACACTGCGGTCATCGCCGGAAGATGAACTGGAAAAGATGCGTGTCGCTCTGGAAGCCGGCGCTGATGCGATGATGGATTTGAGCACCGGCGGTTCGCTGGCCGGCCTCGATGAAATCCGCCGCACCTTATTGAATGAATGTTCGGCACCGTTTGGCACCGTGCCGATTTATGAAGTCATTGTCGGCCGTTCCGTCGAGCAAATCGATTACGATACGATTTTGAAAATTATCGAAAAACAGGCTGCACAAGGCGTGGACTTTTTTACGATTCACGCCGGCCTGCTCAAAGAACATCTCGAATTAGTCAAGCCCCGCGTGATGGGCATCGTCAGCCGCGGCGGGGCGCTGCTGGCACGGTGGATGACGCACCATAACAAGCAGAATCCGCTCTATGACCTGTTCGACGAGATTTGCGCCATTATGAAACAGTACGATGTGTGCTTTTCGCTGGGCGATGGGCTGCGTCCCGGCTGCGGGGCGGATGCCACCGACGCAGCGCAGCTTGCGGAACTCACGACGCTGGGCGAATTGACCCTACGGGCATGGGACAAGGGACTGCAAGTGATGGTTGAAGGTCCCGGCCATGTGCCGTTTAATCAGATTCAATACAATATGGAGATTCAGCAGAAGCTCTGCCATAAAGCCCCGTTTTATGTGCTGGGGCCGCTGGTTACTGACATCGCGCCCGGCTATGACCACATCACCAGCGCTATCGGCGGAACCGCCGCGGCATACTGGGGAGCATCGTTCCTATGCTATGTTACGCCGCGCGAGCATCTGGGCCTGCCGGATGCCGAAGATGTCCGCCAGGGCGTGATTGCCTCCAAAATCGCCGCTCATGCCGCCGATGTGGCGCGAGGCCTGCCGCGGGCAGTGCAGCGAGACCGCGAATTGAGCATCGCCCGCGCCAGTCTCGATTGGAAAAAGCATCTGGAACTGTCCATTGACCCGGCGACGGCCAAGGCGATGTACGAAGAGGCCTGCCGCCACAGCACACTCGGCGAAGGCGGTCACGATCAGGACTACTGCACGATGTGCGGCAAGGAATGGTGCAGCGTCCGAATCAGCAAAGAACTGCGAAACGGATAGCGTAAAAACAGATTGTCAATGCTTCTACTGATGATTGAGAATATAACAGAACCCATCGTGTCATTCCCGCGAAAGCGGGAATCCAGACATGTGCGATTAGAACTGGATACCCGCCTGCGCGGGTATGACACAGGCCTTGCCTGATTTATGCCGACCCTTACTGACATCATCTGGAAGACTATTGTTTGTCCGATGCGGATGACATTTGCTACCTCGCTGGGTTCCAAGACCGCCGCGACCAGCGTCATTGTCAAGGTGAGCGGTTCGGATGGTTCCGTCGGCATCGGCGAAATCCCCACCAGTTTTGTATTCCCTCACGAAACCGTTGCGGCAATCGACAAAATCCTGACACAAATTCGCCCATCCTTGCTTGGCAAGTCAGCCGGCCGCTACGCTTTCTTGATTGATAATCTGCGAAAGCAATGGCCGGCGTTTGCGATGACACTATCTGGTTTGGAAGTGGCATTGTTTCGAGCATCGCTTGCCGCCGATGGAAAACGCGAGCTTGCGTTCTGGGGAGCCAAAACAAAAACCCTCCAAACCGATATCACGATTCCCTTCGTGCCGGACAAAGCGGCAGTCGAGCCGTGGGTCAAGCGAGCCATCCGCGCCGGCTTTACCGCCTACAAAATCAAAGTCAGCGGCAATGTCGGCATCGATTTTGATTTTTGCCGTGCTATTTATCACTGCTTAGCCGACTCCGGAAAGCCGTTTATCATGCGTCTGGATGGCAATCAGGGCTTTACCCCGCAGTCGGCGATGAAACTTATGGACAAACTCGACCGGGCGCAAATCCCCATCGAATTATTCGAGCAGCCGTTGAAACGCAGCGATTACAAGGGATTCAAAAGCCTGACTTGCAATTCGCCCGTGCCGATTATCGCCGATGAGACGGTCCTGACCGCTGATGATTGCAAGCGGGTCATTGATGACCGGCTAGCGCACGGCGTTAATATCAAAATCGCCAAAAGCGGCATATCGGAGTCCCGCACCATCTTGAAACTGGCTCGGCAAGCCAGCCTCAAATTAATGCTCGGCTGTATGACCGAAACGATGGTCGGGCTTTCGGCGGCGATTTGCTGTGCCGCCGGCATGGATGCTTTTGACTATATCGATTTGGATTCCGTGCATTTTCTTGCCCGTCGCAAAAGGTTCGGCGGGATTTGTATCGACGGCAGTTTTTATCATGTGCAGCCCCAATGACCCACCACCCATTTATAACGCTCGCTGTACTGCTTGTTATCGAGGCGGTCATCCTGACGCTGGCAAGCCATCCCGTCGGCAAACGTCTGTTTCGTTTCCTGCCGTCGATGTTCTGGATTTATTTTCTCCCGATGCTGGCCAACACAGCCGGCCTCGTCCCCGCCGAAAGTCCGCTCTATGGCTCGATTGTCAGTTATGTGCTGCCAGCGGCGATTATCCTGCTGCTGCTGTCCTGTGATATTCGTGCGATTGTCCGGCTGGGTCCGACCGCGCTGGCCGTAATGGCCGCGGGGGCTGCCGGCATTGTGCTGGGAGCGCCTGCCGTCGTCTGGCTCTATCGTCGCTGGCTGCCGGAGGATGCCTGGATGGG
The DNA here is from genome assembly GCA_964537635.1 of uncultured Pirellulales bacterium. Taxonomy (GTDB): domain Bacteria; phylum Planctomycetota; class Phycisphaerae; order Sedimentisphaerales; family Anaerohalosphaeraceae; genus Anaeroglomus. Next base: position 54,901 of record CAZICJ010000001.1, read on the forward strand.
TATCGGCTCGCTGAGCGGCTCCTGGATTGGCGGTTCTGCCAATATGATTGCCGTCAAAGAAGCCATTGGCGCCCCTGACCGCGTTTTTCTGCCGTGCGTCATTGCCGATACGCTGATTCCGTATGTCTGGATGGCGATTCTGATTGCGCTATCCGCGTATCAGGCCGGCTTCGACCGCAGGAACGGCTCCAACCCCCGCCTGCTCGATGAATTGGCCAATCGAACCGCCGCCGCTGCCGACAAAAAACAAACAACGCCGCTGACGGTTATCCTCATTATTCTGATAGCCGCTGCCGGCACAGCCATCGCCGCCCTTATCGGCCGCACACTGCCCGCCATCGGCAATGGCGTTAGTTCCACTGCCTGGTCGATTATTCTGGCCACGCTCATCGGCTTAACGCTGTCAATGACCCCGCTGCGTCCGCTGGGCAGTCGCGGCGGCGACACCATCGGCTATTGGCTGCTGTATCTGGTATTGGCATCAATCGGGGCAAAGACCAGCTTGTCTCATTTGGGTTCGGCGCCGATTTTTCTGCTTGCCGCGGCGACCTTAATCCTCATTCACGGTGCGATGATTTTGCTTGCTGCCCGCCTGCTCAAAGCCCCGCTGGCATTAGCCGCCGCCGCAAGTCAGGCAGGCATCGGCGGTCCCGCATCGGCTCCTGTCGTCGCGGGCATCTATCATCCGCAATTAGCCCCTGTCGGTCTGCTGCTGGCAATTCTTGGCAACATCCTCGGTACATTTCTCGGCCTGTTTGCCAGCCGCCTGTGCAGTTGGGTGTGGTAAAGGGCGGTATTTTTTTCAATGAATCTTCCCATTGAGGCTTCGGCACGATTCTTTGTAGTAATTAACCTTATCAAAGCCCAAAAACAGGATTGGAAAGGCGGTTTTATTGTGAGTCAGCGGCTCATCCAAATCCACAAAGCGCCGGCATAGTTCACCATCGGGCGTGCCGGGAATGGGCGAAAAATCGCTCAGCATAATCCGAATCCCAAGGCTGTGTACATACCGCATCGACTCCTCCAACTGCTGGCAATCGGACAGGGGATGGCCGAGTATCTCATAAGCGATGATATTTGATGGAGATGCGCCTGCCGACTTCAAGTTTTCTACGCAGCAGGCCAACTCATCGGATGCAATTTTTGCGCCGGTGGTTTTTTGAAATTGCGGGCTGTTGCTTTCGAAGCCGAGATAAAATGTCTTAAACCCAGCCTGTACCATCAGTTCGGCGAGAGGGCGGGTCAAAAAGCGGGCGTGCAGGCCGTTGGGCGTGTGAAAATGCACTGGACTTTTTTTGGCTATCTTCTTTTCCAGAAAGGGGATAAGGATATCCTGCGGATGGTGTAAAAGAGCATCATCATAAAAGGCGACGTTGGCTGCGCCGCACTGTTCGATAACTTCTAATTCTGCAAGGACTTGGGGCAGCGGGCGGGTTTGGAAGGGGATGCCGCTTTGCGGGACAAAGCAGTACGAGCAGGCATACGGACAGCCTTGCGTCAGTTTCATAACTCCTGTTTTCAGAGAAGGATAGAGATTCCATGCCGGCGGCTTCCAGCACGTTGGCTTTGTGATGCCCAGAAGATTATAAAGCGGGTCGAGATTATCGCCTGCTATGGTCAAATCCGCCCCCAGGCTGGCGGCAAAATCCGGACAGGCAGAAACCAGAAATCCGCCAAGTACATTTTTTGTATATGGCGATTGCATTTTTTGTATATCCAGAACCTCTTTAACACCGGGGTACCAATAGGTCATTGAGGTTGCAATCAGGCAGACATCGAACGGCGGGTGCGATTTTAAGAACTGTCGGAAATGTTCTGCTGGTAGACCGAAGCGTCTGTAATGTCTCGGTATTTTGGATAAAATAGGAGGTTTGGGTATTTTTTCTTCTATATATTTGCCGCGTCCCCATAGGTCATCATCGGCAATCTGCTGCGGTGGACAGAGGCGGTCCATAAAATCATAGAGGGTCAGGTCGCAGGCAGGGTACAGCGTGCCGGCGGCGTTGAGCAGGCCGTAGGGCTTTATCCAAAAATCATACGCGGTAAAATCATAGACGGGCGGATTGACGAGTAATACAGTAGGTTTTCGAGTACTCATAACTTCAGGGTACCTCTACAAATCCATTTTGGCGGACAAACGACTCTTTTTGTCCCCGGCGGCGTTAGACAAAAGCCGCCTTATTCTCCAAATATAGCTCATTTTGTCTTCCTTGACGGAGAACAAAAATCCTCTACTTGCCGCTCAAAAGCAATTTATAGAGCTGCCCTTTATTTTCATAAGAGTTAGGAGTTTTATGCCGCACAATAAATCCGCCTGGTTTTGCGTTGGATTATTTTTTTTGAGGCGTTCTTTCAGCTTCGATTTGCTGTTTTGCGGTTTCGATTTCGCCGGCAAAGGTCTGTTGTGCCTGCTGGGCGGTGTCGATAAGTTCCTGATTGGACAGGGTTTTCCAGGGTTCGAGGGTGTATTGCCATGTGTAGGAATCGACGATTTTGCCGGGCCAGAGGACTTCGGCGAAAAAGTCAAACGGCACATAGTCGTGCAGGGGGCGTTTCATTGGCTGATGGGTGTTGAGGGTCTGGTAGCCGGGCTTTTCGATGCGGACACGGTAGTCGCCATACCATTTGAAAGCGACGGTAACCGGGGCGGCGCCGACCTCCTCATCATTGAGCCAGACACGGGCGTCAGCCGGGTCGGTAATGATGGTGATTTTTCGTTCGACGCAGCCGGCGGCGGCAAAGACTGCCGCAAGGCAGACGAATTTTATCCATAAATTGAATCGCATAGTCAATCCTATCCTATTTTAAGATTGCCTAACGATATCACCCCGCCGCGGAAAAATCAACAATTTTTAGATTTACTGATTATTGAAAAAATAACTGAACGAATCGTGTCATTCCCGCGAAACTTGTCCTGAGCGAAGCGAGTGGAGCGGGAATCCAGAAATATCCCAATCAGGACTGGATACCCGTCCCCGCCTGCGCGAGGACAGGCACTACGCGGGTATGACACACAGTTGCTTGAAAAGTTAAGTTTCTTATTCAAAGAGCAATAAGATCAGCAATACAGGACTTGCAATATCATCAACAGAATCGTTGGGTTATATCGCGGTATTGGCGCTGCAACAGACGACTGGAAGTTATATCGTAATGTAGCGGTGGATTATCGGGAAAAAATCTTCTCGCCTTGACGGCTCAGATAAGTTTGATGGAGCTGATTATTCTTTTCAATCAATTGCATCATCGCATTGGTCTGAATCATCAGCATTTCCACCAGGTCTAAATTGGCTTGTGCGGTATCTTCGCAATAGCCTGGCAGTACCAACAGCATATAGCCTCGATGGCTCTGTTCGGTATATATCTGTCCGGCGGCAACGCATCCGCCTATGCTTTGCATCAGTGCCGGCTCAATGCCGTCGTTGACCCTGCCGCATAGCTTGTCCAATAGTCCAGCCTGCGAAAGAATCGCCCGGAAGCTCTCTTTGTCGCCGGACGCAAAATCCCGCTGTTCATCCAGCAGAATCCAGGAAGGCCCAAAGCCGTTGCGGTCTGAACACAGCTCCCGCGACAACTGCTCCAGCAGCACCTGCGACGATGAAAACAACGATTTATACAACGATTCCATATATACGCCTGAAAAATGGTCATTCCAATTCATCCGGGATGTTGCTTCGTCCTAAAAACGGGGTGACTTTGGCGCAAAACGGCGGGAATTTCGGAAAAAAGAAAAAATTCAGTTATAGGACAGTTTTTTTAAGATGGGATATGTCTTGTTCCGGGTGCGTTCGGGTTGTTGCGGAACCGTACCATGTGAACGCAATTGCCGCGGTCGTTATATTCGACCGTATTCATATAGGCTTTGATGAGCAGCACCCCGCGTCCGCTGCACTTGAGGAGATTTTCGCACCGCCTGGGGTCAGGAACATCATCCGGCCGGAAGCCGCTGCCTTGGTCGGCGATGGAAATATCAAATTTTTCGTCCGTGATGAGACAATCGACCGAAATCGTCTTATTAGGGTCGCCATGGTTGCCGTGGTTGAGGGCGTTCATAAACGCCTCCTCCAGCGACAGGTGTATGGCGAATATATCCTCCTCATTAAAGCCCTGCTGTTTTGCCTGTGCCAGGATTTGCCCGCACAACTCAGTAACGGCGGGCTTGACATTGGCAATCAGCCAGGATTTTGCAAAAATGCGGGGCATAGACTTGCGACCCTTGTTGTTTCAATAGGACATAACTTTTTTATTTGAAATTGGTTATGTGAACCATAGCGGACCCGCTAAAACCCATCCATTGCCTCTTGTCGGGTTGGAAAAATCTCAAAGACCTTGTCCAATCGGGTGATTTTGAAAATTTCCAGTATCTTGGGGTCGATACTGCAAAGCCGCAATTTGCCTTCCGATTGATAGACCTTGCGATTGATGCGAATCAGCAGCCCCAGCACCGAACTGGTGAGGAATTGGACATTGCCGAAGTCGATCAGGAGGCGGATTTTGCCGGTCTGGTCAATCAGCGGCATAAAGGTCTTTTCCAGCGACTGAATTTGTTCTTCTTCGAGAATTTTATCGTCGGTCATCACAGCGACCGTTACGCCGTTAGTATATTCAATGCTCAGCTTTGGATTCATTTGATCCATTTTGAGTCTCCTGCAAAAGGATAATTTTGTCATTATAGTACGGATTGGGCGGCTATCTGTCAAGACGAAACTGGCAAGTGCCAAAGAATAATAACTGGACTTTTTATATCCAGTTATATTATGGTTATGCTGTATCGAAAATATTTTTATTTTTACCAATAAAATTCTTGCATTAAGAGCCTAATTGTGGATAATGACTATAAGTAAATTAACAAGGTATAGAATCTGAACAAATTGGACAATAGTTGCTGGATTGGCGTGTTTTTAAGGTGTAAAAGAGTGTTTATGCTGCAAATGTGTGGTTATACTCAAAATTATCAGGAGGCCTGAAAATGAGAATCAGCAGATCGACAAGTTATGCACTCGTAGCGGTCGGGTATGTGGCGAATAATTTTAAGGAAGGCGCTGTTCTGGCGTCCCGGATATCCAAGGAATATGATATTCCGCTGGAATATTTGCTGAAAATTCTTCAGCAGTTGGTTCGAGCCAATGTACTTCGCAGCAAACGGGGTCCTCGCGGCGGGTTCTTTCTGGCACGTTCGGCCGAATCGATTACGCTTCTGGAAATCATTGAGGCCGTCGATGGCCCGCTGATGGGACACATGCACCTGGCTGAGCAGACCCATAATGCCCCGTTCAGCATGAAGATGGAAGAAATCTGCCGAAAAGCCACCGAAGAAATCAAGGTCATTTACGAAAAGGCGCGTCTGAGCAAGATGCTGGGTCTGGAATAAGAGGCGTCGGGGACCTGTGGAACTTCGGGCGTTTCAGCAATTTATTAACGAAAAATATGGCCGGCGGGACCGCGAGCGCGGTACGCCGGCTACTTTTATGTGGTTCATCGAGGAAGTAGGGGAGCTGGCGACCGCACTGGCCGGCAGCGACCAGGCCAACAAACAGGAAGAGTTTGCCGATGTGCTGGCATGGCTTTGCACGCTGGCAAATATCAATGATGTGGACTTGCAGAAGGCAATCGAGAAATACACCATCCGCCCCATCGACGGCTATAAATAGCACGAAAGAAAAGGGGACATTTTTCGAGAACAGTTTATAGCGTCGTTCCTGAATGCTTGTGTATCGCAAAACATGTAGCTTATGAAAGGGATTGATATGTCAAACTCAGCGGACAAATCCAACCTGAATCGTCGGGATTTCATCGGAACAAGTCTTATTGCCGGTTTAGGCACTGTGGCCGGGTCGGCTTACGGGGCGGCGCCGAGCCAAACGAAACCGGCAGCGGGCGGTTATCAATTCCCCTACAATGAGCGTACCTATAAGGCGATGCCGATGCGCAATCTCGGCAAGACGGGCTTCCGGGTCGGGATTGTCAGTCTCGGCTGCCAGGCGGCAATCGAAATCAAGGGCAACGAGAAATTGTCGGTCGATATTATGAATCGGGCGCTTGACCTGGGGGTCAATTATTTTGATACATCCCATGTCTATGGCGGCGGGGTCAGCGAAGAGCATGTCGGGCTGGTCATGAAAGACCGGCGTAAAGAAGTCTTTCTGGCCTCCAAGACCGCAGCGCGAGACCGCGACACTGCCTTAAAGCAGCTTGACATCAGCCTCAAGCGTCTGCAGACCGACCATCTGGATTTATGGCAAGTGCATAATATTCAGAAGCAGCCGGAAGTGGATCGGCTTTTTTCCGACAACGGCGCGATCAAGGCCTTTGAAGAAGCCAGGGCTGATGGCCGGGTGAAGTTTTTGGGTATTACCGGCCATTACGAGCCAATGGTTCTTGTCGGGGCGCTCAAACGGTTTTCTTTTGATTGTATTCTTCTGGCGCTCAATGCCGCGGACAGGCATTATCTCAGCTTTATCGAACATCTTCTGCCTGTCGCTTTGGAACAACAAATCGGCACTATCGGGATGAAAGTCGCTACGCGGGGCAGAATGCTTTCGACATGGACGCCGCCGGCGCTCGAAGAACAGCCCGAACGGATGCGTACCGCCAAACCCGGCACAATCACGATGAAGGAATCGCTGTACTACAATATGTCGCTTCCGCTTAGTACCAATATCGTAGGCGTTGACGATGTCAAGCAAATGGAAGAATTGGTCGCCTGGGCGTCGGAGTTTAATCCGCTCAATGAAAGCCAGATGGCGCAGCTTGAACATCGCACGCTGCCGATTGTCCGCCAGGCACTGTACTGTACTTCCGCCGGTGGGATCTCGGAGCGTAAATAGACCTGGACGCTCCTCCGTTTTTGCAGGGATGGCTGCTTGTGTGTTTTATCAATGAGATAATGGAGTTGGTATGCGGAAAAGGATTGTGGAAACCCCTCTGTTATGGGTTGTCGGGTTCGTTTTTGGTTTGTGCGGTACGGGATTGGCCGCAGCGGACAATTCGGGCCAAAGCCGGCTGATTATTCCGGCGGATATGGGTAATGAGCCGGATGAGGAACAGCAGATGATCCACATGATCCTGTGTTCCAACGAGTTTGAGCCGGAGGGCTTGATAGCAGTTACCGGCATATACCTTCGACCCGAATCCAAAAATGCTTACAGGCAGAAACTCCATCCGGAGCTGTTAGTCAACATTATTGATGCCTATGCGAAGGTCTATGGCAATCTCAAACTTCACGCTGCCGGCTGGCACGAACCGGACTATCTCAAAAGTATCGTCAAGGCCGGACAGACCGGATACGGCATCGACGATGTCGGTCCAGACAAATCCAGTCCCGGCTCAAAGTCGATTGTTGACGCTCTCATGAAAGATGATCCGCGTCCGATATGGGTTGTTGTCAACGCGGGATCCAATACACTGGCACAGGCGCTGCGCGACATCCGGGAAGCATATCCCGACAAACTCGATGCGTCGGTTGCCAAATTGCGGGTTTTTGAAAATGGTTCGCAGGACAACGCCGGTGCGTGGATATGCAGCCAATTTCCGCTGATTCACTGGATTCGCAGCAACTATCAGACATACGCTTACGGCGGTCCCGGGGGCAGGGACGGCAATCTGGAAAGCAATCTGGGGCCCTATTACTGGCAGCCGTATTCTCAGACGACGGCCGGCCAGCATGAGTGGCTCAGGGAAAATGTTCAGAAAGACCACGGGGCGCTGGGTGAATTGTATCCGGACCGCACATTAGGCGGCAAGGGAACGAAACGGTGTCAGGAACCAAATAAATGGGGACACGCACGGATTAAATTGCATTTGCGAGCCACGGGTAGGGGTGATTCGCCTGCCGCCCCAATCGCGGCTATGGAAATAAATACGAGAGGTCATTATGAAATCGTTTGAGTATGAATATTTGCTTGAAATGCCGATTTCGCATTCCCTGCTGTCAACGGTTCGTGCGATTGGGGAGTTTCGCGGGCGTCAGCGATTGTATGTCGAGCAATCACAGGAAACACTGGACACCCTGCGTAAAGTGGCGATGATCCAAAGCGCCGAATCATCCAACCGTATCGAGGGAATTATTGTTGAACCACGGCGGATTGAAGGGCAGGTGATGGCCAGGACGATCCCCAAAGACCGCCCGGAGCAGGAAGTGGCCGGTTATCGCGATGTTTTGAATGAGATTCATACCCGACGCTCAAGCGCGCGTTGACAGAGCTGAAGGCACAAAAAAAACTGCGGTGTCTCGGTAAGGGCCGTGACGCCCAATGGGAACGAATAGGATCATGAGTCCGTTAATGGTATCATATAGTATTTATTTGATACTATTCAAGTCGGAGCGGCAGGAATTGCTGTTTCAACTTGAAACCCGCGGGTGTTTGCGGCCCGCCAGTCGCCCGTGCATTGAGAGAAGAAAGAAGGACCTTTTACATTATTGTCAAGACGCTATGCCGCCCTTACAGGGCTTAGGAGTTTTTTCGCGGTTCATACCCAAGGCGCTGCCCTGGGCTGGCATATATCAGCCTTTCAGGCTGATTGCCCCTCCTGCGAAATTCATGAATGGCACTCGAGGGCGATGCTGGGGGGCTACATTCCGTACCGGGAGAAGGATTTTTGAATTTTCGATTTCCCCAAAAAGTTCATTGCTTTTGCCATGCCGGGGGCTTATAATTCGGGGATAAGTCTTATATGCGGGCTGTAAGAATACTGAAAGTGCTTTATTTACTATGAAAGTCGGTTATGAGCGGCCGATTGGATAAAAATACTGAAAGGAAATTGTTATGGGAAAACGCAGAGATAGGCGCGATAAACAACGAGAAAATCAACTGAAAACGCGTGCGGCCAATTCCCCCCGTAAGAAAAAAGAACGTGCGCGCAAAGCCGCCGCTGCTGCCCTCAAACGCGTCTGAAATAATGCCGGGGGGGATACGCCGTACCAGCGGGTCATAGCGGCGTGAAATTCGGGCATGGTTTTGAGCGTCATAAAGTCGCATAATGCTTTTCGCCGCTGCGTGGGAAGTGCGGGCAGGCAAGGATAATTTTTCTTGCAATCGCGTTTTTTGTTTGGTATAGTGCGGATTATGGTAAGTATCCGTAAAATTCGCGTTTATGTTGATACGTCTGTGTTTGGCGGCATAGAAGACGATGAATTTGCCCAGGCAAGTCGAGCATTTTTCGAAAAGGTGCTGCGGGGCGATTTTGTTATCCTGCTTTCGGCTCAAACATTGGAGGAGTTATCGCTTGCACCTGCGGGAATCAAAAACCTGCTCGAAACCTTTGAACCCTCTATGGTTGAGGAAGTCCATCTTGATTTACAAGTCCAGCAACTGGCACAGGCATACATCGATGCCGGCGTGCTGGGTTCCCGATGGGAAGGCGATTGCCTGCATGTGGCGACGGCTACCGTTGCCGGCGCGGAGTTGATTTTGAGCTGGAATTTCAAACACATTGTAAATTATAACCGTATTCGAGGGTTTAACAGCGTCAATGTCGGTTTTGGCTACCGTTCGCTAACCATTCTAAGCCCCCGGGAGGTCATTGATGACGACGACAAATAAGAAATTTGATTGTGTTCAGATGAAAGACCGCATTCAGCACCAGTTGTGGCAGGAATACGAGAAACGCAAAAGCGAGTTTTCTTCTTACAGTGACTTTATTAATTCGGCCGCCAACGAGTCCGACGAAATCCGCAATTTCCGCAAACGATTGGCACGCCCCGGCACTTGCCGTACATAATAAATTCGGTCTGTCGCCGACATACTTGAAAAGAGGGAGAGCGGATCGTTTTTTGGGGTTATACGCCGTACCAGTGGGTCATAGCAGCGTGGAATTCGGGCATGGTTTTGAGCGTCATAAAGTCGCATAGTGCTTTTCGCCGCTGCGGGTGGAGGCGGCAGTAGCCTGCGGCGAATTTGCGAAACAGCGACAGTCCCATCCGGCCTGGCTTGACCCGCTGAATCATTTCCAGATGGTCGAACATGACCTGAGCCTGCTGTGCCGGCGTTGGCGGCGGGGGAGGCGTCTGGCCTTTCCATAAGGCAATCGCCTGCTCGAAAATCCACGGGTTGCCGACCGCCCCGCGCGCAAACAGCACGCCATCGACGCCGGTTTCCTGCATCCGGGAAATCGCTGTCGGGGCATCCATCAAATCACCGCTGCCGAAAATCCGGACCTTTGGAAATCGCCGCTTGACCTCGGTGATGACCGACCAATCCGCCTTGCCCTTGTAGCGCTGTTCGACGGTGCGGCCGTGAATGGCAATCGCATCAACGCCGTCAGCGGCGGCATTTTCCACAATCTCCCAAAAATCGCCCAGCGCCGCCTCCGAATGATTGAGGCCGATACGCAGTTTTATTGTTACGGGGCAGGTGACGGCGTCGCGCGTGCGGCGGAATGCCTCGCGGACGATGGAGGGCTTGCCCATCAGCCAGCCGCCGCGCTGGCGGCGAAGCACCTTTGGCACGGGGCAGGCAAAATTGAGGTCGATGAGGTCGTAGCCCAGCTTTTGAAAGACCGCTGCGGACTGTGCCAGCACCTCAGGCTGGTCGCCGAAGATTTGCGCCCCAATCGGGTGTTCATCGTCGCCGCAGTGAAATTTGGTCTGCTTGATGGCTTTGGGGTGCAGGGCAATGCGGTCGAGCATCACGCCGGTCAGCGTCAGTGCGCAGCCGAACCGCCGCGCCAGATGGCGCATCGGATAATCACTGTAACCGCTGAGGGCGGCCTGCAGAAACGGATTTTCAAGCGGTATCGAACCGATGGTCAGCATAAGGGTGTTTTTGTTTCGGGTGGCATAAAAAGGGCAGGCCTTACCAGCCTGCCCTGTCGATTCTGCACGGTCGAGCAACTGCCGCCATTGCCGGTATTATTCTTCGCTCTTTTTGGTTTTGCGAGTGGTTTTCTTTTTTGCCTTGGTTGCTTTTTCAGGGGCGACATCGGTGATTTTGGCTTTTTCCAAAATCTTTTCGATGCACTTTTGCTCGCGTACCTGGAGTGAAAACTGCGTCAGTGAGCCATCCCGCATCATTTCTTCGCGCATCTTTTCGGGACGGCGGCCGCGGTAGGCTGCTGCCTGAGCGATGTAGCCGTTGACTTCATCGTCGCTGACGGAGATATCGAACTTCTTGGCGATTTTGTCCATAATGAAGAACTGTTTGAGCTGTTCTATTGCCTGTTCCTCACTGCTGGCGCGAAGCTGATCCATCTGCTGGTCAACTTGTTCGCGGGTCATGCCGCGCATCAGCAGGTTCGAGTACTGCCGCTGCAGCAGCGACAGCGATTGGTCAGCGACCACGGCGGCGGGCAAATCCAGCTTTGTATGTTCCAGCAGGTAATGATAGACCTGGTCGGACATCGCCGAGCGGGCTTCGCGTTGCGATTGTTCAACGAGATTGTTGCGGAAGCTGTCCTTGAGCTGGTCGATGCTCTCATAGCCGTAGCGGGCGAGGAATTCGGCGTCCAACTCGGCCGGTTTGAGTTCCTTAATGTCCTTGATGGTGATTTCGATATCGACTTTCTTGCCGCGATAGCGTTCGTTGTAGAATGTCGCGGGGACTTCGATGGTGGTTTTTCTCACATCGCCGGATTTGGCGCCGATGAGCAGCTCGTGGAGATTTTCAACTGGTACGCGGGCGATAAAGCCGGGTTTGCGGATGAAAATTTCCGTGTTGTCCAATCTTTCGTGGTCGGCAAGACCTTCGGTAATCAGAACGACATCGGCGATGACCTGGTCTTCGTCGGCGACGGGGGCATCTTTAGGTGTCCAGACGCCGGCACGGCGGCACATTTGTGCAAGTTCCTGTTCGACCTTTTCGTCGGTTACTTCGGCGGTGGGTTTTTCGATTTCGATGCCCTCCAGTTCGGGCAGTTCAAACTCCGGCCGGACTTCGACGGTAAATTCAAATTTCATCGGGCCCGATTCGGGCAGTTCTACCTTTTCGTGGTCGATATCCGGGTCGCCAAGGATGTCCAGATTGTTGTCCTTGATTGCCTGCTGGCTGGCCTCGACCATCAGTTCCAGTTTTGCCTGGCCGGTGATGTCCGTGCCGAACCGCTTTTCCAGCAATCTCAGCGGGGCTCGCCCTTTACGAAAACCAGGAACCTGAGCTTCCTTGCGCAGTTCGGTATATTTCTTGTCCAAAGCGGCCTTGATTTTCTCGGCAGGCACTTCGATGGTGATTTTCTTTTTGCAGGCGCCGCTGTCTTCGACGGTGATGCTGGTTTGCGGCTGCTGCTGTTCGGCCTGTTCCTGGTTCTCGGTTTTTGTTTTTTTCTTTGCCATACGATCAATCCTGATTCCAAAAAATTTCGGTTAAATCCAAAAAAAAAGCCAGCGAAATCCAATTTCGCCGGCCTGATAATTTCCCATAGGGGTAAATACCAACTGCAAAAGCGACCCACGCCGGACTACTATTTAGCCGATATCTCGCTAAAGATATATTTTACAAGAGCTTGCAAAACGCACGGCACACTGCCGCAACGGTTGGCAAAGCGGGTGATCGGGCTTGAACCGACGACATTCACGTTGGCAACGTGACGCTCTACCACTGAGCTACACCCGCAATAGAGAATGACACTATAACCAAAAAAAATCAGGAATCAACAGAAATTTTATGGTTTTTTAGAGGATTTCCAGTGCCAGGGCGGTTATATCGTCAATTTCACCGCTGGGGAAGTGATATTCGCTTGCTGTTTTTTCGAGGCGGTCGAGCATTTCGTCCAAGGGAAGGCGTGATATTTCATTAAAGAAGTTATTAAATACCAATAATCCGGCATCCTCGCCCTGCCCAAGTATCGGCTCCATCCCGTCGGAATAGAGGAGAATTTTGTCGCCGGACCTCAGTTGGATTGTGGACTGTTCAAATCGCATTTCTTCAAATACCCCAAGCAGACCACCGTGAGATTGAAGCTGGACGGGGTCTTGTCCGGGACGAATCAGGATTGGGTATGGGTGGCCGGCACGGGCATAGGTTAGTTCAAGTGTTTGGTGGTTGAGCAGGGCGTAGCAGCAGGTGGCGAACAGGCAGCCCTTTAAGTGCTGATTATACATCATCGTATTCAGGTGTTCGATGACCTCTGCAGGGGAAAAAATCAGATATTGATTGCCGGTTGTTTGCCGCATTACAATGGAATGCTTGAGAAACATCGTTAACAATGCTGCGGGCAGGGAATGTCCGACCGCATCGGCGATGTAAAAGCCGATATGCTGCTCATCAATGCGTGAGGCGTCGTAAATATCACCGGAAACCCACTCTGCAGGGCGGAAAATCGTCCCAAAGCGGACAGTTGGCGTCTCGGGCAGCTTGGATGGCAGGAAATTACGCTGAACTCGGCCGGCCATTTTGAGATGTTCGGTTGTCTGGCGGAAAAGGGCAGTCTGCGGGCTGTCCGTATTCGACAACGCCTTGGCAAACGTCAATGCCGTATCCACACGTCCCCATAGCTCTTCGGTCGAATTGCCGCGCAGCCGGCTGACAAGCCGAAAATGCGTCAGCTCGATGCCGAGCAGATTGTTGAGTAAAATTGTCGGGATATTGTTATTGTCCAGTCTATGAATAATTGCCAGCAGATCATCCAGCCGTGAGTGGGGGATGTCGGTAGTATCGAGCAGAATGGGGCCGGCGATGGTAAAGCCGGCGAAATTGTCGAGAAAGTCCTGTGCGGAAACGACCTGCCATAAGGCGGCACGCCGTTCGAGATGGCCGGCCAGACTATCGGGAATCTGGATATGGCTGGACACCCAAAGCACATCGATGGTCTGTGCCGACAAGCCTGTACTGGATACATTTATCTGTGGTCCCATAATAGCCGCCTTTGATTGAAAATTATCACAGCGGATTGGTATTCTTAAACTACCTCTAATCCGCTCAGTGGGATTTCGGCAATTCCTGATTCGAGCTTAAGGCATAATCTGAACTTTGTTTAGGCGGTTAGGTACAAAATCCGAACCCTTTCTGCCCGCCCACCCCCATTTTTGAAAACTGGACGCCCTCAATTCAGGCTATCGCCGCCAGTTGAACGACGCCCTGGCAGCCCAGCGTTGCCGCATCATAGTGTTTGGCCAAATCAAAACTCAAAATGCAGCCGAAATTATGCTCTGAAGCGATAATAAGGCAATTATTCCCCGCCACGGTAAAGCCTTCATCTTGCGGCTGATGTCCCAGCACAAAAACATCACAATCCAATTTCCGGGCAAAGACATCCAGTGTTTCCTGACTATGCCTCCGTCCCCAGGTCAACTGATAGACTGCGTTGGAACGCTGGATATCCTCCATCCTGTAATGGCGCTCGAATATGCCTGTGTCAAACGAGTGCGCATACTCATCGGCCGGCAGTGAGTGGGATATCCAAATACGGTTATGGCACCGCACGGCAAGCGGCTGAGACATCAAATACTCAACCAGCGCCTTTTCAACTTCATCAAATTGGGTCTTGTAGTGACGCCGCATCGCCGTCTTCATCGCCAGGTTCATTTCCCTGCCGGCTTTCAACACGCTGGTATTGCTGACGACCGCTGTATCGTGATTGCCCAGCAGGATATGCACCTGATTGGGGAATTTCAATTGAATCTCCAGCGCATCCAGCAGCAGCCGATAGGAAAGACAACCGCCGTAATCATCTTCGGGCCCGCCGTGAATAATTTCCTGCAAAACGACATGTGTATCCGGATTATTCGGCAAATCCGCAAAATGCACGATGCGTTCAAAATTGCGGCGATGCCCATGCAGGTCGCCGGCGACAATCGCTTTGCCGTGGTCGGGCAAATGGATGATGTTGCCCTTGCGCAAAGGACATGCGGTATTGTACTCAGTTGCCTTGCGGCACAGGTGGATTGCTTGCTGCGGCATTGGTTGCCCTTGACTGAAAAATATTGCGTATCAGCACATCCAATTGAGTAATCAGCTCAGACATATTGGACGGCCTGTCGGAAGGTTTATCCTGGACGCACTGGGCGACCATCATCGACAGTTCTTCGGGAATCTTTTTGTAAATTTCATGCGGCGCCTTGAATTCCTGGGGTTCGGAGACCGGAATGCCGAATTGGTTGGTCCTCTGAATCAGTGTCGGCACATGGCGGCCGGTCAGGGCCCAGTACATCGTCGCCCCCAGGTTGAAGATATCCGTCCGATGACTGAGGTGCTCGCGCCGCACCTGTTCGGGAGCAATGTATTCAGGCGTCCCCTGGATGCGTTTTTTGATCTGGCCGATACGGCAGCTCTGGCCGAAATCGATGATTTTGATGGCCCCTGACTTGTTGAACAGAATGTTATTGGGCTTGATGTCGCAATGAACATATCCTTTTTGGTGCATTGCATTTAACGCTGTCGCAACCATCCGGAAAACCAGCAGAACATCGCCTAAGCTCAGTCGTTCCTGATCTTCCAGAGATTGGCCGTCAAAATACTCCATGGTCAGCAATAACTCTTGAACCCGCATAAATTTGCGTTTCTTTACCAGCGAGTAACATTTGCGCAGATAGGGATGATCCAAATGCCTGGAAACGGTATATTCCGCATTCATTTGCTCAAAAATCCGTAAATCATCCTGATTTTCAAAAACCGCCCGCTTGATCGCAACAGTCAGCCCCTTACTCTCATCAATCGCCTGATAGATTGTACTCCTGGCTCCGGCGCCAATGCGTTTTATAATGCGAAAACCGTCAATTTCTATGGGTGCTTGTGTCATTTATTGCAGCCTTACTCTAACAAAGCTTTATGCCGCTCCTCCAAACTCTTCTTGAAGGCAGCTTCCTTAAATTGCTATTATAACCGATAGGTCATTGATTATTCAACTCCATTTTTGGCAGTTTCCGGTGGGATTTTTCAAGAAAAACGCTTATTAGGGGTATATTATTGTAAAAATTTCAGGCTAAATCTTAAATTTACCCTTGAAATCAGACGAAAAAACCATATATTATCCTTTTGTGTTTCCCCGATAGCTCAATTGGCAGAGCGGGCGGCTGTTAACCGCCAGGTCGTAGGTTCGAGCCCTACTCGGGGAGTTTGCCGCCGTTGCTAACACAACGGCGGTTTTTTTATGCGCAAATCGTGAGTTTTCTGGAAACCGTCTGACCACCGCTGCAATATCGAGAGGGTATGGCAAACCTAAAATGGGAAATTTTTGTGAGAAACAGGATAATTTTTGCAATTTTTCGGAATGCGACGCCAGCCTGTCTCGGTGTGAACCTCTTGATTGGCAGCGCGTTGACGACACGCTCTCGAAAAAGAATTTTGTTGAAAAACTCCATACTTAGTGTTCAAATTGAGAAGCTGGGTATTCGGGTTTGAGTGCGTCGCTCAATTTTATCACAATACCCGCCAACGCCTATGATAAAACCATAGTAAAATCGATTGACGACAAGTCAATAGCCAGGCAGCCAGGAGACAAATCAATGAAAGCGATTAAGAAGAAATTGAGTTGGTTATGTTTTTTGTTTTGTGCTTTGAGTGGATTAGCCCATACGGACAATGTGCGCATCGGTTCTTACTTCGCAGATGCCTGGAACGGGGTCTCCCTGATAACGGATGATGATAAGGCGGCTTTCCTGATGCGCATCGGCTGGGTGGACAGCAACGAGAAGTCGCGAGCGGATCTTTTTGGGCTTAAATTTAACAATCACGACGGGACTTACACTAACGGTGACATCGGCCAGTATTTTCATACCTGGGGGATGGGGTCGATGCCGATGATTCCTCACACCCGGCCGCTGTTTGTCGGCCCTGCCGCTGTGGATCAGTCGTATGCCAGCCTCGGCTGGAAGGTGGACGCCGCTGAGGTTGTGCTGGAATGGTCGAAGGTCAACCAGGGCTACGTTGCCCGTGTGAGTACGGACGCCCCCGTGCGGATTGCTATTGAGATGGCTCCGGCATGGGAGACGTTCAATTCAGAATACTCAGTCGTTGACAGCGGCATTGACGGCAGGGGGATTGTCAGCGGAGGAAAGGACGTTTGTTTTGCACTTCGCACGGATCGAAAACAGGATTTTTCGATCTGTCTTGATGGGGATTTAAGCGAGAAATTCAGCGAGAAATCCCGTGCGCTTTCCCAGAAGGCCGGAGAAATGGTGGTGAAGCGGCACCCCGAAGCTGCGGCAAAAGGGAAAGTTGCGATGTTGGTCTATGACCTGATGCCTGGCGAAGTGGTTCATATCTCCGCCGGCATTGGCGAGTTGAGCTCTTTGAAGGATACAGACCGGATATTGCGAGACGGCAAGACGACCTATATGAAAAAGCGCACCTGGGCGGAAGGGGACTGGGGTGATTTTGTCAGCCCGATTTCGGAGAACCTGTCCCACACCAAACTGTACAACTTCAAGACCGGCGATATCACTTACTCAGTCAGTCGCCGCTGGAGCAATTATGACGGTGTTGTGCTATTTAACTGGGATTCTTTTTTCAATGCACTGCTTGGCGTCATTGAGGATCCGCAAACGGCCAAAGATACCATCCGCGGGCTTTTCAAGGCGCAGCAGTCCAGCGGGCTGCTGCCCAATTATACCGGGCCGCGGTGGGGTGTCTCTACCGGCAGAAGCCAGCCGTCGGTCGTGGGGATGTGTCTTTGGAAGATGTATCAGCGATGGCCGGACAAGGAATTTCTTCGTGAGATGTTCCCCCAGCTTGTCAGGTCGCACGACTGGTGGCTCTCTGAACGTCCTCAAAACGGTTTGCCGTATCGGGATGGGGACCGTAACGGTCTGATATCCTGCGGAGAAGAGAGCGGCGAGGTCTTTCCAGGCGTCTATGAGGGGCTGGACAACACGCCGCAGTGGGACGAAACGACTTACAGCAAGGTTACACGGACTTTTCGGCATGACCAGCTCGATTTTTGCGCACTTTGGGTCGCCGATGCCCAGTTCCTGGCCTTGATTGCCGATGAACTGGGGGACGACAAAACCGCCCAAAGGCTTCGTGAGGGCGGGGACAAGATGGCTGAGGCGGTCAATAAACTCTGCTGGAGCGATGCGGAGGGGATGTACTGCAACCGCTTCTGGGATATCGAATCGATTATGCCGGCCTTGCCGGTTCCGCAGAGATGCCTGTCTTCTGATGACGGCAAGCCCGGCCTGACAGGCGAGTATTATTCGGGAACCGATTTTAATGAGCTCAAACTTACCCGCACGGATGCGGTGGTCGATTTTATATGGCCGGACGCTCCAGGCGATGGATTGTCTGCGGATGACTTTTCCGTGCGATGGAAAGGTAAAGTCAAGCCGCTGCAAGGCGGTAATTATATTTTCGGCGTCCGCGCCAAAAACGGCGTTCGTCTTTGGGTGGGAGATAAATTGCTCATTGATGATTGGGACGGCAACAAAGAACCCAAGTGGATATCTCCCCTCGGCAAAGAAAACAAGGCGGCCGTCGAACCGATGGAGCTTGCTGTAGGCAAGGAATACGACGTCCGGATCGAATTTAGAAATTTCAAGGGGCCCGCGGAGATGATTTTCCGCTGGTACCAATGCGGCCAGGACGGAGACGGCCTGTTTTCCCGACGCACAGGGCCAACCAATCTGTATCCGCTAATCGGGCATATTCCGGACAAGAACAGGGCTCAAAAGATGATCGACTACTTGACGAGTCCCCAGAAACTGTGGGGCAGATACGTTGTTCCTACGGTCAGCCGCGACGACCCCTACTTTAGTCAGGAAGAATACTGGAGAGGTCGTATCTGGGGTCCAACCAATTATCTGCTGTATCAAGGCATAAAGAATTATGCCCCGGATAATATCCGATTTGAATATGCCAAAAAGAGCGTCGATCTGTTTATGGTCAACTGGCTTGGCAACGGCGGATGCTGGGAAAACTATCATACCACCGGCCTTGGCGGAAACGATCCGCATTACACATGGGGCGCGTTGCTGTGCCTGATCGGCCTTGAAGAAATTTGTGATATCGAGCCGGATGGGCGCATTCGCCTCAACGGGAAGATCGACGCGAATATTTATATCCACAATTTACCGCTTGATGGCCAGTATTATAATGTTCGTGTCTCGAATAAGAAAACCGAGTTGCTTAAGGGCAACAAAGTCATAATGAAGGCGATAAATTCCATACAGCGTCAAAAACTGAAATCAAAATAAATACAGAACATCCCTATCTAAATGAAAAAAAGGCATCGATAAATGCGTCTTTGTGCTGCTGGAACCATACTATTTTTGGCCGGATTGGCATAAATAGGGCAATTATTTCTTTACCATAGAACCATTTCTGATTACAATGGCCGGCGTATCGAGAGGGTATAGCAACAGTAAAACAGGAAATTTTATGAGAAATGTAGTCATTTTTGCGATTTTTTGCGGGTTGAGCGTGTGGGCGGTATCAGCCCCCAAGCCCGTTTTGAGTCCGAAACCGGGACAATGGACGCTGGATGTTCAATACAGTCAGCCGCATCAGATTTCTCTGCGTCTGGCGGGCAATGCCCAGCCGCAGCGATATTGGTATGTCGTGGTGACGCTGACCAACACGTCGTCTGCCGATAAGGAGATTCCATTTTATCCTGCTTGTGAACTGGTGACGGATAATTTCCAGACCGTTTCTGCGGATAAATCGGTGCCAAAGGCGGTTTTTGAGCAGATTCGCATTAAGCATCAGGGACAGTATCCGTTTTTGGAGTCGCTGGATTTTTCGGATAGAACGCTGCGATTTGGCCAGGATAATCGGCGGGATATCGTGGTCATCTGGCCGGACTTTGACAGCAAGGCGCGGCAGATCAGCCTGTACCTCGCTGGATTGAGCAACGAGACGGCGGTCATCCCTCATCCGCTTTTGAAAGACGAGCAAAACAATCCCAAGCAAATCTATCTTCAAAAAACACTTCAATTGACCTACGCACTCGGCACCGACCCGGCGCTGCGCAGCCAGGCCGGCCTGACCTTTGTTGAGCAAAACTGGGTTATGCGGTAAGCGGCGGCAAAATATATAAGTATATAGGTATGTAAGTATGTAGGTATATAAGTATATATTTTTCGTCGAATATGTGGGGACGGAGTATTTCTAAACAAGGCAGGAGATGTCCTGTTTTTAGGGCGGGAATTTTGTTGACAAGAATTTTTTGCGCATTACACTAACCCGTCTTTTATTTACGGAATCAAACGAAACTGATATTACATGGAGGCTTTACGTGGCTTATCACTGCGTAGTTTTAGTCAAACAGGTGCCTGATACCAAGCGTATCACGGGTCAGGCGATGAATGAGGATGGTACAGTGAATCGTGCGGCGCTGCCGGCGATCTTTAATCCGGAAGACCTCAACGCGCTGGAAATGGCTTTGGATATCAAAGACCGTTTTGGCGGTACGGTAACGGTGATGACGATGGGATTGCCAGCGGCGGCTGAAGTGTTGCGGCAGGGGCTGTTCCGTGGCGCTGACCGGGCGGTGCTGGTTACCGACCGGCGGTGTGCTGCAAGTGATACTCTGGCAACCAGTTACATTCTGAGCTGCGGCATCAGGAAGCTGAATCCGGATATTGTTCTGTGCGGACGTCAGGCTATTGACGGGGATACCGCTCAGGTCGGCCCGCAGGCGGCAGAGAAGTTAAATATCCCCCAGATTACCTATGTTGACCAGCTTGTCAAACTGGAAGGCGGGCATATTGTTGTCAAACGCAATCTGGGCAATGGCTGGCAGGAAGTGCGGGGCAAATTGCCGCTGCTGTTAACGGTACTGGATAGTGCCAATGAGCCGCGTGTTTGTCGGGCGCGGCAGATGATGAAATGCAAGAATGCCGCCTGTCCGGTGGAAGTCGAAGGCAGGATTCGCAAGGAGAACCCCCAGGCATCCGATGAACAGGTCAAGGAAATGGCTAAAACGGCTTGCGAGCAACTCAAACAGAAAGGACTGCTGATTGAGCAGTGGGATTTGGATTTTCTGGGTGCGGATATGCAGTGGTGCGGGCGTGATGGTTCGCCGACCAAAGTGCACCGGATTCAGAGCGTGGTGCTGACTGCCAAGGAAAGCAAGAGCGTTGAGCCGACGCAGGCTGCCATTGATACGATGGTACACGAACTGATTGTGGACCATACACTCGGATAAACCCATACTACTATAAGATATAATTAAGGATATAGACGATGATAGAAGTCAATAAACAGGGAGATGTGTGGGTTTTTGCCGAACAGCATCACGGCAAACTCGAGGACACATCGCTGGAACTGCTCAGCAAAGCCAGAGAACTGGCCGATACGCTGAAGGTCAAACTGGGTGCCGTCCTGTTGGGCGACCGGGTCAAGGAACAGGCCGAACGGCTGGGGCATTTCGGCGCCGACAAGGTGTATCTGGTTGAACACCCGCTGCTGGAACATTATCAGGTCAGCAGCTACTCTAAGGTGATCGATGATCTGATTCATAAATACAAACCGCAGATTGTGCTGTATGGTGCGACGCCGACAGGGCGCGACCTTGCGCCGCGTATTGCCAGCGCGATGAAGGCGGGCTTGACGGCCGACTGCACGGATTTGCAGATCGGCTCACACGAAAATAAAAAGAGCGGCGAAGTGTTTGAGAATCTGCTGTTTCAGATTCGTCCGGCATTCGGCGGCAACATTATCGCGACGATTATTAATTTTGACCGATGGCCGCAAATGGCGACGGTTCGCGAAGGCGTGATGCCGATGCCGGTTGCCGATGGACGGCGTAAGGCTCAGATTATTGTTGAAAAGGCGTCGATTTCCCAAGCTGATTTGGCGGTTGAACTGCTGTGCGAACAGATGCAGGCCAAAAAGGTCAATCTGAAGGCGTCGCGTATTATTGTTGCTGGCGGCGCCGGCGTGGGCAGCAAGGATAATTTCAAACTTGTCTGGGATTTGGCGCATTGCCTGGGGGCATCTCCGGGAGCGACCCGTGCGGCGGTGGATTTGGGCTATATCGACCGCGACCACCAGATTGGCCAGACCGGTACGACCGTGCGACCGATTCTGTATGTCGCTATCGGCATCAGCGGGGCGATTCAGCATCAGGCGGGCATGTCGGGCAGTCAGAAAATTATCGCGATTAACAACGACCCCTCGGCGCCGATATTCCATATCGCCCATTACAAGATTGTGGGGGATTTGAATCAAGTGGTGCCGATGATGATTAAGTCGCTCAAAGAAAAGACGGTAAAGGAAAAAGCGTAAGCCAGTCCGGCGTCATTCGGACAACACGCATACTATACAAGGAAGATGATAATGGCTAATTTTTTCAGAGATAACGAGGATATCCAGTTCCTTTTTAAGCATTTTGATTTTGCCGGCTCGGCCAACTATGCGGAAGAAGGTTTCCGGTTTGCCGGCCAATACGATATTGCCCCGGCCAATGCCGAGGAGGCGGTCAAGAATTATGAGATGGTGCTGGATTCCATCGGACAACTGAGCGGGGACTTCATTGCGCCGCGCAGCGAAAGCATCGACCGCGAAGGCAATACGCTCAATCCGGACGGCTCGGTCAGCTACGCCAAAGGGATTGCCGAGTCGCTGGAGGCGCTGGCTAAAGCCGATGTGATGGGCTTTACGCTGCCGCATCGGTTTGGCGGGTTGAATTTCCCGAATCTGGCGTATTCGGTTGCGATTGAGATTGTGTCGCGTGCCGATGCGTCGCTGATGAATATCTTCGGCTTGCAGGGCATTGCCGAGACAATTAACTTTTTTGCTGATGAGGATATCAAGCAGCGGTATCTGCATGATTTTTCATCGGGCAAGGTAACCGGCGCGATGGTGCTGACGGAGCCGGACGCCGGTTCGGACTTGCAGTCGGTCAAATTGCGTGCGTTCCAGGATGACAGCGGCCAGTGGTACCTGCACGGCGTCAAGCGGTTTATCACCAACGGCTGCGGCGAAGTACTGCTGGTGCTGGCCCGCAGTGAAGCCGACCGCAGCGGCGGCTTGGGATTGAGCCTGTTTGTCTGCGACCGCGGACCGACGGTTACGGTGCGCCGTCTGGAAGACAAGCTGGGTATTCACGGCTCGCCGACATGCGAATTGTTTTTTGATAATACACCGTGCCAGATTATCGGCGAACGCCAGCGCGGACTGGTAACCTACGTGATGAGTCTGATGAACGGCGCCCGTATCGGGATTGCAGGCCAATCGATGGGTATCGGCGAGGCGGCGTACCGGATTGCTCGGGATTATGCCCACAGCCGTGAACAGTTTGGCGGGCCGATCGAACGGCTACCGGCAGTACGCGATTTGGTGATCAAGATGAAGATGGATGTGGAAGCCGGCCGAACATTGCTGTATGAAACCAGCCGTGTGGTGGATGTGGAGTTGGGATTGGCCAAAATTGCCGAAGGCGGGGTTGCCTCGCCGGAAGCGGTCAAGGAAGCCAAACAGCAGCTCAAGAAATTCAAACGGCTGGCTGCGATGCTGACGCCGATGAGCAAATACTACTGTTCCGAGATGAGCAACCGTGTGACTTACGATGCGATTCAGGTGCTGGGCGGCAGCGGCTACATGCGGGATTATGCCAGCGAACGGCTGGCGCGCGACGCCCGTATCACGACGATTTATGAAGGCACCAGCCAGTTGCAGGTGGTCGCGGCGGTTCGCGGCGTCTGCGGCGGGGCGTGCGAGAAATATCTGGACGAACTGGCGGCGATGCCGTATGCCGATTCGGTCAAGGATTTGGTCGAGATTCTCAACCAGGGGAGGCAGGAATTGAATCGCTGCATCGCTTATGTCAAAGAGGCCGGCGTGGATTATATGGACCTGTACGGTCGGCCGATGGTCGATATCGCGATTGCCTTGATTATTGGGTATTTGTACTGCGATCAGGCGTCCAGCAAGGTTGAAATGATGGCATCCGTTGCCGACGGCGGACAGACCGAGACGACCAAGAAAATCCCGATGACCCAGCGCAAGGCGATCATCGCTCGCCGCTGGATTACACGCAACGCTCATCAGATTAAGGCGATGGCGGCGGAGGTCTGCGGCGGCGACAAGTCCTCCTTCATGGAGTATGATGTAATTGCCGGTCCGGTTCCGGAACTGGGATAATTTGGTTGCGGTGAGGATTGCAAGGCGTGTATAATAAAGCCCCGGCGTGCGAATGCTGGGGTTTTTTATTTGCCCGGCCGGGATTTGTGAAAGGGACTATTATGGGATTTGAAGAAGCGCGGCGGCGGATTTTGGATAACCGCCAGGCCATTCGACAATATGGAGTCAGCAAAATCGGATTCTTTGGTTCTGTTGTGCGTGGACAGCAGCAGCAGGATTCGGATATTGATTTATTGGTTTTTTTTGATGATGGGCGGTTGTCTTTTGATAATTTTATGGGTCTGAATTTTTATCTGGAAGACCTCTTGCATACCAAAGTTGACCTTCTGACGCCGGAACAAATCAGCCCGCACATTATGCCCTATATCCAGAAGGAGATTCGGTATGAAAGCCTGTAAGCCGTATCTGATGCATATTCTGCGGGAAATAGATTATCTGACCGGAGAGTCTTCAACGGTGAATTTTGAGCAATTTGTCGCCGACGAAACTCGTAAAAGGGCGTTTGTGCGAAGTCTGGAAGTCATTTGAGAAGCAGTTATAAATATCTCGGATTCTGTCAAAGAGAAATATCTGCAAGTCTCTTGGCGCAAGATTGCCGGAATGCGGAACAAATTGATTCATGGTTATTTTGGTGTCAACTATTAACTCGTCTGGTCGGTGATTAGTACCGATTTGCCAAAGTTAAAAGGACAAATTCAGCAAATTCTTTCAAAATGCGGACAGGAAAATCAGTAGCAACATTATCTTCCTGTTGGTCTGACTTCTGAAAATAACAGCAATAGATAAACAGTTATAACTCATAGGGTGGTCTATGCTCAAAGCGGTGATATTTGATTTTGACGGTGTGGTGGCCGATTCTGAGACGCTGCATTATAATGCACTGAATATGGCGTTTGGGACGCGCGGGCTGCATGTGCCCAAGGATGTGCATTGGCAAAAATATCTCGGCTATACCGACCTGGAAAATGTGCTTGCGGTCAATCGCGATTACCAGATGAACTGGAGTCAGGAGGACATCCGCCAATTAATGGAGCTTAAGAGCGCCAATTTTCACGCTCTTGCCCGTACCGATGCGCCGATTATTGACGGCGTGGAAGAGTTCGTCGAGATGCTGGTTGATGCGCATATCCCGCTGGCAATCTGTTCGGGTGCGATTCGGGAAGATATCCGCATCATGCTGGAGCATTCCGGCTTCGGCAACGCTTTCCAGGTGATAGTAACCGCCGAGGATGTGGAAAAAGGCAAACCCGACCCGCAAGGGTATCTTTTGGCATTGTCCAAGCTCAATCAAAAAATCGGTTCGGACATCAAGGCCCATGAGTGCGCGGTCATTGAGGATTCTGTCTGGGGGCTTCAGGCGGCCAGGTCTGCCGGCATGCACCGGATTGGGGTTACCAATACCTATCCGAGACAGCAATTGCTGCCGATTGCCGACGAGGTAATTGACCGATTGGACACGCTAACCATCGCACAATTGCAGGCTCTAAGCGATCGCCGAATTCCATAAATCTTGGAAAAAGTTCAATATGCCACGTGTCTATATTGCAAAAAAAGATTATTTTTTGTGTTAAAAATAGATTAATTTCTTTCTGATTTGACTTTTTGGATATTCCGCATATACTTTAATATCCGCTTCATTTTTTATGTGGCTGACTTTTCATTTATAATTTATGGGCGGTCGCGTTTTGTCCATACAAGCGGATAGATAAGTAGTAAAAGTATCAAACGGGCTATTTTGCCTAATATAGATAATGGAACTCGTCATACGGAGTGGATTTGGCAGGTAAATACGATATCAGTCTGATCAGCCGAATCCAGCAGGCAAACGATATTGTCGATGTCATATCGGAGCATCTGAGCCTTACGAAAAAGGGCAAAGAGCTGGTGGGGTTGTGTCCCTTTCATACGGACCACAGGCCAAGTATGTATGTGAATCCGGCTAAGCAGATATTTAAGTGTTTTGCGTGCAGCGCCGGCGGTGATGTGGTGAAATTTGTCCAAATGAAAGAGGGCTTGACGTTTGTTCAGGCTCTTGAACGGCTGGCCAACCGGGCTGGAATCCGTCTGGAAAAAGAAAAAAGACCCGCCAGTTCGCCGGAAGATTTGGATGCGGGCCGTCTGGCCAAGTTTAATGATTGGGCAGCCAATCTATGGTCGGCAAATTTATGGGATGAAGCCAAGGGTGCGATCGGTCGTCAGTATCTGGAACAGCGGAAGATTTCGATAGAATCGGCTAAGACATGGCGGCTGGGTCTGGCAATGGATAGCTGGGATGATTTTTGCCAGAAGGCACGGACGGCTAATATCGGCCCCAAGATGTTGATTGGGGCGGGTTTTGCGGTCGAGAAAGAAAACGGATGTTACGATAAGTTTCGCAATCGGCTGATGTTTCCGATTGTGGATGCGACAGGGCGGGTGATCGGTTTTGGCGGCCGAACGCTGGGCGATGACCCGGCTAAATATATGAATTCGCCTGCCACAGCGCTGTTCGATAAGAGCCATTCGCTGTACGGGCTGGATAAGGCTCGCCAGACGATATCGGAAGAAGGCACGGCGGTCGTCGTGGAAGGCTATACGGATGTGATGATGTCGCATCAGTATGGCGTTACCAATGTGGTTGCGGCATTGGGTACGAGCTTTACGGCCGGCCACGCGCGGATTTTGAAACGGTACGGTCGGCGTGTGATATTGGTCTTTGACAGTGATGTCGCGGGTATGGCCGCCGCTCAACGGGCGGTGGAGGTGTGTCTGACGGAAAAACTGGACTTGCGTCTGGCGTTCGTGCCGGAGGGCAAAGACCCGTGTGGTTATTTGATACAGGCTGGCGCTGAGGCTTTTCGCCAGGTGCTGTCCAAGTCAGTCGATGTGGTGGATTATGCCTGGAAATCGATGACGGCAGGGCTGTCGCCGGATGCGCCGGTTTCTGAAAAAGCCCAGATTATTGATCGGTTTTTAGGGCTTATTGCCTCGGCAATTGCGGCCGGCCATATTGACGGCATGAGCCGGGCGGTTTTGACAGGCAAACTCAGCGAATTGGTAGGTATCTCGCTGGGCAAAGTCGAACGGGAACTGGACAAATTGGTGCGAATCAAGATGTCCGGTCAGAAAACGGAAAATTCGACGGCGGCTCAAGCGTCTAATCAAGGTGATTTGCTCTATCAGGCGCAAAGTGAAGTGCTTGAAGCCTTGTTGCGGGAGCCGGCGTTATACGGACGCATCGAGGATCGGATTGCCGCCGATAGTTTCGCAGCGGAGTTGAAGCCGATAGCCGAAGCGGTGTTTTCGCTGCTGCAGGCGGGCGGTCAGATGACCTTGTCTGGACTGCTCGGCCAGATTGAAGAACCGCAGTCGGCTCAAAAGTTGCTCGAGTTGGAGCAGCGGTCTTCAGACAAGGACAATGCGGCGGTGATTTTAGACAAGGCGATGGATGTGATTGAGCATCAGATTCTGGAAGACCGCCGCCGGCAGGTACGGCAGTTGCTGCGGGATGACGACACGGAAAGCCTGCGGCAGGTGCAGGACATGCTCAAGCAGCGCAAGAGTAATTTGCGAAGTCCCGGTGCGATGTAATCGCGTCGGATTTGTGTACGGTATGGTAAAAACCGGAAATAATAGATAGACAAATGGACAGAAAGCGGATTGGAAAAATAGGTTGCAGTTGGTTTTGCAACAGGACAAGGACAAAAGGCAGGATATGACGCATAAGAAAAAAGATAAAGATGAGTTGAATGATATTCCGGTTGTTCCGCTGGAGTTTGACTCCGACGAGAAAGAATTTGCTGCGGGTCCCGATATGGAACCGCTTCCGCCGTTGCCTGTGGATTTGCCTGCCGAGTCGGATGAAGTTGTCGAACAGCGAATTGCCAAGGCTATCGAGGCGATTATCGCCAAAGGTAAGCAAAAGGGCTATTTGACCTACGAGGAGCTCAATGACGATCTGCCTGACGAGGTGATTAGTCCCACTCGGCTGGATGGGCTGCTGATGACGCTTGACGAGATAGGCATTCAATTGCTGGATGAAGCGGATGCCAGGAAAGTGCCTCGCGTCAAGGACGAATTTGAAGAGCCGGAGCATTTTGAAGAGGAAGAAGTTCCCGCCGAAGACTTGACGCTCGAAGAGGAACTGACGGAAGCCGA
Organism: uncultured Pirellulales bacterium; assembly: GCA_964537635.1. Taxonomy (GTDB): domain Bacteria; phylum Planctomycetota; class Phycisphaerae; order Sedimentisphaerales; family Anaerohalosphaeraceae; genus Anaeroglomus. The sequence continues at coordinate 82,986 of CAZICJ010000001.1, forward strand.
AGGCCGCAAGATTGACGACCCGGTGCGGATGTATCTGACGCAGATGGGCGAGATTCCGCTGCTGACGCGCGAGCAGGAAATCAGTCTTGCTAAAAAGATTGAATTGACGCGTATGGCTTTTCGCCGCAAGGTTCTTGAAAGCGATTATTGCGCCAGAACCGCGGTGGAGATTCTCCAGCAGGTTGATGACGGGGCGCTGCCGTTTGACCGGACGATGAAAATGGGCACGACAGAAATGCCGGCGCGGACGGGTTTGAAAAACCGGATGCCTCTGAATTTGACGACGGTAACGCGGCTGCTGGACCGCAACGCGGAGTATTTTGCACAATCACTCCAGGCGCCGGATATTGAGCATGCGCGCCATCCGCTCAAGCAAATCCATCGCAACCGCCGCAAAGTGGCGACGCTGCTGGAAGAGCTGGGGCTGCGTACCAGCCGCATTCAGCCGATGATGAAAAAGATGCAGGGCATTCAGCGTAAAATGCACCAGCTTGAGCAGACCATCGCTGCCGGCCCCAGCCGGGAGTATAACAGCGAAGATATTGAGGCGATGAAGCAGGAATTGCAAGGCTTACAGGAGCTGGCGCTGGAGACGCCTCGGCAGCTCGATAAACGGCTGCGTTCGATGGAGGCGGTGTATGCTCAATATGAACAGGCCAAGCGGGAACTTTCCGGGGGCAATCTGCGGCTGGTGGTTTCAATCGCTAAAAAATACCGCAATCGAGGTTTGAGTTTTCTGGATATTATTCAGGAAGGCAATACCGGCCTGATGCGGGCGGTCGATAAATATGAATACCGCCGCGGGTATAAATTCAGTACTTACGCGACATGGTGGATTCGCCAGGCGATAACCCGCGCCATCGCCGATCACGCCCGGACGATTCGAATTCCGGTGCACATGATTGAGACAATGAGCAAATTGCGCAACGTCAGTAAAAATCTGATGCAGGAACTCGGACGTGAGCCGACGGTCGAAGAGATTGCCGAAATGGCCGAGATGCCGCTGACCGAAGTGCGGCGCGTGATGAAAATCAGCAAGCACCCGTTCAGTCTGGACCGCCCTATTGGCGACAGTGAAGACAGTTATTTCGGCGATTTCATCGAAGATGAGGGCGCCGAGTCGCCTGTGCAGTCGGCGGCACAGGAAATGCTCAAGGAGCGAATCGACGAAGTGCTCAAAACGCTGACGTATCGCGAACGTGAAATCATCAAGTTGCGGTACGGCATCGGCGATGGATATACTTATACGCTCGAAGAAGTTGGACGCATTTTCAAGGTGACCCGCGAGCGTGTCCGCCAGGTCGAGGCCAAAGCGATTCGCAAATTGCAGCATCCGGTTCGCGCCAGAAAACTGGAAGGCTTTTTAGACCATAAGGCGCCTATTGAATAGCGGCAGGCTGAACTGTAAATGCAAACTCCCGCATAGGACAATCGTGATATGCGGGAGTTTTTTTAGCTGGGCAAATGAGGTAAATTTGAAACTTTATCGCAGACCGATTCGTCTATACTATTAATTCTTGAGAAAATTGGGATAACGATTATACTCGGCGTCTATGAAGCGGCTGGTACAATATAGTGTGGGTAGTCTGAGTCGGGCGGCAACGGATAAGTCTGGCTCGAATGTTTCTTTGACTGTGCTCGTTGTGGTTATCGCGGCGCTGGCCGGCTGCAATACCCCGCAAAAACAGCTTGGCGAGTTCAATGGTTATTACCAGCAGGGAGATTTTACGCAAGCCCTTGAATATGCTCAAGATAGATTAGACAATAACACCCAAGCGTCGGGCAATAACCTGCTGTGGGCATTGCAGACGGCCGCCTGCCTGCGGTCGCTCAAGGATTATGAACAAAGCAATCTGTGGTTTGACCGTGCCGAAGAGATGCTCAAATATTTTGATACCACCAGCCGAGAACTGGACACCGTTGGCTCAACGCTGGTCAATGACAATATAATTCCTTATAAAGGCTGGGTTTATGATGGAACTATGATAAACACCTACAAGGCGCTCAATTTTATTGCCTTGGGTAAAGACGATCTGGCAAGGGTGGAGTTTAACCGGGCGTTGGACAGGCAGACCCGTGCCAAAGAGAAGTTTAATGCCGAGATTGAAAAACGCAAAGAAGCCCTCGCAAAACAGCAGGCCAATAATCAGGTTGACTATCAAAAGACGACCGAAAATCCAGAATTTCAAAGTAAAATCAAGGAATCCTATCCTAATTTATATGATTTTCAGGCGTATCCGGACTTTGTAAATCCATTCTCTACATACCTTGCGGGTGTCTTTTTTACCATTATCGGCGATCATGCTAAGGCAGAATATCTGCTCAAGGAAAGTGCCGGGATGATGCCGGACAACTCCTATGTCCAAAAGGAGTTAGAATCAATTGGCAATCCGATAACCAATACGTCCTCCAAAATATGGGTGTTTTTTGAAAATGGCGTAGGTCCTATTAAAGAGGAATATCGGATTGATTTGCCGCTGTTTTTGTTCACAGGCGATGTATATTATGCCGGCATTGCATTACCGAAATTAGTGAAACGTTGGCCGGCCTGCCAGCGTCTTACAATTCAGAGCGACTCACAAACTGTTGATACCGAGTCGGTCGGAGATATGGAACGAGTTATACAAACGGAGTTTTCAGGTGAATATCCGTGGATTCTTACGCGGGCGATTTTGGCAACTACGGTTAAGACGGCCGGCCAGGCTGTTTTGCTCCATCAAAACGACAGCAATGCTCAAACAGGCGCGATTTTACTGGCGCTGTACAGTTTTGCCACAACGGCCGCCGATGTCCGTATCTGGTCGGCTTTGCCGGACCAGTTTCAGTGTGCCGCAGTCGAAATGCCTTCCGACGGCAGGTTGCGGATTGGAACCGGCCAGGGCTGGTCGCGCGAGATTTTACTTCCTGCTTGCAGATATGCCATCGTATATATTAAAATAGTGTCGCTGGTGCAAGAGCCGGTGATTGAGATATTTGCCTATTAACATATTACTGAAAGGGGCGTTGATTATGAAAAATGGAATAATTGTACTGTGTTTGATTGCGGTGGCCGCGGGCTGTTATAAGCCGTATGACAAGCGTGTCAATACAGCGGTGGGCGTTCGCAGCGATTCATTGGGCAATAATGTTATTATTCGTCCCATCAGCGAATTTGTGAGTTTTCTAATTGGCGAGGGCATTGTGGTCAATGAGATTAAAGAAGTCCGTACGCCGGAAGGATTTTTGGAAGTGCAGGTCGGCGGATTTAATGAGTCGATGTCCAAGAAACGGTTTGAGTATCGTCCCGAATGGCTGGATGCCAACGGGATGCTGATTGATTCGGTTACCAGCAAATGGGAAATCGTGTCCGTGCCTCCCAAATCCGAATACCGTTTCAAGGTAACCGCGACAACGATGGCCGCATCGGACTTCCGCATCAATACCCGCACGGTAAAAGGAATGGATAAATAACCGCTCCTCGCTGTGATGAGGAGATTAATCAAATTTTTTTGGAGAAAGACAATGAATAAATTGATATCGACAGGACTAATTGCGGCGTGTGTATGTTTGTACTGCGGCTGTACCGCCCCGACGAAAAATATTGACGTCGCCAACGACGAGGGCAAGCCCGTTCTTGAATTGGATTATCGGGATTTTGATGTTGCCGCATCAGAAATGGTACAATCGATGATATCCAAAGGAACATTTCAGAAAGCCGACGGCAGCCGATATGTGGTTGCCACCGGCAGAATTATCAACGACACGATGCAGCGTATTGATACCGATCAGTTGATGTTCAAGGTGGAGCAGGAATTGGGCAACAGCGGCCAGGTCGTGATGACTGCGGCAGTGGGCGGCCAGGGCGCTCCCGACCAGATGATTTATCAGATGCGCGACCTTCGTGATACGGAAAAGGCTGAAGAATTTAAGGGCGATACCATGCCGGGCAAAGGCCAGATTGTCGCGCCGGAATTGAGCATATCGGGCAAGATTTATCAGCGCAATATCCGCTATGACAAGAATATTCAGCAGGTCGAGTATTATTTCCAGCTTCGCGTGGTACAAATCGCATCCGGCACGGTTTTTTGGCAAAATGAAAAGGTGGTCGGCAAACGCGGCGATAAGAAAATGACGCCGTGGTGATATGGCCGAAGACGGGACTCAAGAACATAAGAACCCAGGAACACAAGAATAAGAAAGGGATTCTTTGGCTTCGCCTCAGAATGACAATCTGTGAAATCTGCGTAATCTGTGGTTTCTCTTGTCTAAGAAATACGAATCAATTGTCCGATAATCGGACAAGGAGAGGTTTATGAAAAAGATGTTATGGTTGTTGAGTATTTGTATGTGGTGCGGTGCGGCGATGGCCGCTGACCACGCGGTAGAGACGCAAAGCAGGGGCCGCGGCGCAACTCGCGACAAGGCGATACAAAATGCCCTGTATCAGGCGGTCTGCCAGGTGCAGGGTGTCAAGGTGTCCAGCACAATTGCGACAGTGGATATCAAGACCGGCAGTTATGATTCGATTTATGACCCCTACACGGGCAGCAGGAAGATTGACATTGAGAACATTTCCGCCGATACGGCCGGCACGCTGGCGCTGACCGAGGCGCAGGGGCTGGTCAAGTCCTTTGAGGTGGTTGAGGAAAAGGAAATCAGTCCCGACCTGTATGAAGTATCGCTGAAGGTCTGGGTGTATGATTACCAAAGCCCTCTGGATACCAAGAAGGTTCGGCTGGCGGTCATGCCGTTTGACGCGACGGCGGCCAGTTATCAATTTGGAACGACGGCGGTCAGTCCTGAGCGGCTCAGTGAACAGGTCGCCCGGCTGCTGTCGGCGATGCTGGCACAGAACGAGAAATTTACCGTGCTGGACAGGGACACACAAACAGCGATATTGAAGGAAAAGAAGATTCTGGCGTCCGATGATGCACCGCTGTCCGAAAAGGTGCGGCTGGGCGAAGTCTTGGGCGCCGATTATATGCTGGTTGGTTCCATTCCGCAGGCGGAATTGCTGGTCGAAGAAGAAACCAATCCGGCGATTGGTGTTTCCTCGCGGGAATTTCGGGCGTATGTGGAGATGGAATATAAGGTAATTGTGAGTCCTACGCGGCAGGTTGCCTTTGCCGATCAGTTCCGCTTCAAACTCGAAGATGAACAGGTTAAGGCGCTGGCGGACAAATGGGAGTCCGACGATATCGACTATAAGGAGCTTCAGCAGAAATTGCTTGAAAAGGCGGCAGCACAGATTGCCGATGCGGTTTATGATTCGCTGTATCCGGTGCGTATTGCAGCGGTAATGCCGTCGGGTGCGGTGATTTTGAGCCGCGGCGGCAAACAGTTCAAGGAAGGCGACCAGTTTGAAATTTGGAAGACCGGACAGGATATTATCGATCCGGAGACCGGCGCCTCGCTGGGCAAGCAGGAACAGCAAGTTGCAGCGCTGAAAATTACCAAAGTGCTGCCCAAGATATCCTACGCCGCAATTTCGCAGGGGGTTGTCTCGGATGCGGCCATAGGCAGCGTCTGCCGGCGAGTTCGCATGGATGATAAGCTGCTGCCGCAAATCCCGGCGCATCGGCCAACCAATATCGAGCAGACGCCTTCGGGGGGGGTCAAAATGCCATACGACAACCGCGGTCCTTCACGGGTTATCCGGGACAAATAAATGTCTGTTCGGCTGCTGGCGATTTTAGTCCGGCAGTACCGTCCAGACCACCCGGCCTGCGGCGCTTTGTGCCAGCGCCTCGATCGCCGGACGCACATCGCCGTAAGAAACGGTCTTATCACAGCGTAAGTTGACCGCAGCGGATGCGGTGGGGTCTGTATGTGAGCGGCTGTTGATAGCCGAAATCATCATTCGTTTGAGCAGTTCCTTGTCCTGTCCCGGCAAAATTTCCGAACCGACGGCGTAGCAGATATGGCTATCCTTTCGCATAACGGTTAGCGTGATGGCTTCAGCCAGAGCGGCCGAGTCGGGTTGTGCCGAGCTGATTTTGTCCGGCAGGGCAACGTCGAACTGCTGGGCGGTCTTGAATTGAAAGACCAGCATAAAAAAAATAATCAGCAAAAAGACCACATCGATAACCGGGGTCATATCGAATGATGCCGATGCCGGCCTGATCCGGCAGAGACCTTTCATCGTACTTTCTCCGCGGAAATAATGCGTCTGTCCCTGATTTTTTGTTTTGCTGCCGTGATGTCATCCAGCGGCACTGGCGAGGCGTCGGCGGCGGAAGTCAATGGAAAACGGCTGAATTTTTCCAGCAGGGATTCGGTTTCGACCGCCGCTTCAGAGGCAAGGCTTTCCACCCGGCTGCGAAAAACACCGTGAAAAAACAATGAAGGAATCGCAATGAGCAATCCCCAGAATGTGGTAACCAGCGCTACGGAAATCGCCAGCGCCAGCGACTCGGACTTCGGTTGGCCGGACGAAATCCCCAGGATATTAAACGCTTCAATCATCCCATAAACGGTACCGAACAACCCCACCATTGGGGCGACATTGCCCAGCAGATTGCACCATTCGGCGCGGCGGGTCAAAGCAAAGGCTTTTTCCTGAATGGATTCAGCCGCAATCTGGCTGGTATGATGCCAGTCCGACCGCAAGCCTGCGGTCTTACTGACCGCAACGCAGATTGCCAGACTGACAAAATCATGTCTTTTGCCAAATCGGGAAGGAAGCGATTGGACTCCATAGCGGGCGGCGGCCGTTGCGATTTCGGCAGCGATACCGCAAGGCAGCAGGCGACTGCGCCGCAGCCGTATGCTCAAATCCAAAATCAGATACAGTGCGGCAATCGACATCGGCAGTTCCACAAACCAGACAATCGGCCCGCCGGACACAAAAAAGTGCGTATAAAAGGTTTGCGCGGATTGATTCAGCGATTCTGCCGCACAGGCCTGGGCGGTCATACAGAATCCCGCGATTATGCCCGCTCTTATCCGGCTACGTGTCATGAGCAATTCATCCTGTTTTATTTTGGTTGTGTTGTTGTGCAGACGGCGGCCCGAACGGACTGGGCGATTTGAGAGGCAGTCAATCCCATCCATTCAAGCTGCCTGTTTCGTTGAGCGGCAGCGATGAACTGGTCGGGGGCTGCCAGCAGAATGCACCGGCCTATCGGGCGGCAGCCTGCGGCGGCTTTGGCCGCCTGCTCCAAAATCGCCGAACCGACGCCGCCCATCAGGGCATGGTCTTCAATGACCACAACTGTTGTGCCGTTCGCCAAAAGACGGACAATCGCTTCATCGACCGGCTTGGCAAAACGGGCGTTGATGACGGCGGCTGCAATACCATCATTGCCAAGAATGTCTGCAGCGGCCATTGCCTCGCTCAGCAGCGAGCCTACGGCGACAAGGGCGACATCTTTGCCCTCCCGAATCAGGATGCTTTGGCCGCGGCGATACGGCTGTCCAAGGCAGGGGTTCAAGCCGCGGGGGGCAACATCGTCTTTGGGGTATCGAATGGCGACCGGATTGGCCGAATCGGCGGCATACCGCAACGCTTGGCGCAGGTCCGCTTCATCGGCCGGACACAGCACTTCAATATTAGGAAACAGACGCAGGTATCCGATATCCATCAGTCCGTGGTGGGTCGGGCCGTCACTGCCGACGACGCCGGCACGGTCAATACAAAACACAACCGGCAGATTTTGCAGTGAGGCTTCCTGGAAAATCTGGTCGATTGCCCGCTGCAAAAAGGTCGAGTAAATGCATACAAACGGCTTAAATCCATCTTTGGCAAGGCCGGCGGCAATGTCCACTGCGACGCTTTCGGCAATCCCCACATCAATATAGCGGTCGGGAAATGTTTTTCGGAATTTGGCCAGACCAGTGCCGTCGGCCATCGCTGCGGTAATGGCAACGACGCGGCTGTCGGCGGCGCCCAGGTCGGCTATCGCATCGCCAAACGCTTCGGTAAATGACCGTCCGCCCTTGACGCTGACGCCCGATTCGCCGTTAAGCTCAAACGGTCCTGTGCTGTGATATTTTCTCGGATTGTCGTCGGCAGGGCTGAAGCCCTTGCCTTTTTTGGTATAGACATGCAAAATGGCGGGGCTGTGCAGTTCTTTGAGCGCATTGAACAGACTGATTAGCGAGCCGATATCGTGTCCATCCACGGGGCCAAAATACGGAATATTGAGGCTCTCGAAAAGCCGGCTGGGAGATATCGCCATACGCAGCGTCTTTTTAAAGTTCTCCAGCGCTCCTTCCATAGACTTTCCAATTAGCGGCAGATGGTCCAATATGCGGTTGGTCGTTTTGCGTATGTCTTCGTAAGTGTGGCTGAGCCGAACGCCCGCCAGAAAACGGGCAACAGACCCCTGTGACACATCAATTGCCATCGAATTGTCGTTGAGCACCACCAGAAGCTGCCGCCTGCAAAGCCCTATATTATTGAGCGCCTCAAAGGACAGTCCGTTAACGATGCTGGCGTCGCCGACCAAGGCGACAATCTTTTCATCCGAATGCCGCATCTGAGCTCCTATTGCCATTCCCAGCGCCGTCGAAATGGCCGTACCTGCATGGCCTACTGAAAATACATCATAAGGACTTTCCTGCGGATTAGGAAAACCGCTAATGCCTCTTTCCTGACGGAGATTATCAAATTGCTCTTTGCGGCCGGTCAGAATTTTGTGCGCATAGCACTGGTGACCCACATCCCACAGCAGGCGGTCGCGAGCAAAATCGAATACCGAATGCAGCGCAATGGTCATTTCAACGACGCCCAGATTGCTCGCCAGATGGCCGCCGGTGCGGCTGACAACCTCGGTAATCCGCCCGCGAACTTCATCGGCAAGAGCGACCTTTTCTTCCAGCGAAAGCAGATTGAGATCTTTGGGACTATTGATTTTATTTAGTAATGTTGTCACACTATCTCAACTAATATAACGATTGTTCGATTTCATTGTACCCTGATCGACCTTGGTATGCAAACGATTTTTGATTTCCGGTTATTTGTCAAACATCAGGGTTTGATTTTTCACATTGCCGTATCCGGTAATATCCAGCCGATCCGGCCACAGCGTCATCATCGCCCAGGTATCGGCGTTCGGATCATCAACCATTGCAGGCAGTGTCAGGTAATGAATTCCCTTGTCGTGAAGATATCCGCCGGCATGATTATGTCCGCAGACATAGGCACGAACACAGCCGTAACGGTTCAGTATGTCCCGGACAGCGTCAGCGTTTTTGGCGATTCTTTTTTCAACCGGCGGTGTGATCGGATAATGTCCTAACACAATTACGCTTAATTTTTTTTTGCAGGCGTCGGTCAACTGCCCATTGAGCCAGTCCAATTGTTTCGATGCAGTGTCGGCATTCTCCAATTCTACGGTGTCCAGCACAATAAACCGAACGCTTTGCTTATCAAAACGGTAATACCCTTTTTCCAAACCTATCATCGACAGCACGGCTGTCCGATCCAGTCCAACAAATTCGTGATTGCCCATCACATAATAACGCGGACAGCGGAGTCCGGCATAGACAGCCAGAATCTGTTCGAGTTCTTTTGCGGCCTTTTGGCCGCCATCGATGATATCACCCAGTTCAATAGCAAAATCGACATCCGCCCGCTGATTGACGCTTTCAACAAACCGCTGCAGTCCCGCCAGGCTCTGCCGGTAATGCCGACTGCCGACAGTGTCTTTGTCGCAGTACTGCACATCCGCTGCAACCGCAAAGACCACCGGAGATTGCTGTTTTGCACAGCCGCCTGCCAGTCCAATCAGTACGACTGCCGTTATTACTGTGAACCATCGTCTTGAGACTATCATTGAATCGGTTCTCCTTGGAATCATTTGTTCCTTTCTATTAACTGGCTTGCCAGATAACGCAGTATATCCGCCTGGTCGCCAAAGGATTGCAGCGCCGACAGCGCCTGATCTGTCAGTTGGCGGGCAATCTGCCGCGATTGGTCAAGCCCGACCAGTGCGGGATAAGTCAGTTTGCCCGCGGCGACATCCTTGCCGGCGGTTTTACCCAGTTGTCCGCTGCAAGCCGATACATCCAGAATATCGTCGGCAATCTGAAAACTCAGCCCCAGCTTGATGCCGTATGTCAACAGCGACTGAAGCTGGGCGTCATTGGCATTGCCGGCAACCGCGCCCAGTGCGGCTGCAGCGGCAAACATCTGGGCGGTCTTGCGGATATGAATCGACCGCAGCAGCTCCATCGAGCCGCCGGTGTGCTCTGCCTCCAAATCAGCCATTTGCCCGGCGATCATCCCCGCTGGTCCCGCCGCCTCAGCCAGCGTGCGTATCATCCTGACACAAACGGCTGCATCACGGACATAGCGGGATAAGACCTCAAACGCCAGTGTCAGCAGACCGTCGCCGGCCAGAATTGCGGTCGCCTCATCAAACTGTTTATGACAGCTCGGCCGCCCTCGGCGCATATCATCGTCATCCATCGCCGGAAGGTCATCGTGAATCAGGGAATAGGTATGAACCATTTCTATTGCCGCTGCCCCGATGCGGGATTCTTCGGTGATTTGCCCGCCTGCCAGACGGCAGCACCATAGGACCATGGCGGAGCGGATTTTCTTGCCGGGACTTAAGACCATGTACTCCATCGCTTCTTTGAGCCGCGATGGAATTTCTGTCTGGTCGTCAAAAATCCGGCGCAGCGTCCGATCGGTTATCGCCGCCGCTTCGTCCAGTTGGCCAAGATAGTCCATTTTATCCATCGGTCTGCCGTTTCAATTAGACGGTGTGCCGTTTGAAATTCTCAATCAGGGCGGCGGTATGTTTGCCGCATGTGCCGCTGCCGATCGTGCATCCGTCAAAAACCGTAATTGGAACGATGTCTTTGGTGGTAACTGCCATAATCAATTCATCCATTATCGCCGCCTGAGCGGGGGTGATGGCTTCTTCCACGACGGACAGCCCGGATTGCTCCGCTACTTCGATAACATGGCAGCGGGTAATCGACGGCAGAATCTCCGGTCCCAGCGGGCGGGTAATCAATGCCTTTCGTTTTGCATCCACGGCAAAAAAGGCGCTGCCGGCGCCCTCGGTAATCTGCCCGGCGTCATTGACCAAAATCGCCTCATAGCAGCCCTTACGATCCGCATCCATCCTCGCCATAATGTTGGGCAGCAGATTCAAGGACTTGATATCGCACCGTTTCCATCTCAAATCCGGATAAGTACTTACCTTAATTCCATGTATCTTTTCCTCCGGCTTGTCTTTGAGCGATTCGACGGTCAGAAAAAAATTCGGTTTTATATCCTTGGAAGGGAGATGGTTTCGTATTTGCGAACCACGGGTGATATGAAAATAAATTTTGGCGTTTTCATATCCGCTTTTATGGAATGCCTGGACAATTTTTTCTCTGATGCTGGTCATGCAGATGCCAGTTATCTCAATTTCAGTAAGGCTTCTCACAAATCGCGACAAATGCCCGTCCAACGCAAACAACTTGCCGTGATAACTTCGCAGAACTTCATAAACCCCGTCCCCAAAATAAGTTCCGCGATCAAGCAGGGCAGGGTCAACCTGCTCTAAACTCATCATTGCGTCATTTACAATCGCTATATCCATTTATTTTCCTTATTGTGATAAAAAAGGCATAAGACACCTAAAATATGCCATACTGTCAATAAATCGCCTGTTCTTGATTGGTCGGGCGTTCTAAACGGGCTATATGATGCGATAAATTTCGCAAGATGACAATATTTTTCTTTACTTTTCCAAAGAAATCTTTAGAATTCCTAGTCTTTATTATTTTGAGTATGATGTCGGTTAAGTAAATCTAAAGTTTTTGAGCGTAAAGGAGTTATGAATGTACGCTATTATTGAACAAGGTTCCAAGCAGTATAAAGTTTCGCAGGGCGATACCATTAATATCGAGCTGACGGAAGTTGCCGCCGATGCGAAAACGATTGAAATAGACAAAGTTCTGTTTGTCAGCGACGGCGAGAAAGTACAAATTGGCGCTCCGTATCTTCAAGGCGCCAAGGTTATTGCCAGTTTCAAGTCATCTCAGGATGATGCGGTCGTCAGCGGTCCCAAACTGTACCCCGGTACCTTTCGCCGCAGAAAAAACAGCACCCGCAAGCAGGGGCATAAACAGCAGTATCTGCAGGTTGTCATTGACAGTATCGAAGCCTAAATCTTTATTAGGGCATAAACAGCAGACGCCCGGTTTATTGTTAGCCGGGCGTTTTTATTTTACAAGGCTGTGAAGCGATACCGCAAAACAGCCTCCGACATCATCGATTATCGCATAGCGTCCATCGCGCAAAGGGCCGGGATTAACCAGTGTCGTATCGCCAATCATATCGGTACCGGACGCTTCATGAATATGACCCGATAATGCCATTGCAGGCCGATAGTGTTCGATGGCCCGGCGGATAGCGCTGCTTCCCTTATGTCTGTTGCCGGATACATCCAGCTTTGTTCCGTGCGCCGGCTGATGCGTTGCCAAAATGATTTTTTCCGGCTGGTTTGCGGACAGGACAAGGGCTTTTTCAAAAGCCTCCGTTAAAACCATCTCAAGAAACGGCTCGGGATATTCGTTGGGCGTTGTACCCGGACACGGCAGCGAGCCGGATGCACCGACAAAAAAATATCCTCCGCAGGCGATACAGTTTGAATGAAGGCTGAGTTTGTGTTGGCAGAAAAACTGCTCTACGGCCGCAGAATCGCAATTGCCGGCCACCGCGACGATGGATGGGCATTTTGCCCGGATACTTTGGATTATTTGGGCGGCATCGTCAGCGCCCCCAAAATGGGTAATGTCTCCGCACAGGCAAACCGCCTGGACGGTTTTGAGTACATCGGCCATCTGGTCAATGCGGTCGATGCGGCCATGCACGTCAGATAGTACCAGAATACGCATACAATGTTCTTATTACTGCTCTAAATAAATTGGGTTAAAAACAACGGAATCGGGCTGGAAAAATAAATCCAATCCGGTATAATGAGGATTTATACCATAATTCAAAACCCGTTGAAAGGCCAATTATGATAATTGTCATGAAAGCCGGCGCCCTCGAACGTGATATCAACCATGTCGTGGAATTGGTACGCGAATTTGGGCTGCGCGAGCATGTTATTCACGGTACAGACCGCACCGTCATCGCCTGTCTGGGCGACAAGCGAGGCATCGACAAGGGTGCGCTGGAAAATGCCCCGTTTGTTGAAAAAATCGTCCCGATCCTGGCGCCTTATAAGATGGCCTCTCTGGAGGTCAAAAAAGAGCGTACGCAAATCGCCATTGGTCCCGGACAATTCAAAATCGGCGGCAGCCGTGTCGGCGTCATCGCCGGTCCCTGTTCAGTCGAAAGCCGAGCCCAGATTGTCGAAACCGCCAAAGTCATCCGTGATGCCGGTTGCATCGGGATTCGCGGCGGCGCCTTCAAGCCCCGCAGCAGTCCGTACAGCTTTCAGGGAATGGGCAAGGAAGGACTCGACATTCTGGCTGATGCCCGCGAATTGACGGGTCTTGCCATTGTCAGCGAGGCAACCAGCGTCGAATCTCTGCCGCTGGTCGCCCAGTATTGCGATGTGGTGCAAATCGGCGCCCGCAATATGCAGCATTTTCCATTGCTGGAGGCTGCAGGTCAGGTCAGGAAGCCCGTGCTGCTCAAACGCGGAATGAGCGCATCGCTCGAAGAACTGCTGCTGGCCGCAGAGTATATCATTAACGCCGGAAATCCCAATGTGATTCTCTGTGAACGCGGCATCCGGACATTTGAAACGTATGTCCGCAATACGCTGCCGCTGGCGGCGGTACCCGAACTTCTGGAAATGACGCATCTGCCGATACTGGTTGACCCCTCGCACGGCACAGGCCATGCCCACCTCGTGCCGCCGATGAGTCTGGCGGCAGTGGCGGCGGGAGCCGATGGTCTGATTATCGAATGCCATCCCGATCCGGAGCATGCCTCCTCTGACGGCGCTCAATCCCTGACGCCGGCGGCATTGTGCGAATTGATGAAAAAACTCAAACGGGTCGCCGAAGCGGTGGACAGGGAGTTATAGAAAGTGACAGACCTCGCTGTTCCGTTATCGATTCCTGACACACAGGCTTTCTTACGCCGGCTCATCACCGACGCCGGACAAATTACGCTGGACTATCGCGCCAGTCGGGACACGATGAAAATTACCCAGAAAGCCTATAAGGATTTTGTTACCGAAGCCGATACCGCCGTTGAACGATTTCTCGTTGAACAAATTGGGCAACGGTTTGCGGGGCATGGCTTTTACGGCGAAGAAACAGGCCAGGTACAAGGCAATGATTTTCGATGGGTTATTGACCCTATTGACGGCACGGTCTCGTTTATCCGAGGATTGCCGGTATATTCTGTCTCCGTTGCCCTTGAATACTGCGGCCAAACGCTGCTGGGGGCGGTTTATCTGCCTGCGTTAGGCGAACTCTTCGAGGCCGCCCGGGGCTGTCGGCCGACACTCAATGGCAAACCGATACAGGTTTCCGGTCAGTGCCAACTGGACGCCAGTCTGTGGGCGACGGGCTTTGCCTGCCAGCGGCTGGATGTACAATTCTCGAATATGACTTATGTTAGGCAAGTTATGCCGCATATTCAGGATATCCGCCGGTTCGGCTCGGCGGCAGCGGACTTGTGCTATGTTGCCTGCGGACGTTTTGACGGATTTTGGGAATTGAATCTGAATCTGTATGACATCGCCGCCGGCGCGTTCATCGCCGAACAGGCCGGAGCTGTGGTCAGCGATTTTGCCGGTGGAAAAGCCGGCCTGCCCGGGCAAATCCTTTGCGCCAATCCGCATCTGCACAACGCGATGAAAACGATATTGGAGTTGGTCAAATGAGGGAAATCCATGAAGACAAATCTGTTCTTTAATGTAATACTGAGTCTGCTGCTGTCGGCGGCGGTGCTTGGGATACAGGATGCCAACTCTGTTTCGGATATATCGTATGTCGATTCGATTCGGACCATGGCACAGCAGGGCGATGTGTTTGCCCAATATACTCTGGGTAATCTGTATCTGGATGGTGTCGGGGTCGCACAAGATGACGTACAGGCTGCCGCGTGGTACACCCAAGCCGCCGACGGCGGAAATGCGGATGCCCAATATAATTTGGGTCAACTGATGATTCAGGGGCGCGGCGTCGAGCAGAACTTTCAGCAGGCGGTTCATTGGTATAAGCAGGCAGCAAAGCAGGGAAATGCAGCCGCGCAAAGCGCCCTGGCGTCGGCATATTCTTTGGGCGTCGGCATCCCAAGAGATGAACAGCAAGCCGCCGAATGGTACCGCAAAGCCGCCCAGCAGGGAAACGCCGGCGCGCAGTTCAACCTGGGGCTGATGTATGACCAGGGGCGCGGCGTCGGCCAGGATGATAAAGAGGCTGTCGGCTGGTACATACAAGCCGCACAACAAGGGTATGCTGAGGCTGCGTGCAATCTGGCAACGATGTATCTGAAAGGACGCGGCGTGGACCCCAACCAGTCGCAGGCCGTCGGCTGGTATCGTAAGGCGGCCGAGCAGGGATATCCCATAGGCCAATTCAATCTGGGGTTGATGTACGAAAAAGGCATCGGCGTCAAGCAGGATGACAAACAGGCTTTCGGTTGGTATGCCAGGGCCGCCCAGCAGGGATACGCCAATGCCCAGTGTAATCTGGGGGCGATGTATGTCAAGGGCCGCGGCGTCGGCCAGGATTACCGGCAGGCGGTCGAATGGTATCGCAAAGCTGCCCTGCAAAACCATCCCGGGGCGCAACTCAATTTGGGGCTGCGTTATGCGGCCGGCCAGGGCGTTGCCAAAGATATTCTCGAAGCATACAAATGGTTTTATCTGGCAGCGCAGCAGGGGGTGGAAGCCGCGGTCAAAAATCGGGATATTCTGAAAAAGAGAATGTCGCCGGAACAAATGAACCAGGCACAGCGTCTTATCGAAGACTACGCCGAAAATAACCCTTCTCATCAATAAAACACATCATATCCCATCGATCGGCGTTAAATGCAGACATCCAGGCGGTCAGTGATATGCTTTGCATATTGAAGCCGCTTGCAAAACTCCGTGCAACTTCTTCGGCAGCAATGACCCATAATCCGAAGCTCAGACGGGCGGCCACTTTTCACACCGCCGCGAATGAGAATTTTAGCAAAACAAACCAATTTGACGATTATTTTACAATAAAGAACGATTTTAATCGTTTATTATATCGAAAAGACAAAATCAGAATTTATTGATAAGAATGGAATAATGATAGAACCAACATCAAAGTTGCTGACAATAACGACTCTTGCCCATGCCGATTTTACCGAGTATTTCATCGATTCGGCCTGTTATCCTGAAAAACAACTCCAGGCTGTTCTTTATGAAATAACCGCATTTTTGGATCAAAAAAAAGCAACTATCGTCACCTGTCGTGTTTTTATTGACAAGGTTTTGTACCCGCTGCATCGGGGTTTGATAAAAAATTCATTTAGTACCATTTCCTGTCCGATTACGGTACTTTGTTACCAAAAACCTCAAACACCTTCGGAATTTCAGGTGCAAATTCATGCGATTACCAGCTCCATTTTGCCAGTGTCGTTTGCCGGCAAGAGTGTCGGCTGCCGCTTTGAGGATTCCGATGCGGTCTATTATCAACTAAGTCTTTTGCCGGACGACCTTTGTACAGAACCGGAAATACAGGCATACCAGACATTTAAGAAAATGCAGGCGGTTTTGCAAAGTATTGGCCTGGATTTCGCCGCTACTGCCCGGACATGGCTTTTTGCCGATAAAATCCTGTCTTGGTACGGCCAGCTCAACCGCGCCCGAGACCGCTTTTTCACAGAAAACGGCATCTTCAATAAACTGGTGCCGGCCAGCACCGGCATCAGCCTGTCCAATCCGTTCGGGGCAGCCCTGACGGCCGAGCTGCTTGCGGTGCAGCCAAAAAGAGCTCAATTTCTTACCGAAAAAGTAGATTCCCCTCTGCAATGCTCTGCGTTGAATTACCGCAGTTCGTTCAGCCGGGCGGTGCAGGTCTGCACTTCATATAATAACAGATTATATGTATCCGGAACAGCCAGTATTGATGCCGACGGTAAAACAATCTTTCTCGACGACTCTGCCAAACAGATTGAACAGACAATGGCCGTTGTGGGGGCGATCTTGCGGTCCCGACAGATGGATTGGAGCCATACCGTTCGCAGCATTGCCTACTTCAAATCAAGAAACGATTTCCATTTATTCGACGATTTTTGCCGCAAGCATCAGATTACGATTCCCCATATCAAAGTGGAAGCCGATGTGTGCCGAGATGATTTGCTGTTCGAGCTGGAAGCTGATGCAGTCAAGGCGCGTTAAGCTGACCTGTGGAAAGGGGTGTTCAGCGATATATCCGACACAATTTTGAATACGATATTTATATCGTACTCATTTTGGCGGCGTCCTTTGCGAAATAGGTGATGAGGATATCGGCGCCGGCCCGTTTGATCGATGTCAATGTTTCCATCATCACCGCATCGCGGTCAATCAGTCCCTGCTCTGCGGCCGCTTGAACCATCATGTACTCGCCGGACACATGATAGGCGGCAATCGGCACATCAAATGTCTGGCGGGCGCGGCAGATAACATCCAAATACGGCAGCGCCGGCTTGACCATCACAATATCGGCGCCTTCTTCAATGTCCAGTTTCATTTCACGGATGGCCTCATTGCTGTTGCCCGGGTCCATCTGATAACTTTTGCGGTCGCCTTTTTCCGGCGCACTGTGAGCCGCCTCACGGAACGGTCCATAATAAGCGGATGCGTATTTGGCCGCATAGGACATAATCGGCGTTTGCGAAAAACCAGCAGCATCCAGTGTACTGCGAATTTTTCCAACCCGCCCATCCATCATGTCGGATGGCGCAACCATGTCCGCACCGGCTTTGGCATGAATCAGAGCCATTTTTGCCAGCAATTCCAGGGTTGCATCATTATCCACCTTACCATCCTGAATAAGACCGCAGTGGCCGTGGCTGGTATAGGCACACAGACAAACATCCGTGATAACCAATAGTTCCGGCACGGCTTTTTTGATCTGCCGGATTGCCCGGCATGTCGTTGAATCCTCGTGATAGGCATGCGACCCGGCCGAATCTTTTTTTTCGGGCAAGCCAAATAATAGAACTGCGGGAATCCCCAGCGATGCAACTTCTATCGCTTCTTGGGCGATCCTATCGGCGGAAAAATGAAAGCAGCCCGTCATGGACGAGATTGGCTGTTTGATGTTTGCACCAGGACAGGCAAAAAGCGGATAGATGAAATTGTCCACGGAGAGTTTGGTTTGACACACTAATCGCCTCATGGAGGCGTTTGCCCGCAGTCGTCTTTGTCTTGTCGTTGGAAAACTCATTTCGATCTCCCGTTCTTATTAGGTGAGCGATATTTTTTAACTCTCTTTTTCATGGCGGAGTTCATCTAAAATTTGTCTGCCGCCTTCGTCGAGAATCTGCCGGGTGATTGTTTCTGCCGCTTCTATCGCCTCGGCAATCGGGCAGGAGAGGGTCTTTCGAATATGTTTGGTTGCGGCCAGATTACTGAGGATCGCATGGATATGGATAGTATCCTTTTCGATGCGACAATAGACCCCCAGGGGGATACTGCATCCGCCGTGCAGCCCCGCGAGAATCTGCCGCTCCGTTTGGGTTGTGATTCGGGCGTCGGGGTCTTCGAGTTTAGCGACAAGTTCACATAATTCGGCGTCACTGTGCCGGGTTTGAATCGCTAACGCTCCCTGTCCGGGGGCCGGGACGAATTGTTCCGGAGGTAAAACCAGCGAGGTATGTTCGGATAAGCCGATCCGATTCAGGCCTGCCTGTGCAATCACAATCGCATCAAGCTGACCAACCTGCACTTTCCGAATGCGGGTTTCAATATTGCCGCGTAATGGCTGGCAATTCAGGTCGGGACGAATCCGTTTCAACTGGGTAATCCGGCGAAGGCTGGAAGTGCCTACTGCGGCGTTTTGCGGCAGGTCGTGCAGTGAAGAAATTGGCTGTGCGGCAACGACGACATCGCAAACCTGCTCCCTGTGAGGGATTGCGGATATAACGAGCCCCTTGGTGATCGTCGTTGGCAGGTCCTTAAGACTGTGGACGGCGACATCTGCGTGTCCATCCAGCAATGCCCGCTCCACCTCAGAGGTAAAAAAACCGACCGAATCGGCTTTATAAAGAAAATCGGACCTGTCGATGTCTCCCTTTGTGGATATTTCAATTATCGAAATAGGAACATCCGGCACCATCGCAGACAAGCGATTCTTGGTCTGATTGGCTTGCGCTAGGGCCAGTTTGCTGGCTCTGGTGGCTATTCGTATCTCTTTCACAGGCTATTATTTCTTCAATAGAGACTTTTTCGGCATCATACCCAAAAACAGGCGGCCTATTTTAAGGACTCTGGATTATAGTTCTTACTGCCTGAAAAATCAAGAGGTTATGATATATTTTTGCGATGGAAAATTCAATCGACCTCAATACGGCGGCGATGGCGACCATGTGATTGCTGAATGCGATGGTTCGAGGTTGCTTTTGCAAAAATTTTTATTTGGTCCGTCGAAGATAACCCATGACATTGGGCAATTCACGGATTGCACAAACAGTGTATGTTAGCAGTAAAAAGACAAGGCCTGTTGTTAAATCCAGCCACAGGGACAAGGTGCCGGCGTATGCTTTTAGTCCATAGCAGCCGCCGGCCATCAGGCACACCGCCGCCAGAGCAACCGCAAATGCACCAGCATACTGCCGCCATTGTATATCCAGTGTCCGCACAAGGCAACCCGCCTGAAATACAAATCCGCAGCCTTCGCCAATCAATGCTGCCATCGCTGCCCCCTGCAAACCCCACTGTTTAATCAATGGTACAATCAGCCCGCCGAGAACTATTGCTCGAATCAGCACAAAATACCGGCTTTGGTCAAGTCGATGTGTTGCGACGCAATAGTTCCAGAAAATAACTCCCTGGACACGAAAGAAAACCGTCCAGCCCAGCAGGGCAAAGGCACTGGCGGCTGCGGTGTATTCCGGACGAAATGCCAGGGTTAATATCGGTGCCGCGGCCATCGTGATAAACATTGCCAGCGGCGCCGAAGCCATCGCCAGCCAGCGGGTCGATAACAGGATTGCCTGCCGCAGATGGTCTGTCTGCTCCTGCTTGGCGGCAAAGGCGGGCAGCAGCAGCCGGCCGGCAATCTGCATTGCCAAATCCCGCGGCATTCGTGCCAATAGTGCTGCCATACCGTAGTAGCCCACTTCGGCGCTGGTCTGCATCCGCCCCAGAATCAGTACATCGCCGTACAGCACCCCAAGACTCAACAGCGGCAGCCCCATCATCCCGCGTCCAAATCGAAACAGGGCGCCGGCCGACTGCTGGTCGATGGGCAGGCGAGGCATAAATGGACACATCACAAAGGATGCAGCCAGTTTGATTAGCCCTTCGGCGGCAATGCCGATAATCATTGCCCAGGCATTGGGAATGAAAAACGCAATCCCGATAGTCAGCCCTGTACCCAGCAGCATGCTGCCTTGCTGTAAAACCGCATAGCGTCCAAACCGCATCTGCCGTTCGAGCAGGTATGAAGCGGGGCTGACCATTGCATTGAATGCGACTGCCGCAAATGCCGCCATCAGCAGCCGCGTCATTTCGGGTTTGTTGAGTAGTCCGCAAAACCAGCCGGACAACGCTATGCCCAATAGCGTGATGACAATTCCGCGTCCCGATTGAATCCACCATGATGCGTTGAGAAAAGCGGGGCTGTCTCCCTGTTTGTTCTGAATGACCGATTGACGGATGCCGGTTTCGCTGGCCGTCTCAAACAGCGCCAGAATCAAGGCGCACAGGGCGACCAGACCGACTTGGTCGGCGGCAATCATTTTGGCAAGGACAATCGATCGAAGCAGCCGCAATCCCCGCTCAACACCGACGGCTGTGCCAAGCACAATGCCGCCGCGAAACAGTTTTGATGCGGTCGCTTCATTGGGCGGTGCTTGCTTCATATTCAATCGGCTTGCTGTGGATTGGATTGCGGCGGTGTTGTCATCGCCGATGAATCGTCGATTGCCGGGAAAAACCGCAGTACCGTATCGCTCAACTCCGCAGCCGCTTTTAAGACGGTTGTTTCGGATTTCGAACTGATTTGAATCTGGGCAACGTACCGCGCCAAATCCCCATCAAGGTTGGGAGAACGGAATCCTAAACCGGAAAATGATTTTTCATTCAAAGCCAGTTTTCCGTTGACGATATAGTAATTGAGTACGACCACATTGTCGCTTTGGGGATAGACCCGCGTAAAATGATGTACCATACAGGGAATTGGCAGGCCGTCTGCCGTAGTAATCTGCGTCTGTCTGCTGCTTTCAGTTTGGTATCCGGCATTCGGGTAGCACACCAGCGGCTGATGCCCCCGCATATATCGCGGCCGGCCTGAAAACGCCACATACACATATACTCCTGAACGCTTGTCCGGCTGAGTATAGATGCGGCTTAGAAAATCATCGTTACCGGCGATTTCCAGCACCGTCTCGGAGAGTTTTGCATCCTCGCCCTGCCAGTCGCCGATCGTATGCGGAATCGATTTTAGCGGCGCTGGCAGTTTTACCGGAACTGCCAATGAGCTTTTCATCTTCTGCCACAATGCCCGATAAGCGACGCCCGATGCTGCCAAGATACACAATGCCGCGACTACCGCCAGCCTAAAGCGGGCCGTCAATCGGGCGTGCCGAACGGCCTGCTGCTGTTTCCACTTTTCCAAGTCCTTTTCTATCTGTCCATTGTTCACCAAAACATACCCCTATTGTCCTGTTTATCATGCGTCAGTGTTCCACAACTGCCTCAACTATTCTGCAAATACTACTGCTTTAGCATACATTATCGTCCCTTGGCAATCGCACCAATAAGTATATTTGCCTTTTATAAAAAAAAATTGACCTTTAGTTGTATTTGCGGTATGCTCATCACCGATGAACTGGCTGGCAAAGGTACTATTTTTACGGGACTTACATTCGAAAACAGGGTTACTGAATGAACGACAACATCAATCAAATACGGGCTTTTATTGTGAACAATTTTTTGTTCGGAGACGGTTCCTCTCTGAAAGACGATATATCCTTCCTTGATTCTGGTATTATCGATTCGACCGGCATCCTTGAATTGGTTCATTTCCTCGAAGAAACCTACCAAATCAAGATTCTGGACAACGAGCTGGTGCCGGACAACTTCGACAGTGTCCTTAAAATTGCTAAATATCTTGAGACCAAACGCTCATGTGCGGCATAGCCGGCATTCTCAATCTGTCCAATTCTCCTACTATTTCACTCGACAATGTCCTGAAAATGACCGCCTCGCTTGCGCATCGGGGTCCCGACGAGACAGGCATCTACGTGGATGACCACATAGCCCTTGGGCAAACCCGCCTGAGCATCATCGACCTTGAAGGCGGCAGTCAGCCGATGCACAACGAAAACAAGACCTTATGGGTCGTCTTTAATGGGGAAATTTTCAACTACATCGAGCTGCGGGAGGAACTTGTCGCCAAAGGGCATCAGTTTTATACCCATTCGGATACCGAAGTCATCTTACACGCCTTTGAGGAGTACGGTCCGGATTGCCTGTCCAAATTCAATGGGCAGTTTGCAATTGCGCTATGGAACAGCAGGACACGGGAGCTTTTTCTTGCCAGAGATCGCATCGGGATTCGTCCCGTTCATTATACGGTTTTTGCCAACCAGTTGATTTTTGCCTCCGAAATCAAAGCCATCTTTTCACTGCCGCATATCCCGCGTGCTTTTGATGCGGCGGCAATAGATCAGATATTTACTTTCTGGACGACGCTGCCGGGCAAAACGGCTTTTCAAAATATTTGTGAACTGCCGCCAGGGCATTGGCTGGCGGTTAAGAATGGGAAAATTCATATCCAGAAGTGGTGGTCTGTTCCCTTTGTTTCTAATGAGAATCGCCGTGATGTCCGTTTTGCCGACCTTGTCGAACAGACCAAAGCCTTGCTTGATGATTCGATTCGGCTGCGGCTGCGTGCGGATGTTCCGGTTGGCTGCTATCTGTCCGGCGGATTGGATTCTTCGGGAATTACCGCCAGGGTGGTGCGGAAATTCAACAGCAACGTCAACACATTTGGAATTCGGTTTGAGGATGCCGATTTTGACGAGGGAAAACATCAGCAATTGATGGTCAAAACCCTTGGAGTCAAGCACACCGAGCTGGTAGCAACCAATGCGGATATCGGGCGATGCCTATCCGATACCTTGTTTTTCTGTGAAAAGCCGCTTTTGCGGACAGGTCCCATCCCGTTGTTTTTATTGTCCCAAAAAGTACAGCAAGCCAATCTGAAAGTGGTTTTGACCGGCGAGGGTGCGGATGAATTTTTTGGCGGCTACAACATCTACCGCGAGACCAAGGCCCGTATGAATTTGTCACGGTTTCCACAGTCTCAGCGCCGAGGGAATTTGCTGCATCAGCTTTACCCCTACATTTTTAAAGATGCCAAGTCAAAGCTGGTTTCCCAATCGTTTTTTGAAAGAGGCATTCAGAACTCCGGGAGTCCCTTATTCTCTCATCTTTTGCGGTGGGAAAACACACGGCGGACACAGATGTTCTTTAGTCCGCAGCTTCGGGCTCAAATTGACACTGACGCTGCTTATACGGACTTGCAGTCGAGCCTTCCGCCGGACTATGAAAGCTGGGATTATTTCAGCAAGGCGCAATATCTGGAGACGCAGATATTTTTGAGCAATTATCTGCTTTCTTCGCAGGGTGACCGGGTGGCAATGGCTCACTCGATTGAAATCCGTATGCCATTTCTGGATTACCGCATGATGGAACTGACGGCACAGATGTCCAGCCGCTGGAAGATTCTGGGAATGAAAGAAAAGTATCTGCTCAAAAAGGTCTTTGGCGACACTCTGCCGGAGGAGATACTCAATCGTCCCAAACATCCGTATCGGGCGCCGATTGTATCCTCGCTTTTGAATCCGGGCTTGCAGGCTCATCAGGATGCCTTGAGCGAAACAGAACTTAAAAAGACGGGCTTGTTTGATACGGCCAAGGTGTCTCGTCTTGTTGCTCATCTGTATCATCGCAGCCATCCGAGCGAAGTGGACAGCATGGCGCTGGCCGGCATTTTATCAACTCAACTGCTTTACCGGCATTTTATCGAAAAGCCGTATGTGCCGCCGCATCCAGGTCGTCCCAATTTACTGATTGACAACCGTACTGCAAAAGCAAAAAAGGATTGAATTGGTTTTCCGGCGGCGATAGACTATCGATATGAGCTTACTTGAACCAACACGGGTACACGAATGGCTGACCCGCACCGCGGGGCGATTGCCGGATAAAACGGCGCTGATTTGCGGTGAGAATGTGTGTACCTATGGGCGGCTCGATTTGCTTTCGGACAAACTGGCGGCGGCTCTAACCGGATGCCGGTTTAAGCCGCAGGATAGAGTTGTCGTCTTTTTGGATAATTCCATCGAAACCGTCATTAGTTTGTATGGAGTTCTCAAGGCAGGTGGTGTGTTTGTGATTATCAATACGGCTGTCAAGCCCGAAAAACTCGCCTATATCCTCGACAATGCCGACGCATCGGTTTTGATTACTCACACATCCAAAGCCCGTGTCGTTCTGGAAGCAATCAGCGCCTTGAACCGGAAACCAGACTACATCTGGATTTCCCCTTTGGCGAATTTGCCCAAACCGCTGCTGGATGCGGGTCAGACCCTGCATTGGGATGCTCTGCTTGCACAGACCGAGATCCGACAGTTTACCAAGCCCCGCATTGCCGATACGGATATTGCCGCCCTGATTTATACATCCGGTTCGACCGGTCATCCCAAAGGGGTTATCCAGCCGCACGGCAAAATGGTTTCGGTCTGCCGGTCCATTATTCAGTATCTTGCAAATACGCAGGAGGATGTGATTCTCAATGTGCTTTCGCTGTCGTTTGGATACGGGCTGTATCAGATTCTGATGAGCGTGATGTTCGGCGGTACGGTTATCATCGAAAAATCCTTTGTGTATCTTCACGATATTCTGCTTAAATTCGGCCGTCTGGGCGTTACGGGTTTTCCGATTGTCCCTACGATTGCGGCGATGCTGCTGGATCATCAGGAAATCGGCCAATATGATTTTTCCCGCTTGCGGTATATTACCAGCGCCGGGGCCGCTTTGCCGCCGGAGTACAGCCGGCGAATGCGGACACTGTGGCCCCACGTCGGGATTATTCCGATGCACGGCTTGACCGAATGCGTACGGACATGCTATCTGCCGGCGGAGGAAATCGACAAACGGCCGGATTCGGTGGGACATGCGATCCCGGGATGCACGATTATGATTGTCGATGAGCAGGGCGATGAAGTGCCGCCCGGTACTGTCGGCGAAATGGTGGTTACCGGTTCCAATGTAATGGAAGGCTACTGGAAAGACCCTCAGCAGACCGCCCGCGTATTTCGCCCTGGCCCCCAGCCCGGACAGACGCTGCTTTATACCGGCGATCTGTTCCGCCGGGATGCGGAAGGATTTTTGTATTTTGTGGGGCGCAAAGATGATATGATTAAATGCCGCGGCGAGCGGGTCAGTCCCAAAGAAATTGAAGATGTGCTGTGCCGTCTGCCTGGCGTCATTGAGGCGGCTGTTATCGGGATTTCCGATCCAATTCTGGGACAGGCGCCCAAAGCGTTTATCGTCAAACAAACAAATGCGGCACTGACGGATAACGATGTGCTGCTGTTTGTCTCGCAGCACTTGGAGCCGTTTATGATACCCAAATCCATTTGCTGGCTGGCAGAACTGCCAAAGACGCCAAATGGAAAAATTGATAAAAAACAATTAAAAGAACAGGATTGACTTAAATGACATCGCTACCCTCAATCAATTTCGATGTGCTGGATATGAATTATACGGCTGTGGCGGACAAAATCGGCGCCGTTATCCGCAGCTCACTGAAAGCCCCGCTCAAGCGTCAGGGGATTGTTCTTGGTCTGTCCGGCGGGATTGACAGCTCGACGACCGCAGCGCTGTGTGTGCGTGCCATCGGCAAGGAGCGGGTTTTCGGCCTGCTGATGCCGGAAAAAGACTCTGATCCGGATACGCTGCGTCTGAGCAAGATGCTGGCCGACCACCTGCAAATACAATACGCCCAGGAAAATATCAGTTCCATCCTCGAAGCTTATGGCTGCTACCGGCGGCGCAATGAGGCTATCCGTACCGTGATACCCGAATTTGGCAATGACTGGAAATGCAAGATTCTGCTGCCCAGCGTTACGGAAACAGACCAATTCCGGTTTTTTTCGATTGTCGCTCAAAGTCCCGATGGGACAATTATTCGTCATCGTCTGACGCCGCAGGCTTATTTGGGGGTTGTCGCTGCGACTAATTTCAAGCAGCGAACCCGCAAGACACTGGAATACTATCATGCCGACCGGCTCAATTATGCGGTTGCCGGAACGCCTAACCGGCTGGAATACGACCAGGGGTTCTTTGTCAAGGGCGGCGACGGGCTTGCCGATATCAAGCCGATTGCTCATCTGTATAAAACGCAGGTTTATGCGATGGCGAGGCATCTGGGGCTGCCGGATGAAATTTGCAGCCGTCCGCCGACTACCGATACCTATTCCATGCCGCAGTCGCAGGAAGAATTCTATTTTTCTTTGCCGTATGATAAGATGGATTTGTGTTTGTGGGCCAAAAATCACAACTGCAAACCGGAGCAAATCGCCGCAGCACTAAGCCTGTCGCCCGAGCAAATACAGCGGGTCTTTGATGATATCGACCAAAAACGCCGCACCACCCGCTATCTGCAAGTCAAACATCTGCTGATTGAACCGGTTGAGGAGATACAGTAAAGGAATAGGCGTATGACGATTGGAACGTTGGCGATTCGTATTCCGCTGCCTGGCGTCGTCAGCCTCAAGGATAAACGCAAGATCGTCAAGAGCATCATCGAGCGGCTCAAGAGCCGGTATAACGCCTCTGTTTCGGAAATCGCCGCCCAGGACAGCAAGATGATGGCCGTCATCGGGATAGCTGTTGTGTCCGGGGATGCGGCATTTGTACAGCAGCAGCTTGATTCAATCCTCAATTTTTTGCGGCAGGATGGCAGAATCTTTCTGGGTAAAACCGACCGTGACATTTTCCATTGCGACGTGGAACTGGCCGGCTTTTGAATCGCGGGGCGATGCGGCAACACAAAAAAAGCCCGCTATCACAGCGGGCTTTTAATTTGTACGGAGTGGTTTCTTTAGACACCAACTTCGCGGGGATGGGCCTGCTGATATTGTTCCTGCATCCGGCTGGTGGTGATATGGGTGTAAATTTGTGTTGTCGAAAGGGATCGATGTCCCAGCAGCTCCTGAACGCTTCGCAGGTCGGCGCCGTTGTTGAGCATGTGCGTCGCAAAGCTGTGCCGCAAGGTATGCGGGCTGATGGCGGGGTCTAATCCGGCTTCGATGAGATATTTATCCATCTTGCGGCGGACGCTGCGGGTGCTCAGCCGTTTGCCGTGCTTGTTGGCAAACAGGACTTTGGCGTCAAAATCCGCGTTGCTTTCCATGCGGCGGTTGCGGTACTCCAGATACTGCTGGATTGCCTGCAATGCCCGCGAGCCGATTGGGCAGATGCGTTCCTTTTTGCCTTTACCGCGGATGTGCAGCACTTCGCCGAGGAAGTCCACATCATCCAGATTCAGGGCGACCAGTTCGCTGACGCGCATCCCGCTGCTGTACAAACACTCAAACATCGCACGGTCGCGTGCGCCAAGCCAGTTGTCGGCCGGCGGGGCGCTCAGCAGTTTCTGCACCTGGCTGTATTCGAGAAAGCGGGGCAGTTTTTTTTCTTGTTTGGGGGTCTTAACGGTGCTGACCGGATTATTCGATACAAAATTGCGTTTGACAAGAAACTTATAAAAACTGCGGAGGGTGGCCAGCTTACGGGCTAAGGTTGATTTGGAATACTGATGCTCGGAGATGTCAGCCATAAAGCCTCGAATGGTGTTGACATCGGCTGCTTTGATGACGGCATCCAAGTGGAGTTGCGGTTGAACAGGGACGGACTGGCTGGCGGCCTCTGTTGAGGTAACGCCGTCGGTCGGCTGGTTAATTCGTGTCAGATAATCGCAATACTGCTCCAGGTCAGCGCTGTAGCATCGAGCGGTATAATCCGAAAAATGCTTTTCAAATTTGAGATAATTGACGAATTCCTGAATGATGGCTGCTTCTTTCATACGGTTTTTCCTTACATTCTGCGTTTATTGTTTTCCGCGTCTGTTTGCGTTAGGCGTTTAGTCCTTGGGGTAAAACTGCAATGGGTCAAGAATATCACGATACAGGAATTCGTCGGCCTGACCGATCAATGTCTGGCTGAGTTTGAAACTCAATACAGCCGCATCAAACCAGTCAAAATTGGTTTTGGGGTCATTCGCACAGACAACCAGCGCATCCAGCAATCTGGCCTCGTCGCCCGGCTCATAGCGGAACAAATACTGCTCCGATCCCTTGTTTAAAACGAGTTCTTTTTTTGTCATATCCGTCGTCTTGTAAGATAATTTAGTGTTATCCATCTTTTTTATCGGCCTGTTTTGATCAAACTAAAGGCATTTTTGAAAATTATTTTTGTTTTATCGGTCTTGGCACTGTATCCAGTGTATTTATCGGTCGAAGCGTACATGTACTTAAATGGTTTTGTGCGGGTTGGGGTCTGTAATACAATTCAATAATTACAAAATTATTGTGTATAATTGGTTGTGATACAAAAATGTATTTTAATGGATTTAACTAATTCGGCTTTAAATATTCTCTAAACAACGATTTTCAAGGTGTTTATGTTTTGTATAGGGCAAATTATCTGGTATGGCACGGTTGTTGCTGTTAGGATAATTGTTCATTTAGGCCTAAGAAAAAAACTAACTTTTTATGGAGACTTACAATGATGACAAACGCACGATGGACAAAGATGATGATGGCCGCATTGTTTGCGGCCGGCAGTACCCTGGCAATGGCGCAGGATACGACAAGTGAATCGGCAGAAGCCCCGAAGATTTCAATCAACACGTCAATTGCCCTTTTCAGCAAGTATGTCTGGCGCGGGCAGCTACTCAATGATGACGCCGTATTGCAGCCATCGGTTGGGTTGGGCTATGAGGGTCTGACCGCATCGATTTGGGGCAATGTGGATATGACCGATTATCACGACAATGATTGGGAGTTCACGGAATATGACTGGGCGCTTGGCTATGCCAACACGATGCCGGGAATCGATTGGCTGTCGTATTCGGTGGGTGCTATCTATTACTACTTCCCTAGCCTTGGTGATACTGATACGGTTGAAGTCTATACCGGATTCGGCTTGCCGACGGTACCTCTGACGCCGACGGTTACGATGTATCGTGATGTGGATGAAGCCGATGGAACGTATGTGGCCTTCAGTCTGAGCCACAGCATTGAAAAGCTGGTCGAGTTGGCGCCGGATATGCCGGTTGGAATGACGATGGGAGCCAGTATTGGTTGGGGCAGCGAAAGCTATAACAAGTTTTATTGGAGCGGTCTGGATGATGCCGACCTCAATGACCTGACTCTGACGGCAGGCTTTCCGGTTACCATTTTCGGCTGGACGTGCACTCCCAGTGTCAATTACGTAACCCTGCTGAGCAGTGATGTTCGTGATGCGGATACCTATTCGACTAGCAGTCACAACGACGACAGCGACTACTTTTTTACCGGACTGACGGTGGCCAGAAGTTTTTAATGACTGTAAAAACGGCTAGAAATGACATAAATGTAGTTTCTGGCTTCTTAAAATACAAAGATGTTGCTCTTTTGAATTTTGTCGAGTGTGTAGAAATATACATAACCTATTTTGAATAAAAGGGTTGCCGTGAAATCAGACGGCGTTTTGTTTGTGGCACATCCGTTGCTGTAGTGCATGTATAATCACACTCCTAATCCCAAAAACGGCCGTGGTGCAGTCCGGGAACTGATCAAGGCATTTTTGGTGTTCTTCATGCGGGCCGGTCTCGGCGTTGTCCGAGGCCGGCTTTTCAAGAGTGCAATAATCGGTCAATTTCAGATTTGTGAATATTTTTAAGCATAGGAGATACAATTATGCGAAATTGGAACTTAGTGATCAGTTTGATGTTATTGCTCGTTGGCGGGTTGTCCGCCGAGGAGGCTGCGAGTGCCGCGCCGGCAGCTTCTGAATTAATCGATGCGGCAAGAGCGGAATTGCAAACCAATATCAATATCGTTTGGACCTGCATAGCTGCATTTTTGGTATTCTTTATGCAGGCCGGATTTGCAATGGTTGAGACCGGCTTTACCCGGGCGAAAAATGCCGTCAACATCATTATGAAAAATCTGATGGATTTTGCGGTTGGAAGCCTGGCGTTCTTTGTCGTTGGATTCGGCCTGATGTTCGGAGCGACCAACGGCTTTTGCGGAACAACCATGTTCTGCATGGGCGGTACTGAGGCCACTACCGACTGGAATTGGACATTCTTGATTTTTCAAACGGTGTTTGCTGCGACTGCGGCGACTATCGTGTCCGGTGCGATGGCAGAGCGTACCAACTTTGTCGCGTACTTGCTCTACAGTTTTGTGATTTCGTTTGCGATATATCCGATTTTTGGTTCCTGGGCATGGGGCAACTTGCTGCTGACCGACAATCATAGTTGGCTGGCAGCTATGGGTTTTCATGACTTTGCCGGTTCGACCGTCGTGCATTCCATTGGCGGCTGGCTGGCGCTGGCCGGAGCCATTATGCTGGGGCCTCGTATCGGCAAATATGGCGCCGATGGAAAACCCAAAGCGATTCCTGGTCATAATCTGCCTCTTGCGGCGCTGGGTGTATTCATTCTATGGTTTGGCTGGTTTGGATTTAATCCAGGCAGTACCACCGCCGGCAACGGTTCTATCGGCTATATTGCGGTAACGACCAATTTAGCTGCGGCTGCCGGAGCGGTTCTCGCACTGGCAGCATCATGGATCATACTGAAAAAACCAGATGCCTCAATGGCGTTAAACGGCGCTCTGGCAGGATTGGTTGCGATTACTGCACCGTGTGATGGTGTTTCACCGATGGGCGCCATTGCGATTGGCGCTGTCGCGGGTGTACTGGTGGTTCTCAGCGTCCTGTTCTTCGACTATGTGCTCAAAATTGACGATCCCGTCGGCGCTGTCAGCGTGCATGGTATCAATGGGTTGTGGGGGACCTTGTCATACGGATTATTTGCCACCAATTGCGGATTGTTCTATGGCGGTGGTTTCAAGCAGCTTGGTGTACAGCTGCTTGGCGCTGGGACCGCATTCGTCTGGGCGTTTGTTTTGGGGTTGATATTGTTCTGGGTTTTAAGTAAAACCGTTGGACTTCGTGTCAGCCCTGAAGAAGAACTCAAAGGTTTGGATATCGGCGAACATGGTATGGAAGCATACAGCGGATTCCAAATATTCAGTACTATGTAAAGTAAATGGAGAATTATTATGAAACTGATTATAGCGTATATTCAACCGCACAGGCTCGAAGATGTGAAAAAAGCTCTTGCGAAAGCGGACGTCGGAAAAATGTCGGTAACCAATTCGCTTGGCTGCGGTGCCCAGGGCGGGTTCGAAGAAAGTTATCGAGGTGTTAAGTTCGAGGTGAATTTGCTCAAAAAAATCCGGCTTGAGATTGCGGTCAATGAGGATTATGTCGAAAAGACGGTGGATGCGATTATTTCGGCGGCCAGAACGGGCCAAATCGGTGACGGCAAGATATTTATTACCGAATTGACCCAATGTATCCGGATTCGAACCGGAGAACGCGGTTCGGCGGCAATCGGTTAACTAACCATCCATAAGGACTTTTGCTGTGAGCCGGTGTCTTGCTTGCAAGGCACCGGCTTTTGTTTAAAAAAATTACAAAAATGTTTTTTTATTAGTCTATTCTTACAAATATGTAAAATATGTTGGTGGGTTCGTTTTATTGTAACCTGTTGTTTTATATGGAGATAAGATTCTTTTAGGGAAACAGCAACAATTGGCACGAGATTCGCTCACATCTTCTTAACGAATACCAGACTGCGATGGCAGCGTTAATTTTTATTTAAGCATAGGAGATACAAAAATGCGAAATGCAAAGGTGTTAATGTATTTGTTGTTGGGACTTCTGATCGTTGGCAGCGTATCTGCCGAAGACGTCCCGGCAGTAATGCCGGAAGTACCCGTAGCGGCAGCGCCGGCGCCAACCGTGGATACAGGAGACACCTCCTGGATTCTGATTTCCTCCGCGTTGGTCATGCTGATGACTCCGGGCCTTGCTTTCTTCTACGGCGGCCTGGTGCGGAGAAAGAATTACCTCAATGTCCTGATGCAATGTATGCTGGTTCTGGCAGTGCTCAGTATTCAGTGGGTAGTGTTCGGATACAGTCTTTCATTTGCTCCGGGCAGCAAATGGCTTGGCGGCTTTGATTGGATACTGCTCAAAGGCGTCGGGCTTGAACCGTATGCAGATTATGCGGCGACGATTCCTCACCAGGCGTTTATGATATTTCAGGCGATGTTTGCCGTTATTACCCCTGCGCTGATTATCGGGGCGTTTGCCGAACGCATGAAATTTTCCGCATTCTTGATTTTCACGGTTCTGTGGGCGACCTTTGTCTATGACCCCGTGGCGCACTGGGTCTGGGGTGTGGGCGGATTGCTTCGCAATATGGGCGCGCTGGACTTTGCCGGCGGCACGGTTGTACATATCAATGCCGGCATTGCGGCGCTGGTGACGGCGGTTGTTATCGGCAAACGCAAAAGCTTTACCAAACACGCGATACCGCCGCACTCGCTGCCGTTCAGCGTGCTGGGAGCGGCTTTGCTGTGGTTCGGCTGGTTTGGCTTTAATGCCGGCAGCGCACTGGGCGCTAACGGCCTTGCGGTCAATGCCTTTGTGGTAACCCATGTTGCCGCTGCGGCAGCGGCATTGACCTGGGCGCTGATTGACTGGCGGATTCACGGGGCGCCGACGATGCTGGGTACGATTTCCGGCGCCGTTGCTGGTCTGGTCGCCATTACTCCGGCAGCGGGTTTTGTGAGCGTTGGGCCTGCGATGATTATCGGCGTGCTGGTCAGCGTGTTCTGCTTTATCGCTGTCAGCTACATTAAACCGATGTTTGGTTATGACGATTCATTGGATGCTTTTGGCGTTCATGGAGTCGGCGGGTTGTGGGGCGCTTTGGCAACGGGTCTGTTCGCCTCCAAGGCGGTTAATCCGGCCGGCGCGGATGGCCTGTTCTACGGCAATCCGAAACAGTTTTTGATCCAGATTGTTGCGTCGCTGATTACGATTGTGTATGCATTCATTGTTACCTGGATTCTGTACAAAGTGGTTGATAAGCTCATTGGTATGCGGGTAACCGAAAAAGATGAAGCAATGGGTCTGGATTTGGCGCTGCACAATGAACGTGCCTATACGATTTTAGAATAATTTCCAATACAGGAGAATATCAATATGAAACTGGTTATAGCGATCATTCAGCCCTATCGGCTGGAAGCGGTCAAAGAAGAATTATACAATGTAGATGTCAACCTGATTACCGTGTCCGAAGTACTTGGACACGGCCGTCAGAAAGGCGTAGCCGAAGTCTATCGCGGATTCAAGGAAACCGGCAACCTGTTGCGGAAAATCCGCCTGGAAATCGCCGTCAATGACAGTTTTCTGGAACCAACAGTCAGGGCGATTACCAAAGGCGCCCGAACCGGCGACCTGGGCGACGGCAAAATTTTTGTCCTGGATATGCAGGAATGCCACCGGATTCGTACCGGCGAGACCGGTTCTGTGGCAATCGGCTGATTTTTCACAAAAAGGTACAATAATGTAATATTCTGGCGGCAGAAATGACAGAAATGTATTTTGCCGCCAGATTTTCAAATTATGCGAATTTGGCATAACCCTTTTACTAAAATTGGGTTGTGTTTTGTTGTCCATATTTTTTTTGTCTGGTATGGTAATTGCTGTCCTACTTTGTCTGATGATGATTGGTTTGGAATCCCGGAATGAAACAATTGCGGTATGGTGTGATTGTTTCGGCCAGTCTGGACAACAGATGAAAGGAAAAGCATGAAGACACGCAAGCAATTTTGCGGATGGAAGAGCGTTTTTGTTATCGCAGGTTTTTTGTTGGGCTGCGTCGGGTCTGCGCCCGCTTCTACGGAAGCAGCCGGCGCTGCGGGCATTGTTCAGACAACCGATGTGTTGTTTTTGCTGCTGGGGGCGGTGATGATTCTTGCGATGCATGGGGGATTTGCGTTTCTCGAAGTCGGTTCGGTACGGCGGAAAAATCAGGTCAACGCCCTGAACAAGATTTTATGCGAGTGGAGTTTTTCCACCGTGATGTATTTTCTGATTGGCTACCCCATCGCTCGCGGCGTTTCCTTTTTGGTTCCCCTCAAAGACATGGAAACCAATAACGGCATTGAATATGTTCGCTTTTTTATGCTGTTGGGATTTGCCGCCTGTATCCCGGCGATTATTTCCGGCGGCGTGGCCGAACGTGCCAAATTCTGGACCAATTCGCTGGCCGGCGGCATTTTTGTCGGGCTGGTGTATCCCTTAATTGAGGCGTTTTTGTGGGGGCAATACAGCGGCGGTCTTGCCGGTGCGGATGGATGGCTTGCCAAATTGTCATTTTGCAAGGCGCCGTTTCATGATTTTGCCGGTTCGGTGGTGGTGCATGCTACCGGCGGCTGGCTTGCTTTGCCTGCTGTGATGCTGCTTGGGCCGCGGCTCAAGCGGTACGAAGACAATGCCATCAAGGTCAGCAGCATCCCCTTTCTGGCGCTGGGAAGCTGGACGCTGATTGTAGGCTGGTTTGGCTTTAATGTGATGAGCGCCGGCAGCCTGTCAGGTATTTCCGGGCTGGTGGCGATGAACTCCCTGATGGCGATGGTCGGCGGCACGATTACCGCACTGGTGATTTCCCGCAATGATGCGGGATTTGTTCACAATGGGGCGTTGGCGGGTCTGGTGGCGGTCTGCGCTGGGTCGGATTTATTTCATCCGGTCAGCGCCTTAGTCGTCGGCTGTATTGCCGGCGCGCTGTTTGTGTTTATGTTTCGCGTTGAGACCGAGGATTGGAAGATAGACGATGTGCTGGGCGTCTGGCCGCTGCACGGGGTCTGCGGCGCCTGGGGCGGTGTTGCCGCAGGTATTTTTGGAACCGAAGCCCTCGGCGGCAGGGGCGGGGTAACATTCTTCTCGCAGTTGCTGGTGACCGGCGGGGTTGTTTTGATTGCCCTGATTGCCAGTACCGCAGTCTATGGGATACTAAAACTGACCGCCGGCATTCGATTGGACAGCCACGAGGAGATGATTGGCTCTGATCTGGCGGTTCATCTGATTCAAGCCAACCCGGAAGAGGCGCTGTGATGGTGTTGTCAAAACCATATCGTATTTGAGTAGGAATAGTCTTATGAAAATGATTGTGGCAATTGTTCAGCCGGAAAAACTGGATGCGGTCAAAACGGCATTGTATAACGCGGAAGTCTATAAGATGACTGTCAGCCGGGTTCGCGGCTGCGGCCAGCAGGGCGGCTTTGACGAGCATTATCGCGGTCAGGTCAAGACGGTCAATCTGCTGGAGAAGATACGGTTTGAAATCGCCGTCAATGACCGTTTTGTTGAGCCGACCGTTAAGGCCATTATCAAGGCGGCCAAGACAGGCAAGATTGGCGACGGCAAGATTTTCATCAGCACCCTGGATGAGTGCATCCGTATCCGCACCGAAGAAACCGGGTCGGTCGCCATTGGCTGAGCAAGAGAATTACAATTATGTATTTTTGAAAATGTAAAAAATACATAATTGTAGATTATTCAATATTGTATTTTTTATTAAATCGGTCATAACTGTTTATTTTTGAATGGATTGCGAATTATCTGGGCAGTTTTTGTTTTTTGGCACAGTAATTGCCCAATCAAATAAAATTGAATTTTGATAGTCGCTTTTCGGCCGGACTTGCAGTACAATCATCTGATTGCATGTTGTCCGGACGCAAGGCGGTCGCAAGAACACTAAAATTTGAATGTCAGGAGATTAAAACAATGAACGGATGTGTAGGTTCGACATCAGAAATTTTTGGGTCGTATGTCTTTAATGACGCGGTGATGCGGGAGCGTTTGCCCAAGAACATCTTTAAGGCGTTCTGTGAAGCTCGCAAGGGCAATCAGGAGATGTCGCCGGCGGTGGCGGATGTGATGGCCAACGCGATGAAAGACTGGGCGATAGAACGGGGTGCCACGCACTATTGCCATTGGTTTCAACCGATGACCGGCCTGACTGCCGAGAAGCACGATGCATTTATCAGTCCTGCGTCGGACGGCAGAACGATTCTGGAATTCGGGGGCAAGGAACTGATTAAGGGCGAACCGGATGCTTCATCGTTTCCCTCCGGCGGTCTTCGGGCGACATTTGAGGCTCGCGGTTATACGGCGTGGGATATCACCTCGCCGGTCTTTATCCGCGAAACCGGCAAGAGCATTACGCTTTATATTCCCTGTGCGTTCTGCAGCTATACCGGCGTGGTGCTGGATAAGAAGACGCCGCTGCTGCGGTCGATGGAAGCCCTCAATAAGCAGGCCGTCCGCGTTCTGCATGCGATTGGCAAGACGGATGTCAAGTCGGTTACCGCCACGCTGGGGCCGGAGCAGGAGTACTTCCTGGTAGATAGGAAATTCTTTGAAAAGCGGATGGATTTGCTGTTGGCCGGCCGGTCGCTGTTCGGCGCTCCGTCGCCCCGCGGTCAGGAAATGGAAGACCATTATTTCGGCTCGTTGCATGAGCGCGTCGCATCCTATATGAATGATGTTAACAACGAATTGTGGCGGCTGGGCATCTCTGCCAAGACGCAGCATAACGAAGTAGCACCAGCGCAGTATGAGATTGCCCCGATTTTCTCGACGGTCAATGTCGCTACCGACCACAATCAACTGACAATGGACACCCTGCAGAAGATAGCGCTGCGTCATGGGTTTGTCTGTCTGCTTCACGAAAAGCCATTTGCCGGCGTCAATGGGTCGGGCAAGCACAACAACTGGAGCGTTGCGACCGATACCGGCATCAACCTGCTGGAACCCGGCCAGACGCCGCATGACAACATGGTCTTTTTGGTCTTTTTGTGTGCGGTGATTCGCGCGGTGGATAAGTATTCCAAGATTTTGCGTGCGGCGGTTGCTGCACCCGGCAATGACCACCGTCTGGGCGCCAATGAAGCGCCGCCGGCGATTGTGTCGATTTTCCTGGGCGATCAGTTGACGGATATCCTGGAACAGTTTGCCAGCGGCAAAGCCAAGAGCAGCAAGCAGGGCGGCGAATTGAAAATCGGTGTTTCGACACTGCCGCCGCTGCCCAAGGATACGACCGACCGCAACCGTACCAGTCCGTTTGCCTTTACCGGCAACAAGTTTGAATTCCGTATGGTTGGTTCGTCGCAGTCCACCGCCGGTCCGATGTTCGTGCTGAACACGATTGTCGCCGATACGCTGAGTGAAATCGCTGACCAGTTGTCCAAGAGCAAGAGCATCAATGCCGACATTCAGAAACTGGTTACCAAGATTGCCAAAGAGCATTCACGCATTATCTTCAACGGGGATAATTATACCGAAGAATGGGCCAAAGAAGCCGAGAAGCGCGGTCTGCCCAATATCCGCAACAGTGTCGATTCCATTAAGACGATTTTGGACAAGGAAAACCAGTCTCTCTTCGAGCGGCACAAAGTGCTCAGCAAGACCGAACTACACGCCCGCGAAGAGATTCTGCTGGAACACTACGCCAAGACCCTCAACATTGAAGCCAATGTGATGGTGCAGATTGCCAGCCGCCAGATTCTGCCGGCGGCGATTGCGTATGCGTCCAATCTTGCCGATGCGGCCGATGGTCTCGGCGCTGCGGGCGTCAAGGGGTCGTCCGTCAAGACGCTGCTGGGCAAAGTCAGCGATATGGTCGATGCCCTGCAGGGCAATATTCAGGCGTTGCAGGATGCCGTCGCCAAAGCCAAAGCTGTGTCCAATTGCACCAAAAAGGCTGAGGCGTACCGCGACCAGGTGTTTGCTGCAATGCAGGATTTGCGGAAAACCGCAGACGGTCTGGAGCAGGTAGTGGATGCCGAGATATGGCCTCTGCCGACCTACGCTCAGATGCTTTTCGTACGATAATCAGACCTTACGAGCAGTCATAGACAAGAAGCCCTGCCCAAAAAAACGGCGGGGCTTCTTGTTCTGTTATGCGCAAAAAAAAGTTTATCGCTCCGCCGGCGATGAATTCTTGACTTTTTGCATTTTGTCGGGTAGAGTGCTGCCAACGATGAATAATATAAATTTTGAGGCATGAAGAATGATGGGAAAACCCAAAAATCAGGGATTGTATGATTCCCGATATGAACACGACGCCTGCGGCATCGGGGCGGTGGTTAATATTTCCGGAAAAAAAGACCACTCGATACTGGAATACGGAAAGCAGATTCTGCTGAATCTGCATCACCGCGGCGCCGCCAGTTCCGACAACATCACCGGCGATGGGGCGGGGATTCTGTTTCAGCTCCCCCATGCGTTTTTCGAGTCGGAATCCAAGCGGATGGGCTTTGACCTGCCGCCGGCCGGCTCTTACGGCGCCGGCATTGTGTTCGGCTCCAAAGATAAAAATATTCGCGACCGCTGCGATGCGATTCTGGTTAAAGCCGTTGAGCATTATGGGATGCGGGTTCTGGGCTGGCGGGATGTTCCGGTTAAGGCAGATTGTTTGGGACCGATTGCCCTGCAGGCCGAACCGACCATGAAGCAGATATTTATCGACGGCGTCGGCTTGCGTGATGAGGCGCTCGAACGCCAGATGTTTTTGGCTCGCAAACGGGCGGAAAAACGAGTGACTGATTCGCTGGGCGTCGGCGGCGACGATTTTTACATTACCAATTTATCCTGCCGTACCATCTGCTACAAAGGGATGTTTATGGCGTGGCAGTTGTTCAAGTATTTTCCCGACCTGTCCGATGAGCGGATGACCTCGTCGCTGGCGATTGTTCACCAGCGGTACAGTACCAATACATTTCCCAATTGGAAACTGGCGCATCCTTTCCGCTGCATTGCGCATAACGGTGAGATCAATACGCTCAGCGGCAACCGCAACTATATGAAGATGCGTGAAAAGACGCTTTCCTGTCCGCTGCTGGGCGAGGATTTGTCCGACTTGATTCCGGTCTTGACGCCGGATGCCAGCGACTCGGCCAATTTCGATAATCTGCTGGAACTGCTGGTGCGTGCCGGCCGCAGTATGCCCCATGCGATGATGATGATGGTGCCGGAGGCGTTCGGCGCCCGCTATCATATCAGCATCGACAAGCGGGCATTTTATGAATACCACTCGACGTTTATGGAACCTTGGGATGGTCCGGCGGCGATGGTTTTTACCGACGGCCGCTATATTGGCGGAACACTGGACCGAAACGGCCTGCGTCCCTGCCGTTATTTTGTAACCACTGATGGACTTGCGGTTTTGGCGAGCGAAGCGGGAGTGATTGATTTTCCGCCGGAAAAAATCCGCCAGAAAGGGCGTCTTCAGCCGGGCAAGATGTTTTTGGTCGATACCGGCGAGGGGCGTATTATTACCGACCAGGAAATCAAAAGCAAAATCGCCCGCCAGAAGCCCTATCGCCGCTGGCTGGAAGAAAACCGCATCGAATTGCGGGGACTTTTTGAGATGCCGCGCACCGAACAGGCCGAACCCGAACAGATGTATGCCAGTATGCGAGCGTTCGGCTATACCGCCGAAGAACTGAAGATGATTATTGCCCCGATGGCTCAAAACGGCCAGGAGCCGGTTGGTTCGATGGGCAACGATGCGGCGCTGGCAGTGCTTAGCGACAAACCGCGGCTGCTGTTTGATTATTTCAAGCAGCTTTTCGCTCAGGTAACCAATCCGCCCATCGACGCGCTGCGCGAAGGCCTGGTGATGAGCCTGATGAGCTATACCGGAAAACGGTGCAATGTCCTGGAAGAAACGCCTCAGCATTGCCGGCAATTGAAGCTGCCGCATCCAATTCTGGCCAATGAAGATATGGTTCGTCTGCGCAATGTCAAGCAAAACGGCTTTAAGACGGCCACCTTGCCGATATTGTTTGACGCTCACTCTAATAATCCGGCCGTCAATCTGGAGCGGTCGCTCGATAAATTGCTGGCCTCTGCCGTGCATGAGATTGAAAACGGCGCTGCGATGCTGATTCTCAGCGACCGCGGCGTCAGCCCCGACAAGGCGCCCATCCCATCCCTGCTGGCGGTTTCCGCGGTACATCACGGGCTGATTGAAAAGGGGCTTCGCGGCGAGGCGGGCATCATTGTGGAAACTGCCGAAGCCCGCGAGGTGATGCACTTTTGTTTGCTGTGCGGCTATGGCGCCAATGCAGTCAATCCATATCTGGTCTTTGAGATGCAGCCGGCGCTTCAGAAGCTGGGTGAACTGCCCGCCGCGATGGAAGCCGATCAGTTTTGCGATAATCTCATTGCCGCCATTAAAAAAGGCATCCTCAAAGTGATGAGCAAGATGGGTATTTCGACCTTGCGAAGCTACTTTAATGCTCAGTTGTTTGAGGCGGTTGGTCTCAATAAGGATTTTGTGGACAAGTATTTTACCGCAACCAGTTCCCGTATCGGAGGTATTGGTCTGGAACAGGTTGCGGTCGATGTGCTTCGCAGACATGCGGAGGCATACCGCAGCCGCCGGCCGGGCGAACTGGAACTGGAATTTGGCGGCGAGTACCATTTTCGCTGTGAAGGCGAGCGTCATTTGTGGAATCCGACGACGATTGCCAAACTCCAGCAGGCGGTTGTTAACGAAGATGCGAATGCCTACGAGGAATTTTCCCAGGCAGTCAATAATCAGGATAAGGCGCTCTGCACCCTGCGGGGCTTATTTGAATTTGTTCCGGGTACGCCGGTGCCGCTGGACGAGGTGGAGCCGGCATCGGAGATTGTCAAACGCTTCTGCACCGGTGCGATGAGTCATGGCTCCATCAGCCAGGAAGCTCACGAGTGCATGGCGATTGCGATGAACCGCATCGGCGGCAAAAGCAATACCGGCGAGGGCGGTGAGGATGCTGCTCGCTATATTCCGGATGCCAACGGGGATTCCCGCAATTGTGCTATCAAGCAGGTCGCCAGCGGCCGTTTCGGCGTTACAGCGCATTATCTGGCCAACGCCAAAGAATTGCAGATTAAAATGGCACAGGGCGCCAAGCCCGGCGAAGGCGGACAGCTTCCCGGCCATAAGGTAACCGACGAAATCGCCAAACTGCGGTTTTCCACACCCGGCGTAACGCTGATATCACCGCCGCCGCATCATGATATTTATTCGATTGAAGATTTGGCGCAGTTGATATATGACCTCAAGTGTAGCAATCCGGAGGCCAAAGTGTCGGTCAAGTTAGTCGCCGAAGTCGGCGTAGGCACGATTGCCGCCGGCGTCGCCAAGGGCGGCGCCGACGAAGTGCTTATCAGCGGCCATGATGGCGGCACGGGCGCCAGTCCGCAATCGTCGATCAAACACGCCGGCTGCCCGTGGGAAATCGGGCTTGCCGAAACCCAGCAGGTTCTGGTGCTGAATGGACTGCGCAATCGTATCCGTGTTCAGACGGACGGCCAGATGCGTACTGGACGCGATATCGTCATTGGTGCCATGCTGGGAGCGGAACAATTTGGTTTTGGCACGGCTGCTTTGGTTACGATGGGCTGTACGCTGCTGCGGAAATGCCACGAGGGCGCCTGTACCTACGGCATCGCATCGCAGGACCCGGAATTGAGAAGGCGTTTTAGAGGCAAACCCGAATATATTCAGCGTTATATGTTTTTTGTTGCCGAAGAGGTGCGCCGGATTATGGCGGCATTGGGCGTCAGGAAGTTCACGGACCTAATCGGGCGCGCCGACCGGCTTTGTACCAAGAAGGCTATCGATCATTACAAAGCCAAAGGACTCGACTTTTCTTCAATTCTGTATATGCCACCAATCAACGACCTTGAGGCGCTGCGGCTGACCGACAAACAGCCTGCTCGGCTTGGCGACCATTTAGACTGGGAGTTGATTGAAAAATGCAAGCCGGCAATCGAAAAGGGCCAGAAAGTGAGCATTCATCTGCCGATTCGCAATACCAATCGTACTGTCGGTACGATTTTAAGCAACCGTCTGGTATCCGCACGCGGGCCGCAGGGACTGCCGCCGGACACTATTGAGATTACTGCCGTCGGTTCTGCCGGACAGAGTTTTGGTGCGTTTCTTGCCTCTGGTATCACGCTGCGGCTGATTGGCGAAAGCAATGATTATCTGGGCAAAGGGCTTTCCGGCGGCAAAATTATCGTCGAGACCCCGCCCGACTCGCCCTTTATGGCGCACGAAAATATTATTGTCGGCAATACCCTGCTGTATGGCGCAACCAGCGGCGAGGCGTTTATCAATGGAATGGCCGGCGAACGCTTTTGCGTGCGAAACAGCGGTGCGACGGCGGTTGTCGAAGGCGTCGGCGACCATGCCTGCGAATATATGACCGGCGGCGTTGTCGTGGTCATCGGCAAAACCGGCTGCAATTTTGCTGCCGGTATGAGCGGCGGTATCGCTTATGTCCTCGATGAGATGCAGTTGTTCGACACTTTGTGCAATCTGGATATGGTGGATTTGGAAAATGTCTGGCGGCAGGAAGATATCGATCTGCTGTTCAAATTGATTGAAAAACATGAAAAATTAACTCGCAGCACACGCGCCAAACGCATTTTAAGTGCCTGGCCGGACATGGTGGGACGTTTTGTCAAGGCCATCCCGATTGATTACCGCAAGGCGCTGGAACGCATTCGGGAACGGGAACGCAGAGCCGCGGAATCCACCCCTGCGACTGAGGAGGTGTTCCATGGCTAAGGCAAGAGGATTTCTGGAATTTCAACGGCAGCCCGTCGGCTATCGTCCGGCTGACCAGCGCATCGGCGATTACAAGGAAATCGAAATTCCCCTGACGCCGGAAGCCATCAAACAGCAGGCATCCCGCTGTTCAGACTGCGGTATCCCGTTTTGTCACGGTACGGGCTGTCCGGTTCGCAACCTCATCCCGGAATTTAACGATTTGGTATATCAGGGACGCTGGCAGCAGGCGTGCGAGAATCTGCATTCAACCAACAATTTCCCGGAAATAACCGGGCGTGTCTGTCCAGCCCCTTGCGAAACATCCTGCACGCTGGCCGTCAATGACAAGCCGGTATTGATTCGTCATATCGAATATCAGATTGTCGAGCGGGGATTTGCCGAGGGCTGGATTAAGCCGCTGCCGGCCATCAAAAAATCAGGCAAACAGGTCGCGGTTATCGGTTCCGGTCCAGCGGGGCTTGCCGCCGCTCAGCAGTTGGCACGCGCCGGCCATGAGGTGTCCGTCTTTGAACGCTATGAAAAACCCGGCGGGCTCCTTCGCTACGGAATTCCTGATTTCAAACTCGAAAAACAGGTCATTGACCGTCGTCTGGAGCAGTTGGTTGCCGAAGGCGTCAAGTTCCATAACGGCGTCGATGCCGGAACGGATATTTCCTGCCGTTATCTGCTGAAAATGTTTGATTCTG
Source organism: uncultured Pirellulales bacterium (assembly GCA_964537635.1). Lineage (GTDB taxonomy): Bacteria > Planctomycetota > Phycisphaerae > Sedimentisphaerales > Anaerohalosphaeraceae > Anaeroglomus. Next base: position 126,527 of record CAZICJ010000001.1, read on the forward strand.
TGTGTCTGACGATGGGCGCCTGGAAACCCAGAGATTTGCCTATTGCCGGACGCGATTTGCCAGGCATCCACTACGCGATGGATTTTTTGACTCAGCAAAATCGTCTAATTTCGGGCGAATGGGCAGGCGAGAATCCCATCCTCAACGCTGCCGGTAAAGATGTGCTTGTTATCGGCGGCGGCGATACCGGCAGCGACTGTGTCGGCACTTCCCGCCGGCAAGGCGCTCGCAGCATTACGCAGATTGAAATTCTGCCTCAGCCGCCCGAACAGCGGCCGATGGATACCCCCTGGCCGATGTGGCCGCGCACCATGCGCACTTCTTCATCTCACGAGGAAGGCTGCAAGCGGATGTGGAGTATCGCCAGCAAGCAGTTCAAAGGCGACAAGACAGGCGTCAAGGAAGTGGTTGCCTGCAAGGTCGAATGGCAGCAGGAAAACGGCCAGTGGAAAATGAAAGAAATTCCCGGCAGCGAATTTTCTCTGCCGGCACAGATGGTGCTTCTGGCGATGGGATTTGTCCATGTGGAACATAACCAGTTGATTAAAGACCTTGCCGTCGAATTGGACTCCAGGGGTAATGTCAAAGTCAATCAGTACCAGACCTCCAATCCCAAGGTCTTCGCGGCGGGAGATACCATCACCGGCGCATCGCTGGTCGTTAAAGCCATTGATAGCGGAAGGCAGGCTGCCGAAGCGGTCGATCAATGGCTGATGAAGAAGGCCTAAAACAGGAGTGTGTTTCCATGAAGATTGCGATGGCTCAAATCAATCCGACGGTTGGTGATTTGCAGGGCAATGCGTTATTGATGGGACAGTTTGCCGCGCAGGCTCAGCAGGCTGGCGCCCAGATAGTGATTTTTCCGGAAATGTCCCTGTGCGGTTATCCGCCGGAGGACTTGCTGCTGCGTCCGCAGTTTCTGGCCGATACCCGGCAATGGCTGCAAACCGCTGCCAAAACGTCCGCGGACATCATCATCGTTGCCGGATTTGCTCATCAGCAGAATAATCAGATATTCAATTCGCTGGCAGTCATACAGCAGGGATGTGTCGACCAAATCTATCACAAGGCGGTCTTGCCCAATTACGGCGTTTTTGATGAAAAGCGTTATTTTACCGAAGGGACGGAGCCGCTGATTGCCGACATTGCAGGGGTGCGATTCTGTTTTACGATTTGTGAAGATATCTGGGATTTGCCCGCTCTGGACAAGCGGCTTTCACAAGCAGGGCAGTTTGATGTTCTGGTCAATATCTCGGCGTCACCTTTTCACGCCGGCAAGATTCATCAGCGGCAGGATATTATCCATCAGGCGGCAGTTCATTTTCAGCGTCCTATTCTCTACTGCAACCTGGTCGGCGGACAGGATGAACTGGTCTTTGACGGCCAAAGTCTTGCCGTTGATGCACAAGGACAGGTTGCTGCTCGTGCGGCGGCGTTTGAGCAAGACCTGCTGCTGCTGAATATCGATAGGCAAGAAGATAAATGCATTGTCAAGCCGGTCAGTGCAAATGACAAACAACCCGCCGATACGGTGGAAGAAATCTATCAGGCGCTGGTACTCGGTACGCGGGATTATGTTCGCAAGAACGGTTTCAAAAAAGCAATGATTGGCCTTAGCGGCGGTATCGATTCGGCGCTGACGGCGGCGATTGCCGTCGATGCTCTGGGAGCGGACAATGTGATTGGTATTACGATGCCATCCCGCTTTAATTTAGCCGAAACGCAATCGGACGCCAAAACACTTGCCCAAAATCTTGCGATAGAGTTTCATAGCCTGCCCATCGAGCCGGTTTTAGGACAGTTCAGCACGATTTTGTCCGCAGTCCCCGGCTGGAACGAAAAGGGGCTTGCCTACGAAAATCTGCAAGCCCGCATCCGCGGCTGTATGATGATGTCGCTGTCCAATCAGTTGGGGTATCTGGTATTAACCACCGGCAACAAAAGCGAAACAGCCGTCGGCTACTGCACTCTGTATGGCGATACGGCCGGCGGATTTGCCGTCATCAAGGATGTCCCAAAGACGATGGTCTATAAACTGTGCGACTATGTCAATCGTGTGGCCGGCAAAGACCGCATCCCGCAAACTACCATTGACCGCGTGCCTACCGCCGAGCTGCGGCACAATCAGAAAGACAGCGATTCTCTGCCGGAATATAACATTCTGGATGGGATTATACAGGCATATATCGAAAACGACCGTTCGCCGGCACAGATTATCGCGGAAGGTTTTGTGCCGCAGTTTGTCGAAAAAACAGCCCGCTTGATAGATAAATCAGAATATAAACGCCGGCAAAGCCCGCCGGGTGTTAAAATCACCCCCAAGGCGTTTGGCAAAGACCGGCGTATGCCGATTACAAACAGGTATTTGCCGTGAAATTACGACCGCAGCCATAAAAAGGCTTGCGGTATTACGGGTGGTTGCTATAATCGCCCAAATTTTAAACTGAACGGACGGTTTCCAGCGCCTCTTTAAAGGTAGGGATACATCGATGCCAAAACGTAAGGACATAAAGAAGATATTGATTATCGGTTCGGGTCCGATTGTAATCGGACAGGGCTGTGAATTTGACTATTCCGGCGCTCAGGCGTGCAAAGCCCTGCGAAAAGAGGGCTATCATGTTGTTCTGATTAACAGTAATCCGGCGACGATTATGACCGATCCGGAACTGGCCGACAAGACCTACATTGAGCCGATTACCCCCGAAATGGTTGCCAAAATCATCCAGAAAGAACGCCCCGACAGCCTGCTGCCGACACTGGGCGGGCAAACAGGTCTCAATACCGCCGTCGCACTGGCGGAAATGGGCGTCCTGAAAAAATACAATGTCAAGCTGCTCGGCGCCAATCTCCAATCCATCAAACGGGCGGAAGAACGCGACCGTTTCAAAAAAATCATCCAGGATATCGGCTTGGATGTCCCCCAGAGCGGTTATGCCAATTCCCTCGAGGATGCGATGCGGATAATGGAGGAAATCGGCTTTCCCCTGATTATCCGCCCATCTTATACGCTGGGCGGGATGGGCGGCAATGTCGCCTATAACATTGAAGAATACAAGCAAATGGTGCAGTGGGGGCTTAGCCTGAGTCCCAAGCATCAGGTGCTGATTGAAGAATCCGTCGTCGGCTGGAAAGAGTACGAGCTGGAAGTGATGCGCGACCGCAAGGATAATGTCGTCATCGTCTGCTCGATTGAAAATCTCGACCCGATGGGTATTCATACCGGCGACAGCATCACGGTTGCCCCTGCACAAACCTTGACGGATAAAGAATATCAGACTATGCGGGATGCCTCGCTCAAAATCATCCGGGCTATCGGCGTGGAAACCGGCGGTTCCAACATCCAGTTTGCTGTCAATCCCGCCAATGGCAAGCTGTATGTCATTGAAATGAATCCGCGCGTCTCGCGAAGTTCGGCGCTGGCTTCCAAGGCGACGGGTTTCCCGATTGCCAAAATCGCCTCGCTGCTGGCCGTCGGCTATACGCTCGATGAAATCCCCAGCGATATTACCAAAATGACGCCGGCCTGCTTTGAGCCGACCATCGACTATGTTGTCGTCAAATGGCCGCGTTTCACGTTTGAGAAATTTCCCCAGACCAGCCCCGAATTGACCGTACAGATGAAATCTGTGGGTGAGGCGATGTCGATAGGGCGTACTTTCAAGGAAGCCCTGCAAAAGGCAATCCGGTCGCTTGAAATCGACCGCTATTCACTGGATGAAAAACACACCATTGCCGATTTAACCCCAGACCTGTTCAAAGAGCGGCTGCGCAAGAACTACTGGGACAAATTGTGGTATGTCGCAGCGGCGTATCGCAGGGGTTTTACCACGCAGCAGATTTTTGAATTGACGCATATTGACCCATGGTTTCTCAACCATATTCAGGATATCGTCCAGATGGAATCGCAGCTTTTTGCCAAGCCGTTTGACAAACTGACCGCCGATACGCTGCGTCAGGCAAAGCAGGCAGGCTTCAGTGATAAGTATATGGCATCCAAATTCGGCGTCGAAGAGACAGAATTACGCAGAAAACGCCAGCAGCTTGGTATTTTGCCTGTGTATAAACGGGTCGATACCTGCGGCGCTGAGTTTGAGGCATCCACACCCTATCTGTATTCGACTTACGAAAGCGAATGCGAAGCTGCCCCGACGCAGCGCAAAAAGGTCATTATTCTCGGCGGCGGCCCCAACCGGATCGGGCAGGGCATCGAGTTTGACTATTGCTGCTGCCATGCCGCCTTTGCTCTCAAGGAAATCGGCATCGAATCCATTATGGTCAACTGCAATCCGGAAACCGTCAGCACCGACTACGACACTTCCGACAGGCTGTATTTTGAACCGTTGACCTTCGAAGATGTGATGGCGATTGTCGATACCGAAAAGCCGGATGGTGTTATTGTCCAGTTTGGCGGCCAGACGCCGCTTAAATTGTCCAAGTCTCTGCATAAGGCTGGCGTTCCGATTATCGGCACCTCGCCCGAAAGCATTCAAACCGCCGAAGACCGCAAGCTGTTCAACAAACTCGTTGATAAGCTGGGGCTTTTGCAGCCGTTTAGCGGCACGGCAACCACGTATGAAGAAGCCGTCAAAATCGCCAATCAGCTCGGCTACCCGCTGCTGATTCGTCCTTCATTTGTGCTGGGCGGCAGGGCGATGGATATCGTCTATGATGAATCCGCCCTCAAAGCCTCAGTGATGGAAGCGCTGGAAGTGTCCGGCGAACATCCGATACTCATCGACAAATTCCTCGACGACGCCACCGAGCTGGATGTCGATGCCATTTGTGATGGCGACATTGTCGTCATCGGCGGCATTATGGAGCATATTGAAGAGGCCGGCGTACATTCCGGAGACAGCGCCTGTACGCTGCCGCCAGTCAATCTCAGCGCCGAGATTATCAAGGAAGTCAAGCGTCAGACCAAGCTGCTTGCCCTGAACCTCAATGTCCTGGGATTGCTCAATATCCAGTTTGCCATTAAGGACAACAAGGTCTATATCCTCGAAGTCAACCCCCGCGCCTCGCGGACGATTCCGTTTGTCAGCAAGGCAATCGGCGTTCCGCTGGCCAAACTGGCAGCCAAAGTCATGGCCGGCAAGACCCTCAGGGAACTGGGCTTTACGCAGGAGGTCTCCCACCCGTATTACGCCGTCAAGGAAGCGGTTTTCCCGTTCTTGAAATTTCAGGGCGCTGATGTGATTCTCGGTCCCGAAATGCTCTCGACCGGCGAGGTGATGGGGTTAAGCGATGACCCGGGTATTGCCTATGCCAAATCCCAGATTGCCGCCGGCAATGAACTGCCGCTCAAAGGCACGGTCTTTCTGAGCGTCAAGGACGCTGATAAGCCGCGTGCCGTCAAGGTCGCCAAGAAACTCCACGACCTGGGCTTTAAGATTATCTCCACCAGCGGCACAGCCATTGAGCTGATTAAGAATCATGTCCCCACCGAATATATCCGCAAGGTCAATGAGGGCAGGCCGAATATTGTGGATTTAATCATCAACAAAAAAATCGATTTGATTATCAATACGACGGTCGGCGAGCAGGCCACTCGGGATTCATTCAGCATTCGCCGTACCGCCCTGGACCGTCAGATACCGTATGTAACCACCATTCGCGGCGGCGATGCGGTGGCACGCGCCATCGAGGCAATCCAGAAGAAAACCATTACGGTCAAATCGATTCAGGCATACTATAAATAAAGGATGTATCAGTGAAAGCGATATTGCTTCTCGAAGATGGAACGGTGTTTGAAGGTCAATCGATTGGCGCCGAAGGCTCTGCTGTCGGCGAGGTGGTGTTCAATACCTCCATGGCCGGCTATCAGGAAATCCTGACCGACCCATCGTATTACGAACAGATTATCACGATGACCTATCCGATGATCGGCAACTATGGCGTCAACGAACTGGATGGCGAATCCCGCAAACTGTTCTGTTCGGGCTTCATCGTTAAGGAGGCCTGCCGCTGGCCCAGTAATTGGCGCAGCGAAATGTCGCTGGGCGACTATCTGGCAAAGAACAACATCGTCGGTATCGAAGGCATCGATACGCGCAAGCTGGTACGCCATATCCGTATCCAGGGTGCAATGCGGGGCATTATCTCGTCGGCGACAACAGACATCAGTCTGCTCAAAAAAGAGCTTAGCCGCTATCCCGGTTTAGTTGGCCGCGATATCGTCAAAGATGTCACCATCGGCAAGGCGTATGCCTGGAAAAAAGGCACTGTCGATGTCCTCAAAGACAAGGAATGCAAGCCCAAAAAGCAATATAAAGTTGTTGCCTATGATTTTGGGATGAAGCAGAATATCCTGCGGCTGCTGGTTTCGCACGGCTGCGATGTTCTCGTCGTTCCGGCCGACACGACCGCCAAAGCGGTACTGGCCAAAAAGCCCGATGGCGTATTCTTGAGCAACGGCCCTGGCGACCCGGCGGCGGTTACCTACGCCGTCGAGGCCATCCGCGGTCTGCTGGGCAAGGTGCCGATTTTCGGTATTTGTCTGGGGCATCAGCTTCTGGGTTTGGCACTGGGCGGCACAACCTACAAACTCAAATTCGGCCACCGCGGCGCCAATCATCCGGTCAAGAATCTGGATACCGGCGCGGTGGAAATCACCAGCCAGAATCACGGCTTCTGCGTGGATATCAACTCTCTCAAAGACAAAAATGTCGAATTGACGCATCTCAATCTCAATGACAATACACTGGAAGGCATCCGCTGCAAAAAACTCAAGGCGTTTTCCGTCCAGTACCATCCGGAAGCCGCCCCCGGTCCCCACGATTCCCAGTATCTATTCGGGCAATTTATCGACTGGATGGATAAAGGCAAAAAGAAGAAATAGGGGACAGGGCTGCGAAAATGGGTTCGTTTTGCATTTTCAGTCTTCAGCTCCCAGCGGCCTGCCGACAGCAGGCAGGGGGAGCTTTTCTACCACGAACTGCACGAAAAAACACGGAAAATATGGAAAAGTTCGTAGTTTTTAGTTCGGAGAAAGGAAAGACAGGAATGGAATTTCGCATTTCTTCTGACCCGCAAGTCAAACCCGAATAGCCGCAGGTGAGCGCAGCGAAACCTGGGGAACACTCAAAATTATCTTTTTCCCCAGCCCGAAGCAGGTGATATGATATAGCCGCGCGGCTTAAGAGGCTGTGTCGCAATTTTATTTTCGGCTCTCCTCCAATAAAATTGGTTAAAAAGGGATAGAATTTAGTGGACATTATGC
>CAZICJ010000002.1:0-100842 GCA_964537635.1 uncultured Pirellulales bacterium
TCATAAAGCGATGTCCCTTTTTTGCAATATGCCAACGCTTTTAACGGATGAACCAAATTTTTTTAATCATCGAATTTTTTTTGGTTGCACACTCATAGATCGCGGGCCTGTGGAGACATGAAATCTCTTCAAATGCTTTGTGCTAGAAAAATTACGTCTGGTAATTGTTCAGGTGTTAGCTATATTAAAGCATGGCGGGTTGTTGGATTTATTGTGGATAACCTGTTAATTGTTGTGTGGGTTTTGTTTAAAAGCGGCTTGAAAATCGGTGTACCAGTATTACTAACAGGTACTACTCACGGATATGTACGCTGTTGATAACAGGTTATCCCGAATCCTTTTTGGGTTAATTGAGATATAATGTATTTGAATTAAAAGAGTTATGGATACTCTATTGATATTTTAACAGAATTGACAGGCTATATGAATAAGAATAATAACTCTATTTAAATACTATATATTAAGAGTAGAACCCCATAGTCCCCCTCGGCACATGGCTCCCAGCCCATTGTGTAAAAAAACTTATCAAACATGTCCCAATACCTCTTCACAAACCGATCGATATCGGCTAGAATGACCCGCTTGAATATACAATGATACCATTACTGATGTCTGTTATGGAGGTTTTTTATGAAGGTCAAATTTGACAGAGCCGCATTGCAGGAAGCACTCGGGCTGGTTACTACTGTTATTCCCAGCCGAACCCCAAAGCCTATTTTGCAGTGCCTAAAGATAACTGCTGCCGCCGATGCGGTGTTTCTGGCCGCAACCGATATGGAGGCTGGCATTACCTATAAAATCAATCAGGTGGAAGTGAACAAACAAGGTGTCGCTGTGCTGCCGGCCGACAAATTCTCCTCCATCATCCGCGAAAGCGCTGATGAGTTTATTGAAATTGAGACAACAGAGAATACCGCTGTTATTCTCGGCAGCGACAGTCAATTTACCATTTATACACAAGAGACGGACCAGTATCCTGCCATCCCGGGGTTTGAGGACGATGCGGATATAGAATTGCCGCTGGAGCGTCTTCAAGAAGCGATTGAACAGACGGTGTTTGCCGCTGCCCGCGAAAGCACGCGCTATGCGCTCAATGGGGTCTTATGGGAAGTTCACGGCAAAAAACTGTCGCTGGTCGCCACAGATGGCCGCCGTTTAGCCAAGAGTACGATCACGGTCGAAAAAGCAATACGTGAACCACAGGGGCGGCTGATTGTTCCCTGCAAGACGATGTCGCTGCTGGACAAGATTCCCCAACAGGAAAAAGCAGCAGCATCAGTCAAATTTACAGACAATCAGGTTATTGTCGCCTGCGACCCGGTGGTCATCTATTCCAATCTGGTGGAAGGCAACTTCCCGAAATACGAAGATATTATCCCGAAGGATTACGAAAAGAAGTTATCTCTGCCGACCACTGCGACGCTAAGTGCCGTGCGCCGTGCCGCTCTGCTGTCCAGCGAAGACAGCAAGGGCGTCAAGCTGTCGCTGACCAAAAACAAACTGGTCTTCAGCAGCCGTGCCCCGGAAACCGGCAGCGCCACCATTGATATGGCGGTGGATTATGAAAATGAAGCGATTGAAATCGGATTCAATCCGCAGTACCTGATTGACATCCTTCGTGTGGTTAAAACCGAGCAGATTGATTTGCATCTGGGTCAGGCAGACAGGCCTGGGATGTTTAAGCAGGGTACACAGTTAATTTATATTATCATGCCGGTCAGTTTATAATGGCAGCCGCTCGCTCTTATGCCGACGGCCAGCGAGAGAAAGAAATCCAGGATAAACAGCTTGCTTCTGCGACAGCCTGGCAGAGAAAACCCAGAGCCGCGGCGGCGCCTATCAGCGATGAATTAAAACACTTTATCGAGCGGTGGCTGGCCGGCGGTTCAAAAGCGGTCGGCATTGAGCAGATTTTTGCACAATCGCTGCCGCCGGAACTGGCGGGCCGGTGCCAGGCAGTATGGTTTCAAAAAGGCATTTTATATGTTCAGTGTCAGTCTGGTTCGTATGCTCACTTGCTGGAAATCAGCCGACAAGATATTTTAAAAGCAATCAAGAAGGTCGCACCTAAAACAGCGATTAAATCCATACAGGTTCTTTTTGGAAGACAGCAGTTATGAAAATCGAAGAAACGGCGCATACGTATGACGCCAGCAGTATTAAAATATTAGAAGGTCTGGAAGCGGTACGCAAACGGCCGGATATGTATATCGGCAACCGACAGGAAGGCGGCCTGCATCATCTGGTCTATGAAGTATTGGATAACGCCATTGATGAAGCGCTGGCCGGCCGCTGTGATCGCATCACGGTACATATCCATGTGGATGGAAGCTGCTCGGTTGAGGATAATGGCGTTGGAATCCCGACAGAAATGCACGAAGAAGCCAAAAAGAGCGCCCTGGAAGTCGTACTGACGACCCTTCATGCCGGCGGCAAATTCGACGGCAAGGCGTATAAGGTTTCCGGCGGCTTGCACGGCGTCGGCGTCAGCGTCGTCAATGCACTCAGTGAACGCCTTGAGGCCGAAGTCTGGCGCAACGGCAAACAATACCATTTTGAATGTATTCGCGGTGTCGCTAAAGCGCCGGTGCAGGAAGTCGGACCGACTACCAAACGCGGCACCCGTATTACCTTTGTGCCGGATGATGAAATATTCGAATGCACGGAATTCAAATATGATATTCTCGAAAAGCGTATCCGTGAACTGGCCTATCTGAACGCCGGTGTGCATATCACATTCATCGACGACCGCTGCCAGAGGAAAGAAGTGTATCACTACGAAAACGGTATCAAGGCGTTTGTCGAATATCTTAACGAAGGCAAGACGCCGCTGTCAGAAGTGATTTTCTTCGGCAAAGAAGACCCTGAAACAGGGATGTCGTGTGAAATTGCGATGTTATATAACGACAGCTATACCGAAACCGTATCGGCGTTTGCCAACAACATCCGCAACATCGACGGCGGCACCCATTTGTCGGGTTTTCGAACAGCGCTGACGCGAACGATGAACGCATACGCCAAAAGCGCCAATATGCTCAAAGGCGGGGTGATGCCGGCCGGCGAAGATTTACGGGAAGGTCTGACTGCGGTGATATCTATTCACCTGCGCGAACCGCATTTTGAGGCGCAAACCAAAGTGCGCCTGTCCAATCCCGAAGCGGGCAGTTTTATTGAAACCGTTGTCAATGAGCAGCTTAGAATATATCTGGAAGAAAATCCAGCCAACGCCAAAAAGATTATCAATAAGGCGGTTCAGGCCGCTGCCGCACGGGAAGCGGCACGAAAAGCGCGGGAACTGACGCGCCGTAAAGGCGCCCTGGGAGGCACCACTCTGCCGGGCAAACTATGCGATTGTGCCAGCCGTGATACCATGTCAACCGAGCTTTTTATTGTTGAGGGCGACTCGGCGGGCGGTTCAGCCAAGGGCGGCCGCGACCGCAACCTGCAGGCGATCTTGCCGCTCAAAGGCAAAATCCTCAATGTCGAAAAAGCCCGCATCGAAAAAATGCTTGGCCATGAAGAAATACGCACAATTATCAGCGCATTGGGGACAGGTATCGGCACGGATGAGTTTAACCTGGAAAAATGCCGCTATGGAAAAATTATCCTGATGACCGACGCCGATGTGGACGGCGCTCATATTCGGACGCTGCTGCTGACATTCTTTTTCCGCCAGATGCCGCTGCTGATAGAACAGGAGCGCATTTACATCGCCCAGCCGCCGCTCTATGAGATTCAGGTCAAGGGGCAAAAGCATTCGGAGTACCTGCTCAATGAGCCGCAGATGCGCAAGCGTATGGAAAATAGCGGCGTCGAAGGCACAACGCTGCGGATTTTCCGAAGCAGCGGACAGACCGAATACAGTGCCGTCAAGTTGGCGCTGCTGGTTAAGATTCTCAATGACGCCGAGCGCAGCGTTCACATTCTGGAACGGCGCGGGATTTTATTCCGTCAGTTTGTGGAAAATTATTACGACGGCAGTAAGCTGCCTGTCTATATGCTGCGATTTGAAGGGCAGTATGAGTTTTTCTACGACAAGGAATCGTATGAAAAACGGCTTGCGGAAATAGCGCCGCTTGCCAATCCGGCTGATGGTGAAGAAATCAAGTGTCTTGCCGAAGAGATGCACGAGGTTGCCCGACTCAATGAAATCAATGTCCGGCTTGTGCAGGATTACGGTATGGATATGCGTGATTATCTGCCGCCGGCGGCGACTGCGGCGGCGGATGACGAGGCTGCGCGCAGCCGATTCGAGCTTGCCAATGGCGCCGACCGCTACCCGCTTCATACGCTGGATCAGATCGCCCCGGGCGTTAGGCAAATTGGTGGAAAAGATGTGGAAATCAAGCGGTTCAAAGGACTTGGAGAAATGAACAGCGAGCAGCTTTGGAGTACGACGATGGACCCATCCAAGCGGACACTGCTGAAGGTTCGGCTGGAAGATGCCGGCCAGGCAGACCGGCTGTTCAGTATTTTAATGGGCGAAGATGTCGAAAAACGCAGAAATTTCATACAAGACCATGCACTGGAAGTACAGAATCTGGATATTTAAAGAATACCGTTGGCATTAGTCGAATAGGCAATAGAGTTTATAATGTTTTTTAAGATATACAGGAGGCCAATTATGGCACGGATAGCGTTTATTGTGTGTATCATAACCCTTGTTTTTATGGCAAGTTGCAGCAAAGAACAGGCGGCGGCTGATTCCAAAGAAGCGATGCTTTTGGCGCAAATTGACGCTAAATTTGAAAGCCCGCAGGCTCATTTTGACCTGGCAAAGTACTACGCCGAGACAGGACAATGGAGCAAATCTGCGTATCAATATGCGATAACGGTGGGTTTTGACCCGACGAATATGCCGGCACGGGCGGGGCATATCAAGGGGCTGATGATGAGCAATCAGCAGCGGAAAGCAAATGAACTGATTGGAGATTATGTCGCTTCAGCAGGCAGCGAAAAGGCGACGGTAGAACTTGCTAAGTCCTTGCGAAAAGAGGGCTTGCCGGAATTTTCGTTGATGGCTTGTGAGCGCGGTTTGTCGTTGTATCCTACCTCAGCGCCGCTGCATAGGGAACTGGGGTATTATTATCTTGCAAAAGACGATAAAGTAATGGCAGAAGAGTACTTGCGTAAAAGTTTTGAATTCGACCCATACCAGGCCGACGTGGCCGGCGCTTTGGGCAGAATGGGCGTTAAAGTCCAGGCTCCTGCCACTGTGAGCAAGGGCAAGCCGGTCTCGGAAATTGAGCCAAAAGCGATAGAGCCTGTCCAGATTGAGGCATCCGAAGAGCCGAAGAAATGATTGTAAGTCCTTGTTGTTAAGATGGGCAAAATGCAACGAGTGCATTTTGTGTACATGGTATGGACATGGAATGTATGTGGGAGTGGGGGTATTAAGTATATAAGTGTGTATGGGAATGAGATAAGAACCCAGCAACTCAAGGATGGGGTTTGAATTTCCTGTTTATTTATGGGGAATTTGTTGGCAGCAGTCGGCCGGCAGGATATAATTTTGGGGAAAAGAAGACAGAAGTCAGGAGTCAGAAGTGGAATTTTGTTTTTTTATTTTTTCCACGGAAAGCACTGAAAAAACACTGTTGGCATCCTAAATGACTCCGTATCCGCTATAACTGGCAAAGTGCAGCCTATGGAAATCAATGATATTTGGTTGTTGTTGAAGGAGCGGGCGCTGGAATCAACGGCCGAAGGGGTGGTTATCTCGGATTGTACCAAGCCGGGGATGCCAATTATTTATGTGAACCGTGCTTTTACGACGATGACGGGGTATTGCCCTGATGAGGTGTTAGGGCAAAACTGCCGATTTTTGCAGGGACCGGAATCGGATGCGGCCGCAAAAGAGGAAATCCGAAATGCGATATTGCAAGAACGTCCCTGCTCCGTTGAGATATTAAACTATCGCAAGGACGGCACGGCTTTTTGGAACAGGTTATCCATCACGCCGGTACGCGATGATACAGGACGAACAACCCATTTTATCGGTATTCAAAGCGATATAACGCGCCGGCGAAGCATGGAAGATTCACTCCGTGCCGCCAATGAACAACTGAAACGCGATTTACAGGCTGCCGCAGCAATCCAGCAGGCGCAACTGCCCCAGCACCTGCCGGCTGTCGGGGGCTTTCGGTTTGCCTGGCGGTTCCGCCCCTGCCAGGAGCTGGCGGGTGATACGCTCAATATCTTTCAGATCGATGAGACCCATGTCGTCGTCTATGTGCTGGATGTCAGCGGGCACGGCGTCCGCTCGGCGCTGCATTCGTTTTCGCTAAGCCAGGACCTGCGTCAGCGACAGGGGGGGCTGAATTTGTATTCACCCCAGCAGATATTGCAGGAATTGAACCTCAAGTATCCGGTGGATACACAGACGGGGATGTTTTTTACGATTCTGTATGGGGTGCTGGATGTCAAAACACAACTGTTTACGTTTGCTTCGGCCGGACACCCCGGTCCTGTTCTGGTACGCGCCGGACAACCGCCGCAACTCCTTGAAGGCAGCAGCTATCCGATTGGAATCAGTCCCGAGCCAGACTACCAAACTCAAACAATTCAACTGCAGGCAGGCGATAAACTGCTGCTTTATACCGATGGCGTGGTCGAGGCGTTGAGTTCACGGGATAAGCCCTACGGCCAGGAGCGGCTGCTTAGAACGATTGGACGCAACGCGCATAAACCCATCCAGGAACTGCTGGATGGGATTATGAAGGCGCTGGAGAACTGGGCTTGCCATGTGAATCTGCGAGATGATTTGTCCTTAGTCGGCATCGAGGCCGGTTGAATTTCCGGGTTTTTTATGGGTTTTTGCTGGTAAGCGCCGGCAGGCAGGGTAAAATAATGGAGAAGACAGAAGTCAGGAGTCTGAAGACAGAAGTGGAATTTTTCTGGTTTTACTTTTTAGACGGGATTAACAGGATAGACAGGATTTTTCACCATGAAGCACTGGAAAAAAATGAATGGAGAATTTAGAATAGTGAATTGAGAATTTGAAAGACGGGGAGTTTGATGGTGGAAAAAAAATGGAAAACGATAGAAAGAGGGAAAACAACGAGAGATAAACCAAAGACGTCCTGATCCGTTTTTTTAATCATTGGATTGAGTGGTTGAGTTAGAATAAATGCACGAACAAAATATATTACAATGTCAGGCGACTACGTTTCGAGGAAACCGTTGTTCCAGAACAATATCTATAAGGCAACGGTATTGCTACCAGCATAAGTGTTTCCGCAAAAATGATGCCAAATGGTATCAGCATCCTTTTGTGGGACTATTTTTAGCTATAGCAGGGCTATTTTGGGGGGTATTCGCATATTGCTATGGGCCTTCATTAGCCAACCAGAAAAAGGGACTTGAAGACCACCGAGATATTGTTACTTTGCTCCGTGAAGAATTGTCTATTAAAAACAGCCAGATATCCTTTTTGCAAAACCATTTTGAAATACAACCAGTATCTAAAAAAGCAATAGAATTGGCCCAACAAATTAGGCCCCAAGATGGGAATTATGCTAATGGATTGAAAGCTACTGCAGAAGGTCGATTTGAAGATGCCCGCCAATATTTCGAGAAAGCCCAGAATGAAAAAGAAACGGAATTAGCTCTTATTTACAGTGCTCAAGGAAGTAATGAAAGGCTCGCTGGAAATATTGAAAAATCTTTCGCGTGGACAGAACGAGCAATGAAGCTTGCTCCTGACGATCCACGAGTATATGAACCAGCAGCCATTATATATTTTGCCATGAATCAGTATGACAAATCTGAACCATTATTAAAAAGAATTCGATCTGATCAGTTAAGTCGCCCACTCCAAGATTACAATAAAGTTGTAGTGGCAATGAGATATTTAATTAGGATATATGTTAGGTCAGATAGGAAAGATAAGGCGTTGATCCTTTGTAAAAGAGAAATAGAGAAATTGCAAAGTGTGCTGCAAGGGACTTCACTAATACGAAGATATGAATATACAGATAAGCAATTGGAGATCGATATTTTAGATCTAACAACTGATTTATCATGGATATGGGGTTTTACAAATGCTCCGATGGCTGAAAATTTGTGTAGAGAAGTTTTGGGCAAACAAGAACAAATTTTAGAAAATAATGATTATCGGATAGGATATACGTTGTATCAATTAGGGTCAATATGTATTGATCTTAAAAAATATGATGAAGCTGAAGAATCGTACAATCGTTCGATGAAAATTATTGAGCTGAGTTACGGCAATCAATGTCCAGAAGTGGCGGTTATTTACAATGACTTGGCTCAAATCTATGGAGCAATAGGACAATTGTCTAAAGCGGAAGAGTTCTTTTTACAGAGCATTGACCTTAAGAAGAAGATATTCGGCAATTGCCATCTTGAAGTCGCTATAACAATGAGTAATTTGAGTCGGTTATATGTGAAGATGAATCGATTTGATGAAGCTGTAGCAATGTTTAAGAATGTTTATGATATCAATGAAACACTATATGGAACTGATAGTGATAAAGCGAAAGCATGCAAAAAGGTATTATCTGGGTTTTTCGAAAAACTTTATTCATGTAAAATGAATGACCCAAACTTTATTGTAACTACTGAGCCAATTCTTGATCCTAACTCTCGATATTTCAATCGTATTAAATTGCCAAGTGGAAATACAATCGATTTTTAAATAGGATGAAGTTAAATACAAGAGAACGAAACACGGTAAGACACTTAATCCAGAAAAGATAAGGATTGGTGAAGACGAAATGGACGAGTATGGGGAAATGGGAAGTTGAAAAGTTAAAATCAAAAAGTGAAAAATTGGAAGTTGGGTTTATGGAAGACAATAAAACGATTCGGATCATTATCGGTATAGTGGCGCCGGCGATGTTGTTTGGGGGGCTGTTTTGGCAGGTGGAGCGGTATCGAGTCAGATTCTGCAACAGCGGCTATCGGGAGGTGATGGGGACGTTTGCCCAGGTTACGGTCAGGGCGTCGGGCAAATTGATAGGCGACAAACATATCGAGGCGGCGTTTGCCAAAATCCATCAGATTAACACGATGATGAATGACTGGGACCCCAATTCGGAAATTTCACGGCTTGGCCAGACAGCCCACCTGTCGCCGGTTGCGGTCAGTCCGGAACTGTTTGAGATTATCGTCTTGTCTAAGGAGTACAGCCGGATTTCGAACGGGGCGTTTGATATTACCGTTGGGGCCGAGACGCAGTTGTGGCGGCAGATGCAGAAAACCGGACAAAAACCGGATTCGGCCGCCTTGGCGGCGGCACGCGCCAAAGTCGGCTATGAAAAGATCATCCTGGATGAAAACAATAGGACTGTCCAGTTTGCCGTCGAGGGGATGAAGCTGGATGTGGGGGCGATTGCCAAAGGCTATGCGGCGGATTTGGCGATTGAGTCGCTCAAAGCCAAAGGCGTCAAAGCCGCAATGGTGGATATCGGGGGCAATGTGCGGTGCTTTGGCGATGGGCCGGCCAATGGGCTGTGGCTGATCGGCCTGCAAGACCCGCGCAATCCGCAAAACCTTCTGGCGAAATTGAAAATGAACGATATGGCGGTGGCGACCAGCGGGGATTATGAGCGGTTCGCGGTCGTCGATGGCAACAAGTACAGCCATATCTTGAACCCTGCAACCGCCGAATCAGTTAGTGAATTAGCCAGCGTTACAATTATCGCCCCGATGGCGACGCGTACCGATGCGCTGTCCACGGCGGTCAGCGTCCTGGGGGCGGCCAAAGGGATGGCTCTGATCGAGTCGCTGGAGCAGACGGAGTGCATTCTTATTCTGTCCAGCGATACAAAAAAACTGATTCAGAGCCGCGGGGCGGGGGCGTTTATTGTACCCTAAAAAACGGGACAGCGATTGGACAAGAGCAACCACAGATTACGCAGATTTCACAGATTATTTTTTGACAGGATTTACAGGATTGACCTGATTTTTTTAATTCTGTTTATCCTGTTAATCCCGTCTAAAAACTCCGAAAAGCGGGGACTGGTACAACCTGGCTAAAGCCAGAACGTACCAGTCCCAGTTTAACTAAAAACTATTTTCATTTTTCTATGCGTTGCCGATGAGGTGGTCTAGGCACAGGGCCGACCAGGTTTCCATCGTATCGCGGACTTCGTTGAGTTCGGCCGGCAGCATAAAGGACATCTGGGTTATCATCTGTTCTTTGCGTTCAACATCGGGGGTTTCCAGCGTCCAGCAATGCACGACGCCCAGATGGACGCTGCCGACTTCGTTGGAGTCATCGTTGAGCAGGCCGATGATGCGGTCGTCAAAGCGGGTTTTGACGGCGACTTCCTCATCGATTTCGCGGCGGACGGCGTTGAGATAGGTTTCATAGAAATCGGCGCCGAACAGCGTCATATCGTCGGCGGGGTTGATGTGGCCGCCGATGCCGATGGAGCGGTTGCCGACCAAGCGGGTCTCGCCGGCGCGTTTGCCGCGAACATAGCTCAGATAGCGTCCTTCGCAGGTCATCACGACGTAGGGGATGATTTGCTTGAACGAGGGGTCTTTTTCGGCCAGCGGACGCGGCATAAAACGCGGTACGCCGGCGGCGAAAATCGTTTTCAGATAGCGCTGGACATCGGGGCAGACGCCATGAAAGACGCCGGCTTTTTCAAATTCCTTGCGGGGAATTACCAATACCTGTTCTTCGGAGGCCATTCTATATCCTTTGGATTGTGTTGGGTTTTAGGACGCCGCATTTGCCGCCGGCTGCGGATTGACATCGGCGGGGGCGTTTTTGCCGCGAAAGACGATAACTTTCATCGGGCATTTGGTCATCGCGGTGTGCATCGGCGCCGAGGGGGCGTATTTTTCGTAATTGAGCCGCGACAGGTTGTCGGCGACGACAAATAAATCCGTCTGTTTGGCACAGATGCCGCAGCCGATACAGCCGACCTTGCAGAAGGCGCGGGTATTTTTGCCATTTTCTTTGCTGCTGCAGGCGACGGTAACCATCGGGTCTTCGACAAAGGGAACCATTTCGATAAGGCTTCGCGGGCAGGTTTTAGCACAGGCGCCGCAGCCGGTGCATTTTTCATAATTGACGGCAACTAAGCCGTCGATGACTTCCATTGCGCCGAATTTGCACGCCCGCGTGCAGTCGCCATACCCCAAGCAGCCGAATGTGCAGGCCTGCACGGGCGGCTGGGCGTTGGCGCTGATGCAGCTTTCGATACCGCGATAGGATGCGTACTGTGTTTTGTCGCTGCGATGGGCGCGGCAGTGGACGATGGGGCGCTGCGGGGCGCCGGAACCGCTGATTTGCAGATTGAGCACTTCGGCGATGCGGTTCATCGCCGCCGCTCCGCCCGGAGAGCACTTGCCCAGCAGCTCGGGGTCGGCTGCGACGGCTTTGGCATACGCCGAGCAGCCTGCAAAGCCGCAGGTGCCGCAGTCGATTTTGGGCAAGGCGTTGTAAATATCCGTGATTTTTGGGTCCTGCTCAACCCGCAGTTTGATATGGGCAATCAGCAAGACTACGGCAAAGCCCGTGCCCAGCCCGAACATCAGGGCGGCGGCAGGCCACATCGTTTGAATCGACTGCATCACAGAAGCCAGCGTTTGTATATTTTCCATTCTCTCTTTTCCGTTATCTTTTTATCTACGAACTACCCGCTTAAAACTTAGAACTCAACACTATTTAATCATTCCCGCAAAGCCCATAAAGCCCAGCGTCAGCAGGCCGGCGGTAATCAGCGTAATCGGGGCGCCCTTGAGGCATTCGGGGATATCGGCATCCTCAAGAGTTTCGCGGATGCCGGCCATGATGCAGATTGCCATCGTAAAACCGATGCCCGCTCCAAAACTAAGAACGACGGCTTCGAGGAAATTGCTGATGCCCCAGATATTGAGAAACAGGCACAAACCCAGAATCACGCAGTTGGTGGTAATCAGCGGCAGGAAAATGCCGAAACTCTCATAGAGCGGGGGGAAGAACTTGCGCAGGTACATTTCGACCAACTGCACCGCGCCGGCGATAACCAGAATATAGCAGATATAGCGGGTGACTTCGAGCGGCGTACCCATCAGAAACAAATGGTCAATCAGCCAGGTGAGCGTGCCGGCCAGCGTCGTAACGAAGGTCACGGCCAGCCCCATCCCAAACGCCATATCCAATCGGCCCGATACACCGAGATAGGGACAGCAGCCCAAAAATTTGGTGAATACCAGATTGTTGATCAGCACAATGCCGATAAATCCAAGCGATAAACTAATCACTAAATCCATAAATCCAACTCCCTGCAAAATGTCAGGATTTCTTTTTGCTCAAAAAATTCACCGCGCCCAGCATCAATCCCAGCGTGATAAATGCTCCGACGGGCATTGCCATCGCAGCAATCGGAACGAATCCATTCGGCATCACGGCAATATCAAAAAATTTGCCGGTGGCCAATACTTCACGGATGGCCGCCAGAAAACACAGAACGATCGTAAAGCCCAGCCCCATCGCCAGTCCATCGACGGCGCCGATGATGGGACCGTATTTAGTAGCACAGGATTCGGCACGGGCAATAATAATGCAGTTGACGATAATCAGCGGGATATAGGCGCCCAGCTTGTCGCTCATCTCGGGCATAAAGGCCTTGAGATATAAATCCGCAATCGTAACAAATGTCGCAATCGTCAGCGTAAAGACCATAATCCGCAGGTGCGGCTTGAGGAGATTGCGCATCAGGCTGACGACGACATTGGAACAGATGAGAACGAAAATGACGCTTAGTCCCATGGTCAATGCCGCACGGACGCCGGTGGTTACCGCCAGCGTAGGGCACAATCCCAGCATCAGCCGCAGGACGGGGATTTCATCCCACAGGCCGGCACGCAGGGTACTTACTACGGTTGGTTGATTCTCTGCCATATTTTTACTCTAAAAAAATTACTGAATATATCCTTTTTGTTTTGCAGCTTCTTTGACGGCCGGTATAAAGGCGTTGAAGGCATCGACAACCGCACGGCTGGTTACTGTCGCGCCGGTAATGGCGACGATTTCCGAATCAATCGCTTTGTCGTTGCCGGTTTTGACCAGAGTCAGTGTTCCGAACGGTGCGCCCTGAAACTGCGCCTGATAAAAACCGCCCTTAATCATAATCTTGTCGCCGAAGCCGGGCGTTTCGGCACAAGACAGTACATCAAAGCCGACCATCTTTTCCATAGCGGCGTCCGCTGCAACGACCATCACAATCTTATCGGCATAACCGGAAGCCTGAACCTGAAAAATCCAGCCCTCACAGGTATCCGTGCTGTTGAGTCCCTTGAAAAGTTCGACCTGCCAGGCGGAGTTGCCGGTCGTAACGGGGATTTTATCGGGTAAGCCTTCGACACGGACGGCAGATTTGAGCAGTCCGTCGGCGCCGCAGGCACGGCTGGCGAATTTGTTTTTTTGATTTTGCTCAATGCGCGGCGACCAGGCGGCATTGGTCATTGCCAGCAGCCCGCCGAAGATTGCCGAGGAGATCATCAGCAGCCAGCTTTCGCGCCAGAATAACAGCAATTTATTTGACATGGGGTTGTCCTCCGGCTGGAATGAGTTTGACAAACCGGTCGATCAGCGGCGTCAGAGCATTCATAACCAAGACAGCAAACATAACGCCTTCCGGATATGCGCCCAGACAGCGAATCAGCATAATCAGCACACCGACGCCAACGCCGAATATCAGTTCACCCTTGACCGTCAGCGGCGAGGTAACCGGGTCGGTTGCGATAAAGAACGCACACAGCATCATGCCTCCGCCGGCCAGATGCAGCAGCGGATTGACAAACGTCTCCGGCTTAATGAGCCATCCCGCCGCGGCGACGGCAGCCGCCGAAATCAGCACGGCTGCCGGTATCCGCCAGGTAATGGTTTTGCGAATCAGCATATAGATGCCGCCCAGCAGAATCAGCAGGGCGCTGGTTTCTCCCAGACATCCGCCTTCCTCGCCGATAAACGATATCGTCGCCAGCGAATTGGCTTGCTCTGTCGAAGCCTGTTTTTTGAGGGCCATTTTGCTCCAGCCCAGCGTGGTTGCCTGCGTGATTGCCTGTGTATTGGCGGCAGCAATCGGCTGCAGCGCCTTGCCTTCCTGGCCGCGATAGGTTGCCGGCACCGTCCAGGTTGTCATCAGCACGCCGAAGGATGCGGACAGAAACACGCGTGCCGCCATCGCGGGATTAAAGATATTGGCGCCCAGTCCGCCAAAGAGCACCTTGACAATCACAATCGCAAAAAATCCGCCCAGTACCGCAATCCACCACGGCGCCGCCGGCGGCAGGGATAACGCCAGAATGATGCCGGTAACGACGGCGCTTAAATCGCCGATGGAATTGGGCTTTTTGCGAATCCGCACGCATATCCACTCCGCCGCTACGCAGCTTGCAACCGAACAGAGCAGCAGCAGCGCCGCATACTGGCGGAAAAACCACACCGAGGCAATCACAGCCGGCGACAACCCGATAATCACATCCAGCATCACCTGCCGTGTGGACAGCGGCTGGCTGATATGCGGTGCCGCAGATACAGTAATTTTGCTTAACATCGAACTATGCTTCCTAAATCCTGCTTTATGTTATATCGCTTACGCTTTTTTCTTTATTTTTGCCAGATGCAGTTTGCCGGTCTTGATGTAGCCGGTCAGCTCAATATTGGCCGGACAGACATAACTGCAGCAGCCGCACTCAATACAGGCGGTCATGAAATACCCCTGCGCCTTGTCGAGATTGTTTGCCTTGACCGCATGGGCGATGCGGGTAGGGTTGAGATTTTCCGGACAGACCGTCAGGCAGCGTCCGCAGCGGATACAGGCCGTTTGCTCCCGCATGAATTTGGCATCGGTAACCTCCTGCCGAGTCAGCAGGGTGATCGCCCCGCTGGTCTTGGTAATCGGCGTTGACATGTCGGCAATCGCAAAGCCCATCATCGGGCCGCCCAGCACGACTTTGGCGGCTTCTTCGGTCAGACCGGCGCAGTGTTCTATCAGTTCCCCGACCGAGATACCGATGGGTACATACAGATTGGCCGGCCGGGCAATCGCCCTGCCGGTAACCGATACAACCCGGTGTGTCAGCGGGTTGCCGCAGACGACTGCTTCGGCAATCGCCGCACAGGTAGCAACATTGAGCACGCAAATGCCGACCGTCGGCGGGATGCTGCCGGTCGGTACGGTTCTTTTCAAAATGGACTGGATTAACTGCCGTTCGCCGCCCTGAGGATATTTGGTTTTGACCGGCGTGACTTGAATGTCGCCGATACCGCCGCACGCCTTGATGGCTTGTTCAAATGCGTCGATGGCCGCCGGTTTATTGTCTTCAATGCCGACTCGGATTTGCGTTAAATGCCCGGCTTTGGCCGCCAATCGAATGCCGGCCAGAATCTGCTGCGTCCACTCCAGCATAATCCGGTAATCGCAGGTGATAAACGGTTCGCACTCGCAGCCGTTGATAATTAAGATATGCTTGGGCATCGCCGGGTTCGGCTCGACCTTGACGCGCGAGGGAAAGCCCGCGCCGCCCATACCCACGATGCCGGATTTGCCGATGGCTGTGCAAATCTGCTCAACCGACCAGTGTTCAGGGTCAAACTTGGCCGTAAATTTGTCCGCACAGGGCTGCTTGGGGGCATTCTGGGGGTCGGTCTCGATAATGATGGACATCGTCCTGCCCATTACCGGATGCGGGGCAAGCACGATATCCTTGACCGTGCCGGCAACCGGAGAATGAATCGGCGCCGAGACAAAGGCATCGGACGAACCAATGACCTGTCCGGCCGCAACGGCGTCTTTTTTGGCCACCACCGGTTTGCACGGGGCGCCAATATGCTGGCACAGAGGAATCACGACCTGTTTTGGCACAGGTCCGATTTCAATCGAACAATCTTCGCTGAATTGCTTGTTTTCGGATGGATGCACCCCGCCCGGAAACGTAAGCTTCGCACTGCCTGTCATGGTCCATAGTCCTTAATTCTGATTCGCATCCGTGCCCGCAGCTATTATCTGCGGTTTATTGTTGATTCACGCAGCGGCGCGAAACATTATTTTTTCGCCATTTCCTGATATAATCAAGCACAAAAATATAGCCGACGCACATGCCGCCAGCCAATAAAAAAACCAACGCCAATTCGATGCGCTGGCTTAACTGCCATCGGCCCACAACGCGCTGGGCAACCAATCCGGCCCCAACAAACACCGCCACCGGCACCGCAAATGCCAGCAAGGCCTTGCCGGCTACATTCGGGCCGCCGCTGTGTCCAATCTTTTCATAAACCTGCTGACAACGGTCTTGTTGTCCGCAGCCGGCGCAATGGTCTTTTGTTTGTTGTTCCAATTTCACAAGTAATGTTACTTATAAGCGAAAGTGATACCGTTTGCAAGCACTTTTTTGGTCTGACTGAATCAACCTTAACTCTATTTAAATAATCAGGTTATGATTGAGGTATAGAAATTTTTCTAAGCAGCCGCATATGGTCGGTTTGGCCGGCATCTGATTGGAACTGGACATAAATCCATCTGCGTAATAAGATATCCCCATACAGTTGGCTTTTCAAGGAAATCACGATGAGTAAAAAACAAAATGAAGCGTCGCGGACGGCAGTGGTCACCGGCGGCGGACAGGGTATCGGGCTTTGTGTCGGTGAGCATTTCATCAAGGCGGGTTTCAATGTGGTCATTGCGGAAGTCAACCCCGCGATGGGACGCAAGGCACAGAAAGTTTTGGGCGAAAATGCCCTGTTTGTCCGCACAGATATCGCCAGCGAGCCGTCCGTCAAGACAATGCTTGCCCAGACCGTCCGGCGGTTCGGCAGGATTGACTGCGTGATTAACAATGCGGCGATTAGCGACAATCGGCCGGTCGAAAAACTCCCCCTTGCGGCGTGGAAAAAAGTCCTCGATGTCAATCTGTCGGCGGCGTTTCTGACGGCCAAACATGCCGCAAAGTACCTGCGCAAAACCAAGGGCTGCATGGTCAATATCGCTTCGACCCGTGCGATGATGTCGGAGGCCAATACAGAGGCGTACTCCGCATCCAAAGGCGGACTGGTCGCCTTGACGCACGCATTGGCTGTTAGTTTCAGTGCGGATATCCGCGTCAATTGCATCAGCCCCGGCTGGATTGATACGCGGGACTATACGCAAAAGCCGGCGTTTCCCCCATTGAGCGAGGCTGACCACCGTCAGCATCCGGCAGGCAGGGTCGGCACGCCGGACGATATCGCCGCGATGGTTTTGTATTTATGTTCGCCGGAGGCAGGTTTTATCACCGGCCAGAATTTTGTCATTGACGGCGGCATGACAAAGAAGATGATATATGTATGAGCGGCTCTAAGCCGTTTTCCGTTGGCAATCCTATTTCGATAAACTGGAGACTTCATGTCCGAATTGATTAGCGGCGTTATTAAAAAGACATCCAAAAGCGGTTTTGTGCTGCGGGACCCAGTGCGTTCGTTCCGGCAGGGCGGCCGCGAAGTGGTTATTCCCGCGGCGCTGGTGTCCAGATGCGGCCTGGTGGAAGGAGCGGAAGTGCGCGGGACAACCCGTACCGACCGGGGGCTGGTTCTGCTGGACAGCATCGAATCGGTCTGCGGGCTTTCGGTAGAGGATTTCAAAAAACGCACCCCCTATCAGGAACTGGTCGCCATCTCGCCGCATCAGCGGTTTGACCTGGAAAAAAACGGCGAACTGTCGATGCGGATTGTCGATTTGATTGCCCCGATGGGCAAAGGCACCCGCGGCATGATCGTCTCACCGCCCAAGGCGGGTAAAACAACCCTGCTTTCACAGCTTGCCAAAGGCATCCTTGCTGATGATTCCAAGGCGCGGGTTATTGTCCTGCTCATTGATGAGCGGCCTGAAGAAGTAACCTATTTCAAACGCGGCGTCGAGGGGGCGACGGTGGTGGCCTCCTCCATCGACCAGAGCATCGAGGAACATATCGAGCTGGCAGAGATTTTGCTGGCGTATATCAAGATTCAGCTTGAATGCGGGCGGGATATCGTCGTGCTGGTCGATTCGATTACGCGGATGGGGCGGGCGTTTAACCGCAAAGGCTCCGGCAGCGGACGGATTATGTCCGGTGGGCTGGAGGCCGGCGTGCTGGAAATTCCCCGCCGCTTTCTGGGCATGGCTCGCAAAATCGAAAACGGCGGATCGGTAACGATTATCGCCACGGCGCTGGTCGATACCGGCTCACGGATGGATCAGCTTATCTTTGAAGAATTCAAAGGCACCGGCAACAGCGAAATTATCCTGTCCCGTGCGCTGGCCGAGCAGCGTATTTTTCCGGCCATCGACATCCCCGCCTCCGGCACCCGAATGGATGAGCAGTTGTGGGGTGCGGCCAACAGCAAAAAAATAGCCAGTCTCCGCAGGGGTATTGCCAATAGCCGTCCTGCCGAGGCATTGACTACGCTGATTGCCGCCCTGCGCAAATACCCCGCCAACGCCGACCTGCTCAAAGTCCTTCCCGACTGATGGCCGACTGCAGCAGCTCTGTCTCGTATGACCCGGCGGCAAATGGCAAATTAAGAGACAAAAGTAAAAGATGAGGAAAAGAATTCAGAAGCCAGAAGTCAGGAGAAAGAAGTGGAAATTTGTGAGTTAAGTAGATTTCCCTCCCGATGACCAGCGGATTGCGCTGCAAACCAGCGTGTCCAGATGAGGTTCTGCTAAAAGGCGTCGGAGCCGGGCTTGCTGTCCTTGTGCAGTTCGTAGAGGCCGTGTCCGCTGTCACGCAGTTTCCCCTGCCGGTACAATTCCCGCCAGACTTCGCTGGGATACTGGTCGGGCGGCCGTATCGCATAGACGCCGGTGCGTCCGCCTGAAAAAGGCCCGCGTCCGAGGCGGGAGTCTTCATCGAGGGCGGTTGGCTTGAGCCGCTTTTTGAATGCCTTGAATGTCGCCTTGAGTGTGTCCGGCGGTATGGTATTGTCCTGCTGTGGAGATTGTTCTGTCGTCATAGGGTTTAACCTTTTACCTGTGATGCGGTTGCTATTGCCTGGCATTGCCATTCGTGCCGCTCATACAAAAGAATCATACCCGATATCGCCCCAAAGGGACAAGATGTTTTTTCGGTCATCCGGCCAATGCGCCATTACAGTCAGCATGGCCTGTGGCCGCAAACAAACCCGAAATTCGAATGACAAAAAACAATCCTTCAAAACAACTCATAATGCCTTTATAAAAAAGCACTTACGGGATTGACCTCCGAAAAACGGCGACGTTTTTGCTGTTTGGCAAACAAATCCTGGGTACCTCCAAAAATTCATTTTGGCGGACAAACGAACCGTTTTAGGCGGGAACAAGCCTTGCTTTTGTGGCGGGTTGTCTGTATAATCCCCGCGATTTTAGTACTGAAAATGATAGGAAACATTATTTGAAAGGTGGTTTTTTATGGCCAATGCGATAGTCAGCCAGTCGGGCGGCCCGACGGGGGTTATCAATGCCTCTTTAGTCGGCGTGATTGAAGAAGCATGCAGACACAAGGAAATCAGCAATCTCTACGGTGCCATTCACGCGGTATCCGGCATTAAGAAAGAACAGTTTATCGACCTCAAAAAGCTGTCCATAGATACACTGGAAAAGGTCGCCGGTTCGCCGTCATCGGCGCTGGGTTCCAGCCGCGACAAGCCCGATGAAGCGTACTGCGCTCAGGTGCTGGAGGTTTTCAAGAAACGTGACATCCGGTACTTCTTCTACATCGGCGGCAACGACAGTGCCAACACCTGCTATATCATCAACTCGATGGCCGAAAAAGTCGGCTATGACCTGCGGGCGTTTCATGTCCCCAAGACCATCGACAACGACCTGCGGGTAACCGACCACTGTCCGGGTTTCGGGACGGCAGCCAAGTTTGTCGCCTGTGCGGTGATGGGCGACGATTTGGATAACCGGGCTCTGCCGGGCATCAAGATTGATGTGATTATGGGGCGTCATGCCGGCTTTTTGACCGGCGCCGCGGCGCTTGCCAAAACACGCGAGGATGATGGCCCGCATCTGATTTATCTGCCCGAACGGCCGATTACGATGGAGAAATTTCTTTCTGATGTGGATGGCGTGTATAAAAAGCTCGGCCGTTGCGTGATTGCCGTCAGCGAGGGCATCGGCGACGCAGACCATATTACCTGGGCAGAAAAATTAGCCGCCAACGCCGAACGCGATGCACACGGCAATGTGCAGCTTTCGGGTTCTGGCGCACTGGCCGACTTCCTGGCCGGCCAGATCAAGGGCAAGTTAGGCATCAAACGCGTCCGTGCCGATACCTTCGGGTACTTACAGCGAAGTTTTGCAGGCTTGCAGTCCGAATCGGATGTCAAAGAAGCCCGCGAATGCGGACGCAAAGCCGTCCAATTCGCCATGAAAGAGGACAACGGCTCGGTCGCGATGAAGCGCACCGGCAACGGCAAAAATTACGGCGTGGAGTACTTCCGTGCCAATCTGTCCGATGTGGCTGAAAAGACCAAATCGGTTCCTGATGAATACATCAATCAGGATGGCAATGGAATGACTGCCGCCTTTATCGAGTACGCATCGCCGCTGTGCGGGCAGTTGCCCCGCACCGAATTTCTCGGCGGTTATCCGAGAGTATAACAAATCGATAGTGCGTTCAAGCCCGGCGGTTCGCTCCGTCGGGCTTTTTTATTGGTCGTCGGCGGATTGATGTCCAATGACCGCTGAGATAGAACATCTGTCAAGTTTGCGAATTATGCCTTTTTCGGTGATGATGGCGGTGATGTCTTTGGCATCGGTAATGTCAAATGCCGGATTGTCGGCGGCAGTGTCCGGCGGGGTAATCGGCCTGCCGGCAAGGGTGCGAACCTCATCCGGATGACGCTGTTCGATGGGGATTTGCGAGCCGTCGGCGATGGTCAGGTCGAAGGTCGATGATGGGGTGGCGACATAAAAGGGAATCTGAAAACGGCTTGCTAAAATACTTACGCCCAGCGTGCCAATTTTGTTGGCGGTATCGCCATTGGCGGCGATGCGGTCAGCCCCGACAAAGACGGCTTGAATCGCCCCCTGCTTCATCAGGCTTGCGGCCATATTGTCGCAAATCAACACCGTCTTGATGCCCGCCTGACTTAACTCCCAAACAGTCAGCCGCGCCCCTTGCAGCAGAGGGCGAGTCTCGTCAGCATACACCGTAAAGCGTTTACCGGCGGCGTGTGCCGCATACAGCGGTGCCAGTGCCGTACCGATACCGGCGGTCGCCAGCGCGCCGGCGTTGCAATGGGTCAAGACCCCGTCGCCATCCGGTACCAGAGCAATACCGTGCTGTCCAATCGCATCACACATCCGGCAATCTTCCTGCTCAATCCGCATCGCTTCGTCGAGCATCGCCTGCTGCAAGTGCGGCAGGCCGGCGGATGAATTTTGAGCAAGATAACCAGCGGCAGCTTTCTGCATCCGATTTAACGCCCAAAACAGATTGACAGCGGTTGGCCGGCTGGCCGCAAGATAAGAGGCGTTCCGCTCAATAGACTGGATTGCATCTGTCGGCGCAGCATGAGGAGGTAGTTCTTTTAATCCCAGACAGATGCCATACGCGGCGGCAACGCCGATAGCGGGCGCCCCGCGCACGGCCAGCGTTTGGATCGCCTCAAAAAGATGTGCGGGTTTGTGGATTGCCAGATAAAAGACCTGATGCGGCAGTTTCCGCTGGTCGAGTACAACCAAATAGCCGTCAATGCCTCCCTCCCAGCCAAGTGTCTTAAACGGTGGACACATCCGGCTACCTTGCCTTTCGAGATTCATTGAGCAGCCAGGCGGCAATATATTGTTTAGATTCTTCTTTGATACTCGCCCCAAAGACACATGCGGCGCCATCAGTTGTAATCTGGATACCCTTTTGAGGGATATCGTTTACTTGCAGACTGGTTTTCACAAGTGCAACAACCGAGTTGCGATTGTACATAAACCGCCGTGTCCAGCCCAGACTGCCGATGCCGACAAAGACCGTCCCCTGTCCATCGGCCAGAGTGATTTGCCACTTGCCGAAAAGACAATAGACAAGAATGCTGACTAATACAATAGTTCCCAGTAAAAACGGCAGGCCGAACAGCGATTTTGTAAGATCGAATTTGCCGGACAGTATTTGTGTTCCATAAATACCCCACATCGAGCCGCCAGACCATATTGCTGTAAATGGGATTAAAAAGAAAACAACCCCCGGAACGCGCCGATAAGTCAGAATTATTTTCTGCCAGGAATCTTGTGTTATCTTGATATGTTTGGGAGGCGATTGGAGTATCTCCAAAGAAATGTTCGCAATTCCGCATAACAAAGCAAAGGAGTGTGTCTGTCCGCAGCTTTTGCACAAGGCGATATCCGCGGCGACATTGACATCCTCCATCGGGATTTGCGATTGGCAATCCGGGCAGCGATATGTTTTCATTTCACGGTCTCCTTGCTTCGTTTTTTATCGGCTTGCAGTTTCTCCTTCAGGTACCGTGCCGTATGGCTGTCGGTATTTTTGATAATCTGTTCCGGCGTACCGACAGCGATAATCTGGCCGCCATTATCGCCGCCTTCGGGACCTAAATCAATGATATAGTCGGCGATTTTAATCACATCCAGATTATGCTCGATGACGATGATGGTGTTGCCCATGTCGGTCAGCCGCCGCAGGACATTGAGCAGATTGTGAATATCAGCAAAATGCAGCCCCGTCGTCGGCTCATCGAGGATATAGAGCGTATGTCCCGTGCCGGGTCTGCCCAGTTCGGTCGCCAGTTTGACGCGCTGGGCCTCGCCGCCGGACATCGTCGTGCTGGATTGTCCCAGCGTCATATAGCCCAGCCCGACATCGCACAACGCCTTAATCAGCCGCACAATCTTGGGGAAGTTGGCAAAGAAATCCTTCGCCTCATCAATCCGCATATCCAGCACGTCGGCGATATGTTTGCCCTTGTAAGTAATTTGCAGGGTTTCGGGGTTATATCGCGTGCCTTTGCATTCCTGGCAGACGACATAGACATCCGGCAGAAAGTGCATCTCGATTTTGCGCGTACCCTGCCCCTGGCAATGCTCGCAGCGTCCGCCTTTGACATTGAAGCTGAAGCGACCAGGTTTGTAGCCGCGAATCTTCGCCTCGCGGGTCAGAGCAAACAGCGAACGGATTAAATCGAAAACGCCGGTGTAAGTCGCCGGATTGCTGCGCGGCGTCCTGCCGATGGGCGACTGGTCAATCTCAATAACCTTGTCGATGTTGGACAGGCCGAGGATGTTTTTGTGTTTGCCGGGCTTATCGCCGGAGCCGTAGAGTTTGCGGTTCAGTCCCTTGAGCAGGATTTCGGTAACCAGCGTGCTTTTGCCGCTGCCGGAAACGCCGGTAACGCAGGTCAGCACGCCCAGCGGGAATTTGACATTGACCTGCTTGAGGTTGTTTTCGGCGGCGCCGCGGATTTCGATGCAGTGGCTGAGAGTAATTTTGCGGCGGGTCTCGGGCAGTTCGATGAATTTGACCCCAGACATATACTGGCCGGTCAGCGATTCCTCGCAGCGGCAGATATCGTCGAGAGTTCCCTGAGCGATAAGCCGCCCGCCGTGTCGGCCGGCGCCGGGTCCGATGTCGATAATGTGGTCGGCTTGTGCAATGATATCCTCATCGTGTTCGACAACCAGCACGGTGTTGCCGATGTCGCGCAGTTTTTGCAGGATGCCCAGTAGCCGGTCATTGTCGCGGCGGTGCAGACCAATGGTCGGCTCATCGAGGACATAACAGCAGCCGACCAGTCCGGAACCGACCTGGGTCGCCAGACGAATACGCTGTGCTTCACCGCCCGACAGCGTCCGGCTGGTTCTATCCAGCGTCAGATAATCTAAGCCGACATCGATGAGGAATTTGAGTCGGGCGCGGATTTCCTTAAGCGGCTGAGCGGCGATAAAAGACTGTTCGGCGTTCAATTGCAAATCCGCAAAGAACTGATGCGACTGCTGGACGCTCATCTGCGTAATATCGCAGATATTTTTATCGCCGATGGTAACAGCTAATGCTTCCCGACGCAGGCGCGCCCCGCTGCAGCTCTTGCAGGCCTGCTCGGACAGGTAGCTGTGCAGGCGTGCCTTGACGTATTCGCTGTCGGTGTTTTTCCATCGCCGTTGAAGATTGGGAATGACCCCCTCAAAACTTGCCCCGCCGGCACGGTCTTGTCCCTCGGTGCCGTAGAGAATCATTTTTCGCACATCGGCCGGCAAGTCGCCAAACGGCGTCGAGGGGCTGACGCCAAAATGCCGGCAGAAGCGGCGGACCAGGCGGTTGTAGAAGATATTCATCCGTTTGCCGCCCTTACGCCAGGCGTCGATGGCGCCGGTTTCCAGCGACAGGGTTTTGTCCGGCACAATCAAATCCGGGTCAAATTCCAAAATCGTGCCGAGCCCATCGCACGATGGACACGCCCCGTATGGGCTGTTGAAACTGAACAGACGCGGCGACAATTCCGACAGCGACGCCTCGGGGTGTTCGGTGCAGGCGAATTTCTCGCTGTAAATGACATCCTGCCAGGAGCCCGAACCGTTGGCATCTTTGCCGTCGCCATTGGGTTCTTGAAGCATCGCAATCAGCAGACCGTCGCCGATTTTGAGCGCGGTTTCCACAGAGTCCGACAGACGAACGCGAATGCCGGGACGCAGAATAAGCCGATCGACTACGGCGGCGATATCGTGTTTTTTATTTTTGTCCAACGGCGGTACATTCTTGATATCGTAAATTTGTCCATCGACGCGGGCGCGGACAAAGCCCTCGCGCAGGATATGCGCAAAAATCTCCTTATGCTCGCCCTTTTGCCCGCGAATCAGCGGGGCGCAAAGTTGGAGTTTAACGCCTTCGGGCCGGCTCAGTAGCGAATCGACAATCTGCGTGGCGTGCTGGCTGGATATCGGCTTGCCGCAAACCCAGCAATGGGGCTTGCCGACGCGGGCAAACAGCAGACGGCAATAATCGTAAATTTCCGTTGTTGTCGCCACCGTTGAGCGGGGGTTGGATGTGGCGCTGCGCTGCTCGATGGCAATCGTCGGCGGCAGACCCTCGATATGCTCGACATGAGGTTTCTGCATCTGTTCGAGAAATTGCCGCGCGTAGGTGCTCAGCGATTCGACATACTTGCGCTGCCCTTCGGCATAGATGGTGTCGAACGCCAGACTGCTTTTGCCCGACCCGCTGATGCCGGTAACGACGACTAATTTGTCGCGGGGAATATCGATATCGATATTCTTGAGGTTATGTTCCGACGCCCCCGCGATACGAATATATTTTTGTTCACTTATCACGAAATTATCTTTCCTTACGGTACTGCGGATTGACGCTATAAACCAAATGGGCCATTGTACCCTAAACAGGCCGGCGTGTAAAATATATTCGGCAGCGGCAGAGGCGAGGTCGATTGGGCTAAATCTCATCGCAAAAATCGGATAATTGATAGGAAATGGCTTGTTCTTGTTTATGCTTGAGCAAGAATTGCATTGCAAAAGAAAAACTATTATCGGACGCCGTGTTCCGAATAGCCTGAATCGGACTGGGGAAATCGGTTTATCAGTACTGGTAGCGGGCGTACCTTCTTATTTAGGGACAAGACGAGTCGCCAAATGGGTGTATTTTAAATAAAATTATAAAAAATGCTTGCAATGGTCGGCGGGGTTGGGTAGAGTACCCTGCTTAATTGCTCTATCGCACGAGGAAAAGCCCGCAAAGGCGGGAATGGCGAAGGAATTCGCTGGCAACGGGGCTGACAGGCATCGCAGCATGGTCAGCTCAAGCCTCCGATAGAAGCCCGGTCAATCTGCTTATCCAAGCGGGTTCTGCGACCAGCAATAGAGAGTTTTGAGTTTGTAGTTCTTATTTCTCTGAAAGAGGACATTTTTCTACTATCAACTATGAACTTTAAACTATGAACTAAAAAAGAGTTAGGTTTATTGTCAGCGTGATATTTACCCGGTGGTGTAATCGGTAACACTGGAGATTTTGGCTCTCCCATTCCTGGTTCGAGTCCAGGCCGGGTAGGTTTGAAAAATTAAAGGTCAAAAGTTAAAAATAAAAACTATGGAAAAATTTGCTGTCATAATGGCTGCCGGACAAAGTACCCGGATGAACACCAAGTTGCCCAAAGTGCTGCATGAGGTCTGCGGCAGGCCGATGCTGGAGTGGGTGCTGGAGGCGTGCCGCGCTGCCGGCGTGGGGCGTATCATCGTGGTCATCGGCTATGGTAAAGAGCAGGTTATCGAACGGTATAAGAACGACCGCGATTTGGTTTTTGTCGAGCAGGCGCCGCAGCGAGGGACGGGGCATGCGGTGATGTGCTGTCGTCCGCAACTGGCCGGCCATCAGGGCTTGACGCTGGTGCTGTGCGGGGATGCACCGCTGATTCGGGCAGAAACGCTTAAAGTCTTAATTGACAAGCATATAAGCGAAACATCGGCAGTAACGCTGGCCACGGCGATGATGAAAGACCCTGCCGGCTATGGGCGGATTGTTCGCGATGCGTGGGGCAATATTCAGGGTATTGTCGAACATAACGATTGCAGCCCTCAGCAGTTAGCGATACAGGAAATCAATCCGGGTTATTTTTGCTTTAATAACTCGTTGCTGTTAGAGGCGCTGGAAAAAATCACACCAAATAATAAGAAGAATGAGTATTATCTGACGGATGCGCTGCATTTGCTGATTCACGCTGGACATAGGGCAACAGCAATTACGGCGGTGCCGGAAGAGGATGCGATGGGTGTCAATAACCGTCAGCAGTTGAGTCTTGCGGGCAAGATTATGCAGCAGCGGATTCAGCAAACACTGATGGCGTCTGGGGTTACAATAGTTGACCCGCCAAACACATGGATTGATGCGCGGGCGAAAATCGGGCAGGATACGGTCATTGAGCCGTTCACCTGTATCTATGGCAATGCGGTTGTCGGCGATAACTGCCGGATTGGACCGTTTGCGTTTTTGCGGGAGGGAACGGTTCTGGGTGAGCGGTCGGTTGTCGGCGCATATCAGGAATTGAAGAATGTACAGGCGCCGGCGCACACGGTGATGGAATCACGGACGCAGGGAGCAGCCAAATGAAGCATAATCCAATCACTTTGTTTAGCGGAACGGGCAATCCGGATTTGACCCAGGCGATCTGTACTCATCTGAACACGGAGGTTGGCATCGCCAAGATATGGCGGTTTCCGGATGGGGAAAAGTGCATTCGTCTGGAATCGGATGTTCGCGGGCATGACTGCTTTGTGGTGCAGCCGACATGCAGTCCGGTGGATGAAAATCTGGTGGAGTTGCTGATATTTCTGGATTGTCTTCGTCGTGCCAGCGCAGCGCGGGTGACGGCGGTGCTGCCCTATTTCGGGTATGCCCGTCAGGACCGCAAGGATGCCGGCCGCGTTCCAATTACGGCCAAGATGGTATCCAACTTGATTGCGGCTGCCGGCGCCAACCGCGTGTTGGCAATGGATATGCACGCCAAGCAGTTGCAGGGATTTTTTGATATTCCGGTGGATCATTTGTCTGCCGAGCCGGTAATGGTTCGTTATCTGCGCAAAAAGCAGATACCGGATTTGACGGTGGTGGCTCCGGATGTGGGCAATATGAAGACGGCCAGCAGGTATGCCACGGCGCTGGGCGGCGAGTTGGCGATTATTCACAAGCGGCGGCTGAGCGGCTCCGAAGTACAGTTTGAAGAAATCATCGGCAATGTCAAAGACCGCAACATTGTGATGAGCGACGATATGATTTCGACGGGCGGCACGATTTCCGGGGCGGCGCAATTGGTCAAAAGCAAAGGCGCCAAGAAGATTTATGTCGGGGCAACCCACGGGGTCTTTGCCGAGCAGGCGGTCGCCAAACTCAATGCGTCGCCGATTGATGAGATTATCGTTACCGATACGATACCCCAGACAAGCCGAACCGCAGGGCTGCGTCATCTGACGGTGCTCAGTATCGCCGAATTGCTGGGCGAGGCGGTGCGGCGTATTCACGAGAATGAATCGTTAAGCAGAATGTTTGACTAACAATAGAAAGAACCATGCCGGGCTGTGCGGTCCGGCAAGATGACAAAGAGAGGTTATAAAATGCAGCAGACAGTATCGTTAAAGATGGAAGTTCGCAAGCAGGCCGGCAGCCATGACGCCGCCCGTCTTCGCAAGAGCGGAAAATTGCCGGCGGTTATCTACGGCCACAAGCAGGCTCCGGTGTCGGTGTCGTTTGACGGCCGCGAGTTTTTGGATAATCTGCACCATGGCCATCGTGTGTTCAATGTGAATTTGCCCGAAGGTCAGCAGACGCTGCTGGTCAAGGACTTGCAGTATGATCATCTGGGCAAGGAAGTGATTCACGCGGATATGGTTCGTGTGGATTTGAGCGAGCGGGTGACAGTGTCGGTTCCGTTGGAATTTCGCGGTACGCCCAAAGGGACTCACGCCGGCGGCGTTCTGGATGAGTTGATGACGGAAATTGAAATTGAGTGTCCGGTAACCGAGATTCCCGAACAGATTATCGTCAATATCAAAGAGTTGGATTTGGACCAGCAGATTGCGGCCGGCCAGATTGAGCTTCCTGCCAATTGCAGCCTGAAGACCGACGCCAAGGCGCTGGTGGTTACCTGCCACGAAGTTGTGATTGCCAAGACGACCGAAGAACTGCAGGCAGAGATGCCGGCGGCTCCGGAAGTCATTACCGAACGCGCGCCCAAGGAAGAGGGCGAAGGCGATTCCAAATCGAAATAGGTTTGGTGTTTTTAGGCGATGTTTGTGCAGCGTCAACGAAAGGAACCGCGGTGGCCGGTATAAAGATGATAATCGGTCTGGGCAATCCGGGCAAAGCCTACGAAGGCACGCGGCATAATATCGGATTTGATGTGGTGGATGCGGTTGCGGCCAGGCTGGATGCGGCGGTTCGCCAAAAGAAGTTTAACTCGCTGCTGGGCGAGGCGCGGTATCAGGATTTGCGGGTGCTGCTGCTCAAGCCGCAGCAGTTTATGAATCTCAGCGGTCAGGCCGTCGCGGCGGCGGCAGGATTTTATAAGCTTGCCGCCGGGGATTTGATGGTGATAGCCGATGATCTGGCGCTGCCGGCAGGTCAGATTCGGATGCGGCCGGGCGGCGGCAGCGGCGGCCATAACGGGCTGCGGGATATCATCGGGCGGCTCGGAAGCGACCAGTTTGCCCGGCTTCGCGTAGGCATCGGCTCGCCGGAGTTCGGCGATGCGGCGGATTTTGTATTGAGCCGTCCGAGCGCTGCTCAGCAGGCGGCGCTGGACGAGGCGAAAAAAAAGGCGCAGGAAGCGCTGCTGTGCTGGCTGGCCAACGGCTTAGATGCAGCAATGAACCGGTATAACGCCAAAGAGGCCGTTTCCAACGGCCGCAAGGCGATAACAGAACATAAACCCAATAACGGTTCCGACCCGGAGTCGGAGCCAACGAAACCGTCAATGTAATTTTGACACGGGAGGTATCAAGTTTGGAAACGAAAAGAGTGTATGAAGCGCTGTTTCTGGCAGATTCGGCCCTTGCGGCCGCCAATTGGCAGCATTTGAACGATGTGATTGAAAAAATCTTCGCTCGTGCTGAAGCTCGCGTGATTTCGCTGCGCAAGTGGGATGAGCGGAAACTGGCTTACCCCATCGCCGGCAAAGCCCGCGGGACCTATATTCTGGCCTATTTTGAATGTGGTTCGTCCAAAATCGGTCATATTGAGCGCGATGTCCAACTGTCCGAAGATATACTGCGCGTGATGATTCTCAAGACCGAGCGGATGAGCCAGGAAGATATGGACAAGCCGACGCCGGCGATGCTGGGTCGTGTTGACGGCGAAGCAGCGCCTGCGGCCGTTGAGGAAATTGCCGAGGTTGCGGCCGATAGTACAGCGGAAACTGGAGAATAAATCGCTGCACAGCATCTCGTGCGGTGCGCCCAGTCGTGCCGCAGGGGTCCGTGTGCAAAAGGAGACAGTCTTATGGGAAGTCTGAATAAAGTACTGCTGATGGGCAATATGACGCGCGATCCGCAGTTGTCCTATCTGCCCAACTCGCAGATGGCCGTTATTGAATTTGGGCTGGCGATAACCCGCAAATTCAAAAAACAGGACGGAACACAGGGCGAAGACACCTGCTTTGTCGATTGTCAGCTCTTTGGCAAACGTGCAGAAGTCGTTCAGAAGTATTTCAAGAAGGGCGACCCGATTTTTGTGGAAGGCCGCTTGAAATATGATTCCTGGCAGGCACAGGATGGAAGTAAAAAAAGCAAACTGCGGGTCAATGTCGAGAATTTTGAATTTGTCGGCGGCGGCAAAGGCGGCGGCCAGCGCGCCGGCGCGTCGCCGGAACCTCAGGAAGCCTCTGTGCAGGAAATGGATTCCATGCCGGCCGATGATATTCCGTTTTAACCGTTGTGGTGCCAAACCATACCAATAACCATTGTTATTCAATCAGGAAATATTATGAGAAGAACAAAACCAACAACCCCGACCAACAAAAAAAAGAAAGTGTTGATGACCATCCGGGAACAAACGCAGTGTCGTTTCTGCCGGGACAAGAAAAGCTACATCGACTACAAAGATGTGGATGTGCTGGTCAAGCTGCTGACTAACCGCGGCAAGATCTTTTCCCGCAAGCGCAGCGGTAATTGCGCTGGATGTCAACGCAAGGCCAATCTGGCCATCAAACGCGCCCGGTTTATGGGTCTGCTGCCTTACACGGTGTAAGGCCGTCCCTGTTTGCGTTTGAATATGGAACCTCTTTTAAAGACAAAGCTGGAGAAACACAGATGATTAAAGTGTTATTGTGTGAAGATGTGGACAGTCTTGGCTGGTACGGCGATATCGTGTCGGTCAAAGACGGGTATGCCCGCAACTATCTGCTGCCGCAGCGGCTGGCAGTGGTGCCGACGGAAGCGACCATTAAGAAAATGGCCGAAGAAAAAGCCCGTCGTGCGGAACACCGCAATCTCGTTCGTGAACAGCTCGAGCGGCTTGCCCAGACCGTCCAGGATACGGAAGTGGAAATTATTGCCAAAGCCAACGAGCTGGGGCATCTGTTCGGTTCGGTAACCGAAAAAGACATCGCGTCGCAGTTGCGTCAGCGGGGTTTCGAGATTACCGATGCGATGGTGCGTCTGAGCGGCGGCCATATCAAGGAACTGGGCAGCTTCGACGTATCGCTTAAGCTGGCGGCGGATATCCGAACCAGCATCAGGGTCGTGGTCAAGTCCGAACAAGCTGAGGATCCGACCGTTGAGTCCAACCCGGAAAACACAGAACAGGAATGAGCCGCCGGCCGCGCCGGCGTCCGGGCTGAGCTTAGACGGAAAGGCGCTGCCGTCGTCGCCTGAATCGGAAGCAGCCGTTCTGGGGTCGATGATTCTCGACAGAGAGTGTATCGGCCAGGTCGTGGAGCTGCTGTCGGCGGAGTCGTTTTCGCGGGCGGAGCATCAGTTGATTTTCGAGGCGGTGCTCTCGCTGTATGAAAACAACAGCCACATCGACCTGATTTTGCTGCGCGATGAACTGGTCCGCCGCGACCGGCTTAAAGCCGCCGGCGGCGTTGATTATCTGGTGCGCATCGCCGAGACGGTGCCGTCGTCTGCCAGTGCGGAGTATTACGCCAAGATCGTCCGCGAGAAGGCGATGCTTCGGGATTTGGCGCATGCGTGTCAGTCGATTCTGCACAGCGCCTGCGAGCAGGCGGGTGATGTCGGTGAAAAATTGGACGAAGCCGAAAAGCAGATTTTCGCGGTTACGGAAAAGAAAATCACCGGCGAGACGGTTGCGATTAAGGGGCTGCTCTCCGAAGCTCTCGAACTGATTGAGTCGCGCAAGGGACAGCATGTAACGGGCCTGTCCACGGGTTTTATCGAATTGGACCAACTGCTGTGCGGTCTGCACGCGGGCGAACTGATAATCGTCGCCGGCCGTCCGAGTATGGGCAAGACAAGCTTTGCCCTCAATATCGCCGAGCATGTCGGCGCCGACAAGATGGCGCCGGTAGTGATCTTCTCGATGGAAATGAGCCGCCAGCAATTGGTGGAGCGGATTTTATGCAGCCGTGCCAAAGTGGATTCGCAAGTGGTGCGTAAAGGCATGATGAGTGCCGAGCAGCATTCGCAGTTGATCAGTGTCAGCGGCGAATTGTATGAAAAGCCCATTTTTATCGACGATACGCCGGGAATGACGCCGCTGATGATGCGATCCAAATGCCGCCGGCTCAAAAGTCAGCACAAAATCCAATGCGTGGTGGTGGATTATCTGCAATTGATGAGCACGGGCAGGTCGGCCGAATCGCGTCAGCAGGAAATCAGCGAAATTTCGCGCTATATGAAGGCGCTGGCACGCGAAATCGAGGCTCCGGTGATAGTGCTTAGTCAGTTAAACCGGTCGCCGGAAGGCCGCGAAGACCACCGCCCGCGGATGAGCGATTTGCGCGAAAGCGGCAGTATCGAACAGGATGCGGATGTGGTTTTGCTGCTGCATCGCGAGGATTATTACAATAAAGGCAAAGAGGAGTTTGAGGAAACCAATACCGCCGAGGTCATTGTTGCCAAGCAGCGTAACGGCCCGACGGACACAGTAAAATTATTCTTTGACGGCCGCTACACGCGTTTTGATAATCCGGCGCGTATGGCAGAGCCTATTTAGGAGCGGTTTATGACAAGGACTCATACGGAGATGAATCGAGTTGTAATCGGGCTGGCGATGGCGGCAGTCGCAGGTCTGGCTATGCTGGCCGGTTCGCCGGCACAGGCGGCCGAGGAGACGCCGCGGCTCATTGAATCCATCGATGCAACCGGCCAGGTAACCATCACACGGGCACAGATTTTTTCCGCTATTCGGCTTCGCCAGGGACAATTTTTTCGTCCCGATGTGGCGACCGAAGACGCCGCCCGTATCGGCAAGATAGAAGGCGTTGAAAGCGCCTACTATAAAATAGAGCCGGTCGGCGATAAGGTCAAGCTGATTTACGTGGTGGTGGAACGTCATCTGGTTCGTGAACTGGCAATCAACGGCAACAAGAAAATCAGCGACTCCAAATTAGCCAAAGAAATCGGGCTCAAGCTGGGCGACCACCTGGACATTACCGCCGCCCGCGCCGGTCAGGATAGCATCAAGCGGCTGTATCTGGAAAAGGGGTATCCGGACGTGGAAGTGCTGCTGGATGAGCCGGCGATGATACTGGGGCGTGTGATTTATACGATTAACGAAGGCCCCCGCCCTAAAATCGACAAGGTGGAGTTTTCCGGCAATACTGTCTTGAGCAGCTGGGAATTGAAATCAGGCGTCAAAACCAAGACCAAACAATTTCTGCTGTTTTCGGTGTATTACAAGGGAGAACAGATGTTCAAGGACGCCGAAAAGATACAACAGGAATACCGCAAACGGTCGTATTTAGACGCCAAAGTCGAGCCGACGGTCAGTTTTAACAATGACAAATCCAAAGCTCGCGTGGCATTTGCGATACAGCAGGGACCTTCCTACCGGTGTGAATCGATATCGATTGTCGGCAATCAATTTTTCGACTCTGCCGCACTGCGGGCTGAACTGAAACTGACCGCCGGCGGCATGTATTCCGATGAAATGGCCGAATTCGACAATAAGAAAATAGCAGGCCGCTATCTCGAACAGGGTTTTGTGGATGTTAAGGTGGAGACTCGGCGTACATTTTTGCCCGATTCGCAGGTGCGGGTGGAATTTCGGATTACCGAAGGCGGGCGCTACCGCATCGGGGAAATTTCGATTGTCGGCAATACAGTGGTTCACGACAAAGCCATCCGGCATGTGATGGATGAAGAGGGTTTTACACCGGGCAGATGGTATAATGCCAATACGGCTCGCGGCGATGGAGAGGGCGACCTGGAAAAAACCATTAAAAATACGGTCTTTACCGAATCGATTCTCATTCAGCCGGTAGCCGGAAAAGACCCCAATGTCCGTGATGCGATTGTCAAAGCCACCGAGGGTCAGACCGGTTCGATTATGTTCGGCGCCGGTGTCAGTAGCGACAGCGGCGTGGTGGGCAACATCACACTCGACCAGCGCAATTTTGACATTTCCGACTGGCCCAGCGATTGGAACGAATTGATTACCGGCAAGGCATTCCGCGGCGCCGGCCAGCGGTTTCGCATCTCGCTGAGTCCGGGTTTTGAGCAAAGTTCGTTTCTGGTCAATTTTACCGAACCCTATCTCTATGATAAGCCCGTGGCAATGGATGTTGCCGCAACGGGGTTTGAACGCGAATGGGACAGCGATACCTATGAAACACAATATACCGAAACGCGGCTGGGCGGACGGCTCGGCTTTGAAAAACGCTATGATGACCTGTGGCGTCGGGGTGTCTCTTTCCGCGGTGAAAATGTGGATATCGACGATCTGGAAGCGACATCGCCCAAAGAATTCTATGATGCCGAGGGTGGCAATCTGCTGTTCGGTATCCGACCCTATATCGGCAAGGATACTACCGACAGCCGGTTTCGTCCGACCAAGGGGTACAATTTTGACGCCGGCTATGAGCAGGTTTTTGGCGATTATACATTTGGTGTTTTCAGCGGGACTTACCGCTGGTATCATACGCTGTATGAAGACCTGTCCAATCTGAAAACCGTATGGGAAAATAGACTGCACGGAGGGGTTATTGTCGGCGATGCCCCATTCTTCGAGAAATTCTATGCCGGCGGCAACAGTACCATTCGCGGTTTTGATTATCGCGGCGTCAGTCCGCGTGCCGATAACGGCGACCCCATCGGCAGCGATTGGATTGTCAACGGGGCATCCGAGGTGGCTGTGCCGCTGGGCAACGAGATTTTTTCGTGGCTGTTTTTTGCTGACAGCGCTGTGATTGAGACCGGCGGTCCCCGTGTTTCTCTCGGTACGGGTTTGCAGATTATGATTCCGCAGTGGTTTGGTCCGGTGCCGATGCGGTTTGAACTGGCGCAGCCAGTGATGAAAGACGATGACGACGATACACAGGTCTTCAGCTTCTCGGCTGGGGCACTGTTCTAACAGACGTATAAACAATAGAATAATTTGAATTGGATCTAAGAAAGGGAATTTTATGGCAATGAAAAATATGATTTTAACGGCGGTTCTGTGTGCGGTGGTGTGCCTGTTCTTTGGTTATCAGCAGGGTGTTGCCGCAGGCGAAAAGCTAATTATGCCGGCCAAAATCGGCGTTGTTGAAATCGGCAAAGTGCTGCAAAACTGCAAAAAGCACACCGCCTGGCTGACTAAAATGAAAGCCGAACAGGATCGGCTCAAAGCGGAGTTTCAGAAAACCCAAAAGGAACTGGAAACCCTGCAGGCCAGTATGGAACTGTACAAAGCCGGCAGCGACGATTATATCAAAACGATGGGCGATTTTCTGGACAAAAAAGGATCCCTGGAAGCCAAAAATAAATTTTATGAGGAAAAGTCCAACATGCAATTGCAGCAGTGGACCGAAGCCCTTTATACGGATGTGCTGAAAGTCATTGCCAAGGTTGGCCAGCAAAAGGGGTTGGATTTGATACTCTCTCAGGAGCAGCTCGACTTGCCGGCGCCCAGCCTGCGTGATTTTATGCTCAACATTCGCACGAAGAAAGTACTGTATAATGCGGAGTCGCTGGATATTACCGCCGATGTGCTTGCCGCCGTGGACAGCGAACTGCAATAATTGCGGTATCCGAAAAAATGACACAGACAGCATTATCTTTGTCGCAACTGGCCAAACAAATCGGCGCTGAAATTATCGGCGACGGTTCGGTGATGGTTGCGGGGCTTAATTCGATTCAGGATGCGGACAGCTCGCAGATGTGCTTTTTGTCTTCGGACAAGCACGGCGACAAACTGGCGGCAACCCGTGCTGCGGCGGTCATGACGCCGCATCCGCTGCCTGCCTGTCCGCTGCCGCAGTTGATTGTCAAGGACATCCTGACATCGCTGATTGCCGTCCAGAAACTGTTTGCCCCGACGCTGACCGTGCAGCAGGGGATTCACCCTTCGGCGATTGTGGAGCCGACGGCTCAGGTTGCCCCGACAGCGTCTATCGCGGCAGGCGCCTATATCGGACATCATGTCTGTATCGGCGAAAAAACAATTATCGGCGTCCATTGTTCCATTGGGCAAGGGACAGTTATCGGCAGCGGCTGCCGCTTGGACAGCAATGTGGTGGTGTATCACAACTGCCGCATCGGCAACGCGTGTATTATTCAGGCAAACTCGACGATTGGGGCGGTGGGCTTTGGCTATTCGTTTATCGGCGGCCGTCACGAATTGATGCCGCATAACGGCGGCGTAATCATTGAGGATGGCGTGGAAATTGGCGCCAATTCCTGTGTGGACCGCGCCAAATTCGGCAATACGATTATCGGCGCTGGGACAAAAATTGACAATCTGGTTCAAATCGCTCATAATGTTGTTATTGGGAAATTGTGTTTGATTGCCGGTCAGGTCGGCATGGCTGGCAGTGTGCATCTCGGCGATGGTGTGGTACTGGCAGGACAGGTCGGCGTAGTAGATAATATCACCATCGGCTCCGGCGCCGTCGTTGGAGCGAGAGCCTTGGTAGCGTCGAATGTCGGACCCGGACAAAAGGTCTGGGGGACGCCGGCGATTGAGTTGCGGAATCAATTAAAGTCCGTTGCCGTTTTTAAGCAGCTTCCCGAGATTGCCAAAGAAGTAAAACAGCTGTCCCAAAAGGTAAAAAAACTTGAGAGCACAGAGAACCATTAAGACAGAGGCCGGATTTTCCGGCAAGGGTCTGTTTGGCGGCAAGGAAGCACGGGTGGTTTTTAAGCCTGCCTCGCCCAATACAGGCGTGGTTTTTGTGCGTACTGACCTTGAAAAACCAGTGCGGATACCCGTGCAGCCGGATTATATCGCCCAGCGCGACCGTCGTTCGGCGCTGCAAAACGGCACAGCGGCCATCGAAACACCCGAGCATTGTCTTGCTGCTGTCCACGCCCTGAATATCGACAATCTGGTAATTGAAATAGACGCCGGCGAACTGCCTGGTCTGGACGGCAGCGCCGCCGGCTATTTCAAACTCCTGCAGGATTGCGGTATTGAAGAACAAGATGCGTCTGTTCAGGAAATCGTGATTACCGAACCGCTGTCGGTCGTGGATGGCGATAAATCTGTTTATGCGCTGCCCGCCAGCGAGCCGGGCTTGTCGATTACATACGACATGGACTATTCCCAGCATACAGGCGTGGGGCGGCAGGTCTATTCCTGTGAACTGAGTGAGATGTTTTTTCAGACCCATCTGGCACAAGCCCGCACATTCGTTCTGGAAGCCGAAGCGCTGCAAATGCAGGCGATGGGTATCGGCACGCATCTGGGACCCAAAGATATCCTGGTGATCAATTCGGATGGGCCGATTAAAAATCGATTCCGTTATGAGAATGAATGTGTTCGCCACAAAATCATCGATGTGATTGGCGATTTGAAAATGGCCGGCCGGCCTATTTCGGGGCGTATTGTTGCCTGCAAAAGCGGTCATGCCCAAAACCGACAGCTCGTCAAAAAAATCGTTGCCTGGGCTGCTCGCAGCCCGCAGCAGGATGCAGCAGGAAAACCGCTTCTGGATATCCGCAGGATCCACAAGATTCTGCCGCACCGATATCCGTTTTTGCTGGTCGATAGGGT
Source organism: uncultured Pirellulales bacterium (assembly GCA_964537635.1). Lineage (GTDB taxonomy): Bacteria > Planctomycetota > Phycisphaerae > Sedimentisphaerales > Anaerohalosphaeraceae > Anaeroglomus. The sequence continues at coordinate 37,567 of CAZICJ010000002.1, forward strand.
CATTGAAATAGAAAGCGATGTCCGCATCAAAGGCATTAAAAATGTAACCATCAATGAACATTTTTTCCAGGGGCATTTCCCCGGAACGCCCGTAATGCCCGGGGTATTAATTGTCGAGGCGCTGGCTCAGGTGTCCGGGCTGCTCTTTGCACAAAAACTGGAACACACGGGCAAATTAGCGGTTCTGCTGACAATGGATGCGGTCAAAATCCGCAAATCCGTCGTGCCGGGAGACCAGTTGATATTGATTGCCGAAGCCGACAAAATCCGCAGCCGTGCCGCCAAGTGCAAATGCATCGCAAAAGTCGGCAATGATATTGTCGCCGAGGCGGAATTGAAGTTTATGCTGGTGGATGATGAGATGGTATGATGTCCGCCTTTGTGATTTATGGTATAATGGGATAATTTCTTACGGAGGTATAACGTCTTTATGGGTACGGTAATTCACCCGAGCGCTGTCATAGATAAAACCGCTAAAATCGGAAACGATGTAACGGTTGGCCCATTTTGTTTTGTCGATGCCGGCGTCGAAATCGGCGACGGGTCGATTCTCGATGCGCATGTCGTTGTTGGGAAAAATGTCATTCTTGGCAAAAATAACAGCCTGTATGCCAACTGCGTTATCGGAAGGCCGCCGCAGGTATTGGGTTTCAAAAAAGAAGCCGGCCGCTTAATCATCGGCGACAACAACACCATTCGGGAATTCGTAACCATTCACCCGAGTATGTATCCCGACCAGAAGACCATTGTCGGCAGCGGCAATCTGCTGATGATTGGCGTACATCTGGGACACGATTGCGTACTGGGCGACCAGATTGTAATGAGCAATTATACGCAAATCAGCGGCCATTGCCATGTTCAGACCGGCGTCTGGCTGTCGGGGATGGTGGCGGTTCACCAATTCTGCACCATCGGCAAGTGGGCTTACGCTGCCGGCTACAGCGGCATCGGACACGATATCCCGCCGTTTATGATTGTCAGCGGCCATTACCCGCTGGAAATCCGCGGCGTCAACAAGCGCGGCTTGCGTCGGGCAGGCCTCGACGAGGCACAGCAAAAACAAGTCGAGAGGGCGTATCGAACCATCTGGCGTTCGGACAAGCCGATTCTCGAACAGGTCAAGACTCTGGCCGCCAGCGACAGCCTGGATGAAAATGTTAAGGCGATTGTGGAATTGATGCTCAACAGCAGCAAGCAGCGCTACGGCCGGTATCTCGAATCATTCCGTCATTGACCGCATCTGCGGCAGACAAGGCACAGGCTATGAAAAAAATACGCACCGCTGTCATTGGCGCCGGTAAAATGGGCGGCATCCACAGCAAAGTCTATAGCAAACTGGATGAAGCTCAATTCGTTGCGGTGGTCGATAAAGACCTCAAACACGCCAAGGCCCTGGCGGCTCAATACGGCTGTCAGGCGGCGGATGACATCGCCGCCGTTTTTGACCAGGTCGATGCGGTAACGATTGCCGCCCCCACGACGGCGCATTTGGCGCTGGCCGAGCCGTTCATCCGCCGCGGTATCGCGGTGCTGATTGAAAAGCCGCTGTCCTGCACCGCCGAAGAAGGCCGCAAAATCGTCCAACTGGCACAGCAGTATAATGTGGTTGTCGCCGTCGGCCATTCCGAGCGCTGCAATCCCGTCGTGCAGGCGATGAAGCGGCTGCACATCGAGCCGATGTTCATCGAGGCCAACCGCGTCAGCCCCTATCCGTTCCGGTCGATGGATGTCGGTGTGGTGCTGGATGTGATGATTCACGATATCGACATTATTTTATCGCTGGCCAACAGTCCTATTCGCTGTGTCGATGCCGTCGGCGTCAATGTGATTGCCAACAATGAAGATATCTGCAATGCCCGCATCACATTTGAAAACGGCTGCATCGCCAATATCACCGCCTCGCGGCTGGCGCTCAAGACCGAACGCAAAGTCCGCATCTTCAGCCGGCAGGCGTATTTGAGTCTGGACTATCAGAAAAAAGAAGGCGTCGTTATTCGCACCGACCCCAATGTGGATGTCATCAAATGGATTCGCGACCATCAGCAGGCGCAGGATTTCGATTTTTCCACCGTCAACTGGACGGAGCTTCTGCATATCGAACAACTGCAAATCGAAAATGCCGAGCCGCTCAAGCTCGAACAGCAGTCGTTTTTGCGTGCGGTAGCCGACCGGTCTGTCCGGCCGGAGGTAACCGCCCAGGAGGGTCTGGCCGCCATCGAATGCGCGGAAAAAATCTTAGCCTGCGTCGGCCAGCATAAGTGGCAATAGCCGCATCGCCCGCGGTTAGTCAGGGTTTTTATCCGAGATTGGATAGCTTTTCGTCCAGTTTTGGTGCTGGCGTAAAAAACCATTTTTTGCCGATTTTTTTGCTTTCCAGAAAGCCCTGATTTTGCAGAGATATCAGGTCATTTCTGGCGGTTTGATATACCACATTGTGGCTGATGCGATGGGATTGAATCGTATATTTATGATACGGATGCCGTAATGCGTGAGAGATTAAGGCCTGCTGCCGGTGGTTCAGGGCTATCATTCCCATCATAGTTTTTTCGAGATTTTGCAGCCGTTCCGTTTTCCTTTGAATAAATTCGTGCAGTTGCTGGATAGCTCGTTTTATGACTTCCAGGTGATAGAGAATAAAATAGGTCGCATCGTTTTCATCCGATTCCGTATATAAAAATGCCCTTTCATATTGAGCCGGTGCCTTGAGTAGAATCTGAGAAATAGAAATAAATTCAAAAAGCCAATACTTATGGTTCAACATCGACCAATAGAATATCGCTCTTGCGGTTCTTCCGTTGCCATCTACAAATGGATGATCGTATGCCAGCCAGAAATGCAGCAGGATGGAGCGGATCACAGGGTGTACATAGCCGGATTCCGTCTGCTCATTGGCAAATTGACACATCAATTCGAGCCGATTGTCGAGCTCCTTAGCCGCGGGCGGATCGTGAAGAATCTCGCCATAGCTGTCCACAACAGAGACGGGTTCATCCGATTTTCGCAGACGTCCCGCAGCCGACGGATTGTCCAGGGTATTTTCGGTTACCAAACGATGAATTTCCAAAATAAATTCTTTGGACAGGGGACGGGTTTTGCAGTCATTGATATAGCGCATCGTGTTGAAGTTATTGAGTATCATTTGTTCACTTCTATCAATGGGCTTTCGTCCGCTTTTAATCATTTCCTTGGCAACCAGTCGGGTTGTTGCAGCGCCTTCCAATTGACTGGAAGTGATTGCCTCCTCGACCAGCGAGCTGATATAATACTGGTCGCGGGTTTCTGGATTTGTGATTTGCTCAGGCATTTGAATCAGGCCGCCCGAACCCAAATCAATTTCATGAAGTCTTTGCGAGATAGGTTCAGCCTCCACCGTCATCACGAAAGGATGGCCTTTTTTGTCGCACAAAGGGAGTTTCCTGTAAGTGGCTCTTCTTTGCAATTTGAGGGCAAACCACCATTCTTCATGCGTCATAGATGCTGGCGGCGAGAGGCGTCTTAGTTTGTCCCAGTGTAAATATTGATTGCCGGAAAGGGTAGGGATTTTGTCAAAGAATCCCAATATCCGGCTGCGTTCTTTATTCTTGAGTAGTTCCCATATCCGGTTGATGTCTGGCGGAAATTGGGGCTTTCTCATATGTCAACTCCAAATTGTTAATGTTGGCTCAGCATTTGTCAATTTGCTACTAATTTATTGAAAATTAGTATATCAAGAGGATAGGCAAAAATCTACTAATTTTTAATATTTTAGTAGATAATTAGTAGTTGGGCCGTGCAGAATTTCCGTATCTCAATTCCACATAAGCAGTTATATCTGATTATGACAGATTATGAAGATATCGCCCTTGCGAAATGGCGGATGAGGTCTTCGGTTTCTTCCCAACTGATGCAGGAATCGGTCAGGGAGACGCCGTACTTCATCTGGCCAACGGCGCCGATACTTTGGCGGCCTTCCTTCAAAAAACTTTCCAACATAATGCCGGCAATGACGGTTTTGCCCGAACGAATCTGGTCGGCGATATCGTTGAGGGCTTCTTTCTGCCGGCGGTGGTCTTTGTGTGAATTGGCATGGCTGCAATCGATAATCAGCCCGGTCTCGATATGTGCCTTTTGCAGCAGCACCTCGGCGAATGCTACATATTCGCTGGAATAATTAGGCCCGTTAGTGCCGCCGCGCATCACCAAATGGCCGTATTTATTGCCTTTGGTTTCGGCGACGATGACTTTGCCGTTGCGATCAATGCCCAAAAATGAATGCGGACTTGCCGCCGCTTTAACGGCATCCATCGCCACAGTCAAATTGCCATCGGTGCCATTCTTAAAGCCAATCGGCATAGACAGGCCGCTGGCCATCTGACGGTGAATCTGCGATTCACTGGTGCGCGCCCCGATGGCCGCCCAGGCGACCAAATCGGCCAAAAATTGCGGCACAATCGGGTCTAAAAATTCCGTAGCCGCCGGCAGGCCAAGACTTGCAATATCCAGCAGCACGCCGCGCGATTGGCGCAGCCCAAACTCAATATCGTACGAACCGTCCAGATGCGGGTCGTAGAGCATGCCTTTCCAGCCCAGCGTCGTTCGGGGTTTTTCGAAATAGGCCCGCATGACCAGAAGAACCTTCTCGGATAGCTCCAGCTGCAGCTGTTTAAGCCGTCTTGCATATTCGAGGGTCGCCTCACGGTCATGCAGGCTGCAAGGTCCGGTTAGCACGATCCGCCGCGCGTCTTTGTTTTTCAGGATTTGCTGGATCATCTTGCGCGACGAAGCCACGACATGTGCCGCTTGGTCTGTTTCCGGCAGTTCGGCCTTGAGTGTTTCGGGCGAAATCAATTCTCGAAAACATTTGATGTTTAGATTGTCCGTTCGTTCCATAATACTGCATCATATCCGAATAGCGTTCTTGTTAATAGAAACGGCTCATTATACTTACTTTTAGAAAAAATGCAAGGCAATATAAGCATAGGAATTTCAGTAGGTTATCTCTTCTTAAAGCCGGGTCGTGCGGCCGACTGAAAATAACCCCTTTTTTTGGACAGAGGTAGTCTTTTATTTTTTATAATTATTTTTGAACACGGTTTTTCGGATAGCGTATATATGACCAGAAGCGCGAGCTCAAAGATTACCCTCCTCCTAAAAGCCAGGTATCAACCTGGGCCTGCAAAGCGGCGGGTTCCTCCTTCCCGCCGCTTATCTTTTTTCGTGCGATACCAAGGCCTTTGGCCTTGGCCGTTTTTTTCTCATATATTCCAAACTCGCGGCTTTTTCCAATAAACCTGGTCGTCGTTTTTGACGAAAAAGCAACGGCGAGACACTTTTAGTCCTGTAAATCTATCGGTTTTTAAGGATTTGCTATATCGCAAAAGTGTGAAAGGATTAACGTATGAAATTAATGAAAAGTAATGGTGTTTTAGCGGCTTGTGTGGTTCTTGTCGTATGTTTATCGGCCGTTTGTCTTTCGACATCGCAGCCGGACAGGAGAAATTATTATGAGATCAGGCCTGAAATAACGATTCCCGAATCTAAAACTGACACTGCCCGAATGATTGACGCCTATGAACGCCTGATGGACAATTACCGGCAATTGATGGAAAGCAACCTGGCCGGTCTTCATGCCGAAGTAGGCACTATAGGCCAAAAACTGGATTCGATTGACCGTAAAATGTCCATGCTTTCGGCACAGATGGAAACCATTCAAAAAAAGCTTGGCATCGAGCCGGCGCCCAAGCAGTCCAAAAAACAGGTGGATGCTCAAGACCCCAACCGTACCGCTGCCGCAGTGTCCGAAAAATCAAAATAACCAGCATTGATTCCCTTGCATTTTGATGGATAACAATCGGATTATTTTACTTGCTGATGAATTTGAACCGTTGAAAAACCGCTCTTGCGGCGGCGTAGAAACTATTGAAGCCGCGATTGATATCGGCAATGACACTGTGTGTCTTAAAATCGGCGTGGAAGATAAACCGACGCGACTATCGGATATGGTCTCGCTGGCACGGGCTATTTCGGATAAGTTGTGTTCGGCCATCCTCGACCATGCTGCCCGTAGCGGCCAAACCGTTCAGTGCCATAAGGGATGCAGTCACTGCTGCAGCTATTTGGTTCCTTTGTCGATCCCGGAGGTTTTCCGTTTGTGGGAGGAACTGCCCGCTATGGGGGCTGATTTTGCATCTGGTGCACTTAGCCGCTTTTGTATATGTGAGGCTAAAATCCGCGACGCCTATGTGTCTGGAAAACGCACTATTGACAATATATTTGAAATGCCCGAAATAAGCAACTGGTATGCTGGACTGCATCTATCCTGTCCATTTTTGTCGCAGGGGCTGTGCAGTGTTTATGAACGGCGGCCGCTTGCCTGCCGGGAGCACATGGTTAGAAGCTGCCCTGTTTTGTGCAAAAGCAGTACGATGCACTATCCGGAAATTGTGAATATGCCCGTGAGTATTCTTGAGGTATTGGGACAATTGGCTGCGGAGTTCGAGCAGTCCGAGGGGGTGGAAGCTGTTATATTACCTTTGGCTTTTACCGGTATCGAGGATGGTATGGAACGCTGCCGGCGTACATGGCCTGCGATTCGTCTGGTCAAGCGATTTGTTGAAATTGTCGTAAAAGAAGCTGCAAAACACAAAGAACCTTCAAAAATATCCGTATAAAAGCACCATTTTTTGGAAAAACCGAAGACCTGTTTTCTGCTGCCGATTGTCGGCGATGGGCAGGGCTTATACACCAAATTTCAGGATGTTTTCTGCGGCCTTGCGAATGTTCTGCGGGTTGTCCAACTGACCTGTCAGCAACAGATGACGTGCCCGTTCTACAGCGCTGGCGTCTTGGGCTGGAGCATGCTGAGCCTTTTCAACCAGCGGTCCATAGCTCACTTGCAGCGATACATCGGTATTTTCGTCGGCAGAAGGTCGCAAGCAGTTCGACTGCCTGGCACACGCCTCTTTTAGGGGTTCTGAAACCTGATTGTTATTTATTTTATTTATCATAATTGCCTAACCTAAGTTTATCATCTCTATCTCTGCTATTGTTTTCGAGGATTTTTGAGAAAACATAAGCATTTTTTAAAATTTTCCATTTTTATTAAAGCTTGCCCTGCAAAGTTCCGATAAGAGGTCTCTTTATTCGGTTTTTTCTCATCATTTGGGCTGCAAGGTGTCAGCAATTTCATGGGCAACAAATTTGAAAAATTTAATCGAGCTTACAGACCCTAATTGTCCGCTGAGTTTTTTGTCATCAAATATCAGATGTTTTGGGCTATAGTAGGCTTCAATCCTGTCCCGGGTGGTTTTATCGGTCGTATCCCAGACCTGTTCCAGTGCCCAAAGTAATTGGCCGTCCGCAAGGTCAATGAGTCGCAATCGAAGGCTGAGGGCCATGTGGGGATAAGGTTCAAATCCGGTGATCGTTCCAACCAGTACCGCATCGCATCGAAGTGTTTTTCGTATCCTGGACAAGTCCTCTAACTGATAGGTTGAATCTATGTCCAACTGTAAACTTTGCCAGACGGCATCTTCCTGGCGGATTTTTGTCAGGCCCCAGAGTTGTTTTTTTTGGAACTCCTGAAAAAGCGCCTCTGTAAAATCCGAGGAGACACGATGGGCAGTCGAATTATCCATCAGCTCGACCATTGCTGTCCGACCAATCTTAGTCAGGTCTTTTTCCGGATTCACATAATAACTGATTGGTGCTGGTTTGGAATCGGATGGATTGACACAGCCAGACAACCCAATAAGCGGCAATGCCAGTAGTAAGATTTTCACTTTAGTCATCATATTTACCTGCTCTTGTGAAACGGTATCGACCGGATCGCCTCATTTAGCGGCCCCTGCGTTATCCTGCTGTTGCGGGGTCTCTTTGACTTCACCGCCCAGTATTTTGAGTATTTTAATCAGGGTTTCAAGCTGAGCTTTGTCGGCCTGCCGCATTTCGTCGCGGAAGCCCAGTACGTCTGCTTTCCAATTGTTCAGTTCGATGCGCATTTCTACCAGCAGGTCATTGGCCTCGGCCAATTCTTTCTCGGCCGCGGCCGTTTTGGGTTCCATCACGGCGATACGCTGATTAAGCTGGTTGTTCTCGGCCAGCAAACTTTGTTTTTCCGATTGCAATTTTGCGTTTTCCTCTGCAAGCGCTGCGTATTTTTTTGACAGATCGATGGCTGTATCCACCGCGGTTGTACTTTCGGCGTCCGCATCCTGAAAACGCTTGAGCGCTGCGGCGTCATTTTTTTGCGCCGGTACCGCGGGCTTTGGGTTGCCATCGAAAGGCACGCCTATTGCTGTACAGCCTGCCATCCCATACACTATCCCTGACAGAATTGCCGACAGGATAATTTTTTTATAATACTGCATTTTTAATTGCCTCCGTGATCTTGCTGTTTATTTGGTTTTTGTATGGCTATAATCGCATCGCACCCGTGTCTTGCCGCCGCAGCGGCAGGTGATTTCGACAATCGCATAATCGGCGTTGTTTTCGACAATCCGAGCCTGGGGCGCCCCGGCAACGGTTTTGCTTGCGCCGGCGGAATTTTGCAGCCTGACGCCGGCATCCACATGATACTGTCCTTGCAGCTTGACTTGTTCGGCTTTAAGAATACGACTTGTCATTTTTTCCATTACTTCCATGTTTCCCGATATTATGGGATATCCTGTTAAGCCCGGCAGTCAACATGCTGCCCGTCGGCGTCTGTTTCTGAAACAAGGCGCTCTATCGTATCCGGCGTCTGCTCAATTGGCATATCTTCGGCGGGGTTGGCCTGTTTATACGGCCCCTTTCGCGCATTTGGCCGTTTCTTTTGCCCCCGACTGCCTGCGGCAAAATTGGTTATGGCCGCAGTTGCAGGGGCTTGCGCCGGTCCAAAAGCAGTATAATCATTCTCTGTCATATTTGCACGATTTCAATTTTACCGACAGGCTGAACAAGGCTTTGGCGTGCAGCTGACTGACCCGCGGCTCGGTCAATCCAAAGACTTCTGCGATCTGTTTCATCGTCAGTTCCTGCTGATAATAAAGGATAATAATTTGCCGTTGCCTTTCACTTAAACTTTGGATAGCCGCGGCGAGCAGATCGACCCGCTCTGTTTGCTCGATTGCGTGTGAAGGCTGGCAACTGTCATCGGCTAAAAAAGAAGAACCCGGCAGGGCTGCATCTTCCGAAGAACTGTCGATGGAGATGAAATTTTTCGCCCGGGCATTTTCAAAAAGTTGATATAATTTATCGACCGTAATGTCAAGTCTCTGTGCCAATTCTTCATCGGTGGGTGCAACGCCCCTTTCTTCCAGGATATCCTTGCGGAGCTTAGCAGCCTGACGGATTTGTTTGTTGACGGCGTCCGGCACAAACGAGAGGCTTTTGAGCTCGTCCAGCACCGCACCTCTGATTCGGATGTAGGCATAAGTCTGAAATTCGGCTCCCTGGGAAGGGTCATAATCGCGGGCCGCTTTGAGCAGCCCCACCGTTCCAGCCGATACCAGGTCTTCCCGCGACAAAGGCGGTCGCAGATACGTTACCGCCCGCTGGACGATTTTGTGCACCATCGGAAGAAACCGCGTAATCAGATCGTCGCCCACAGGCTGCGCCTTATGTTCGCTATAGGCACTGCGCGCGGCGGCCTTGAGGCCGTTTTGCGGACAGATAGCCGTCAGTTCCCGCTCTGTTGTTTCAGTGTTCACGTCCGCTCATTTCTTTCTTTTGTGTTTCCATCTGTGATTGCACGAAAGCGCTGATCAGTATCTGATTGAGGATATTGACAATGACGCCGGCAATGAGGTAGGCTGCAAACGCCGCCATCAGGGCTTTTTTGCAGCACGTTAGTGGCGCCAGTCCCGAAAACCAGCCGATAAAAGAAACGACAAAAAGACAGAGGACAGCGATACGGATTGAAATGGATTGACAGTGTAGCGGCATTATTGCTTATCCTTTTCGTTTTCTTTAGACTTCCAAAAGTGTTTTTTGTCGATCCGGCACCGCCTCGGCATTCTGCAGGGAAACGGTCTCAATCGGTTCAACTTCGGTCCCGGGTACGATTTCATCGTATGCGATGACCGGCAATAGGGAGACCGTCCTGGACAGCATCATTGCCAGACTGTGCCGCAGCCTCGAATCGCACAGCAGGACCGGCCGTTCAATGCCTCTGTCGGCGGCCGCTTTCCAGGCCTGAACAATCCGGCTGTTGACAGTCATGGCTGTTTCTGCCGGCAGTCCCATCGTCAATATCTCGCCTTCCTGCCGCAGGCTGGATATCATCTGATGTTCCAGCGAGGGATCCAGCGTCAAGGCGGGAATCTTGCCCTTGTCATTTTTGCATTGGCTGCTGATGGTGCGTTTCAAATGTTTGCGTACCATCTCGGTCAAGATGTCGGTGTTTTTCGTTTTCGAGGCGTATTCCCCCATCGCCTCAAGAATGGTGCCCAGTTCGCGAATAGGGATTCCCTGAGCCAGAAGATTTTTAAGCACCCGCTGAAGCACGCCAATGGGTACCAGATCGCCCACCACATCGCCTACCAGCGACGGCTGTGTCTTGCGCAGCCGATCTACGAGCTGCTGGACATCTTCCCGCGTCAATAATTCATTGGCATGTTTTTTCAATATCTCCGACAAGTGGGTAATAAAGACCGATTCCGGATCAATGACGGTGTAGCCGCTCAGCTCGGCGGTCTCCTTGTCGCCGGCCGCAATCCACAACGCCGGAAGCCCATAGACAGGTTCGGTGGTTTCGATGCCGGCCACTTTTAAGTGAACGTCGCCGGAATCCATCGCCAGAAACATCTCCGGCTGCAATTTTCCCTTTGAGACGGTGTGATCAAAGATTTTTATCTCATAAGCGTTGGATTCCAGACTGATATCGTCCTTGAGGCGAATCAGAGGCATAATGACCCCCAACTGCTGGGCAAATCGCTTTCGCAGCGCCCCGATGCGATCAAAAATAGTGCTGTCCTTGCGCGGATCGACCATTCCGATCAATCGGACGCCCACATGCACCGACACTTTATCAACATCAAGCAGCTCTTCGACCGGCTGTTTTTGATCCTTTGCATTTCCTGCTGCAATTTGGCTCTTGGGCTCGGCGGCCGATTTTTCGGATTTGACCACCATTTTTCCTGTCGCTGCAATGCCTCCAGCCAATAATAAAAAAGGAATCATTGGCAGTCCCGGGACAAATCCAATGGCGGCAACGATGACAGAGGCGACTAACAGGGGTTGAGAATTTTTCAGAAATTGTCTGGATAAATCCTGACCGACACTATGACTGGATGAGATTTTGGTGACCAAAAAAGCGGAACTGATGGAAATAATCATCGATGGTATCTGGCTGACAAGGCCATCACCGATGGACAGTACCGAATATGTTCGGACGGCGTCGGCTACGGTCATGCCGCGGGTGTAGCCCATCATGATGCCGCCGATGAGATTGATAGCGGTAATGATAATCCCCGCCTTGGCGTCGCCTCGGATAAACTTGCTGGCTCCGTCCATCGCCCCGAAAAATTCGCTTTCTTTGACGATCTTGCCGCGGCGTTCATTAGCCTGCGCCTCGGTGATCGCGCCGGCATTGAGGTCGGCGTCCACCGCCATCTGCTTGCCGGGCATCGCATCCAGGGTGAACCGGGCTGACACTTCGCTGATGCGCTCGGCACCTTTGGTAACTACCACAAACTGAATCACGAACAGGATCACAAAAATTACCAGACCAACAATAAAACTGCCGCCGGCGACAAAATCACCGAAAGCATAGATAATCTTTCCGGCGTCGCCCTGAGTCAGGATCAATCGGGTCGAGGCGACATTGAGAGCCAAACGAAACAGCGTAATCAGCAGCAGCAGCGACGGAAACGACGACAACTCCAGCGGCTCTTTCGAGGAGATGGTAATCATCAATATCGCTACAGTCAGAGAGATGCTGCACGCCAGCAGCATATCCAGCAGCGGCGTCGGCATTCGGATCAGCAGGGTGGCCAGAATGACCACCAGGCCGATGGCAAAAATAATGTTGCTGCGCGAGGCCGACGAGGTCTCGATGCTTGTATGTCGCGGGGCGTTTGATTTATCAGAGGCTGCCATTAAAAAATCTCCGAACCGGAAGCGGTCTTAACCGTGTTTAATTTTTGCCGGATTTGGCCGACACTGCTCCGCCGACGATCTCCCTGATTCTGACGGCAAATCGGTCATCGACAACGACAATATCTCCGACGGCAAACTTGGTATCCTTCAGATACAATTCCACCGGCATATCGACGGATTTGTTGAGCTTGAGCACCGCACCAGGGCTCAGTTGTAAAAGCTGTTGGATCGAAACTTCCGTCCGTCCGAACACGACCGTTACAGGCACTTCCATCTCCAGCAGAATATCTATACTGGTTCCGGCGCCGCTGCCAGGTCTGTCATCGACCTGGGCAAATGTGACAGACCGAACGTCCGTTCCGGAGGATTCCTGATTGCCATCAGCCTGCAATTCCTGCTGCTCCTGGGTTGTTTCTTCTGTTGCCGTCATGGTTTCAGCCATTTTTCTTTTTCCTTTGAGTATGCACCATTTTTATCCCATCCCGTTTGTTTATAGAATCACCACGGCGTGGTTTTTGCCCGATTGTGCCGGATGTCCCTGAAAAACCGTTCTGTCATCGATCATAACCTCAACCGGATCGGTTATCTTTTTGTCCAGAATCACAATATCGTTGACCTGTAATTCTGCAAGTTCCTTGAACCGCAGCATGGTTTTGTCCAACTGCACCGTCAGCGACACCGGGATATCTTGAATATGCGCGCGCATCGCCCTGGCGTTGTCTGCGGTAGAGGTTTTTGCCTCTTGGGGGGCAACCTTGCCGGCAGCGGTGTGGAGCTTATCGCAGCAGATTAGGAGCGATATCTGGGCGGCGCTGCCCGCAGAATCCGCTTTTTGAACCTTCAGGACAAACAGGAATACCTCTTGCGACCCCCGCAGGACAACCGATGTCGAATCGCGCAGTATGCTTCGATCCATCTGCAGCGGACTGCCGAAGGCGCGGGCAAACTCCTTAATAAGACCGGATGCAATATCCAGCAGGAAGGACTCTTCCAGTTTGGAAAGGCTCCGTCCGGCATCCTCGGACGATTCATCGCCGCCTAATAGATGCCCTGTCCAGACCGCAGCGCTGGCATCCGGTATGCGCATCAGGCCGAATGGTTTTTGAGCATCGGAGCCAAATGCAAAACAGTACTCCGCCTGCGGGTTCTCGGTTTGCGACGGATCGTGAAAAAATTGCCCCGCCGAAACCACAGACACTTCAACATCGCTATGGTATATCCGTGAAAATTCATCCACCCATGCTGCGGCTGCTTTTTGAGCAAACTGTCCCAGCGTGGCTCGTTGTTCTGTGGTAAAATACTGCGGCTGCTTCCAATTGTAGTCAACCACATTGGCGTCGACCGACTGCTGTCGCGGCATACTGCCGACTGCCGCCAGAAGCTGCTGGACTTTTTCATGATTCAAGCTGTCGCTAACGAGCCTTCTCATTGAATGTTAAATTCCCGAATCAGAATTTTTTTGATCAGAGGTTTTGCCCCGGGGAAAAGAATCTCATTAAACGCATCACATATCTGCAGCAGATGCCGACTGATGTCTTTTTCATTTTCCACTTCGCTGAGTGTCAGATTTTTGAAATAGAGGTTCAGATAATTGACCAAAAGGGGCTTTTTAGCGTCGATCTGTGCTTTTGTTTTCTCCTGTTCGGAGACCTGATCCATCTCCAATATCAGCCCCACCCGGATAAAGCGTGTGGCCCCCGGCTCGGCCGGATTGACTACCACCGATTCGAGGTCATTGTAATACCACGGACCCGCCGTGGAAGACGCCGAATCCGGGGCTGGAGGAGCGACTGGTTCCTGCGGCGCGTCTTGCGGCAGAGCCGGCGCCGTTTCAGGGGATGAATGACCCGCCAGTAAACGCCCCAACACAAAACCGGAACCTGACATCATAATGATGACAGCCGCCATAATAACCCAGGTCACGATGCCGGTCTTTGCCCCTGCCTGGGACGGCGGAACATCGGCTTTGTCGGTTTTCTTTTCTTTTTCTTTGTCTTTATCAGCCATGACTGTTTCTTTCTCGAATAGGTCTCAAACCAGAGGCTGCGCGGGCTGCATACATTCCTGTTGACGATACTGGCGTATTTTTCCGCGCAGCGTCCTGTCGCTAATGCCTAAAATTTTCGCTGCCCTGGTCTGATTGCCAAGCGTTTGATCCAGGGTATCCAAAATTGCCTGCCGTTCGACTTCCACCAGCGGCAGGCGGCCTGTGCCGGCCGGTATCGCCGCCAGCTCGCTGCCCGTAAAAGTATCGGCTTTTTGCGGCCGCGGCTGAAGTTCGTCGAATAACCAGGAGGCATCGGCCAGCGACAGCGTCGGCCCTGCGCCGAGAATCAAGGAAGTACGAACCACATTTCGCAGTTGGCGTATATTACCCGGCCAGGAGTAGTTGGCAAAAAGTTCCATCATTTCCGGCGAAAGCGCCGTAATATGGCGATGCATCTGCCGTGCGTACAGGTTGACGAAATACCATACGAGGTCCGATAAATCGTCGCGGCGCTGCCTTAGCGGCGGCACTTGCAACCGAACGCCATTGAGACGATAATATAAGTCCTGACGAAACCGTCCCTGTGCCACTTCCTCGGCCATGTCCTTGTTGGTCGTGCTGATGATGCGTACATCGACCCGAATATTGTCATTGCCTCCGACCCGCTCAAAATCCTGCTGTTCCAGCACCCGCAGCAGCGTTGCCTGAAATTTTATCGGAGTTTCGGTAATCTCATCCAAAAGCAGCGTGCCGCCGTGAGCCATTTCAAAGCGGCCTTTTCGCTGGGTATAAGCGCCGGTAAAGGCTCCTTTTTCGTGTCCGAACAGCTCGCTTTCGATCAGCGAATCATTGAGGGCGGCACAATTGACCTGCATGTAGGGACCTGATGCTCTGCGGCTGTGATAGTGAATCAGAGAGGCGACCAGTTCTTTACCGGTTCCGCTTTCGCCGCTGATCAGGATGGGCACCGAGGTTGCCGCCACTTTTTTAGCCAGCGTCAAGGTGTGAATCAATGCGGCGCTTTTTCCTACGATCCGATGCCGCAAGACGCCGCCGGATTCGGCAAATTCAGCGGTTGCTACGGCGTGATTGGGCAGGATGGCGCCCAGCAGGCTCTCCATAGCGCCGCTGTCAAACGGCTTGACCAGAAAGTGGCGGCAGCCTGCATGGATGGATTGGACGGCGATGTCGAGGATGCGCTGCGGATTTTGCGTCTGCGTCTCGTTGATTCGCCCCATCATTACCATCGGCAATTCCGGATAGTTGGATTTGATTGCGTCAATCAGATCAAACCCTTCTTGAGGCCGTTCTACCGAAAACCCCTTAAAAACAAGTCCGCACTCGTTTTTATCCAGAAATTCAAGAGCCTCTTTTTGAGTTTCGGCAACCGTCCCGCGAATCCCTTTGCGCGCCAAAATTCCCAGCAAGGCGCCAACGGCCTGCTGATCGGTATCCACGACCAGCACATGAGAGGTTGGATCGGGGTTTTGCAGCCTGCTGCAAACCGCTGTCTGTGCCGGATCAGCATTGTTTATTTTTTTCAGAGCGCCGGATTCTCTTGGTTTCACGTCTGACGACTTCCTTTCCATCAGCAAAGCCTACAACTTTGAATTCTCAATCAGTGCTGCCGGCTGATCTTGCAAGTACCATTCGACCATCTGGCTTTTGGCTTTGGCCAGGTCTTCCCATATTGAACCGGGACATTCCACGATGACCGCTTTATATTTTTCCAATGCCGCTTGCGGATTATCCTTTCGCAGGCAGTTGCCTAATTGAAGTAAAGCCCAGGCCTTATTGCCAAACACATCTGAGGCGTCGGCCGCAGGGCGATCCATCGCTTGCTGATAACAGACGGCTGCCTCTTTGAGGCGCCCGCTGCTGAAAAGAATATCGGCCATCTCAAGCGGATTTTCCAGGCCCTCCGACGACTTAATCCGACTGTTAAAAAGCAGCAGGGTCTTCTCGGAGATAAAGCCGTCGGGCAGCTTGTTCTCAGCGCTGGCGGCCGGCGGCGCCGAGACCGGCTCTGCGGCAGAGACGAGTTCATTCGGCTCTGTTTTTGGAACCGTCTGGACAACAACCGCAGGTTCAGGAGTGGCCGGCTGGGGGCCAAACTCTATCGCATTGATCTGCTCAATGAGTTTTTGCAGTTGCTCTTTTTTCGAGCTGGCCTTTGGCTCCTGAGAGGCGCTTATTCGGGCTTGCCACAATTGACGCATCGGCAGGGTGGTCGGGATTGTTGCGATGAGTAAATCGTTTTCCTGTACGACTTGTGAATTGGGATCCTGCCAAGCCAGAGATATTTTATTGTCCGCCCCGAAGGCCAGGCTAATGGCTAACAACAATCCGATGATAACGCACCAGACACATCCGGGACGCCGGGCGGCAGGCTTTCTGTTTGCCGCAGTCCAGTCCGGCCGCCATCTTCCATTGTGAATGTTCGGGTTCATTGCCATTGCCCCAAAATCGCCAATGCCGCACGGTCATAATTTTTCTGTTCGTTATAAATGGCCGCCAGAAGCGCGGCTGTTTTTCTCTTTACCGGTTCCGGAGGCTGTGAATTCAACAGTTGTGAGCAAATAGAAACCGCCTGTGAGTCTTTGTCCAGCCGCATACAAACCTCGGCCAGCCTTATCGCTGTTTTGTGTGCCATGGGCCCGGGCTGTGCCGACTCCAGGGTTTCTGTCAATTTTTTAAAGGCCTGCTCATATTCCTCTTTTTCAATATAGCATTCGCTGAGTTCATAGCCTATTTCGGTTTTCAAAAGACCATCGGTTACATAATCCTGCCGGTCGCCCAGAATGGCAATGGCGTTGTCCGCCAGACCCATCGCGCGAAGCACCCTGCATTTGAGAAGCAGCGTGCTGATAAAATCTTTTTCTGAAAACTGAGGGAAAGAAGCGTTATCTAAAAGATTAAATGCCCGAACAAAAGACTGCTGTTGGATATAGCTTTCCACCAGGACTGAAATAACCTCTCGGTAGTCATCCTGTGAAAGGTGTACTGACAGCGCACGCCGCAAGGCATTTTCGGCAGCAGGGAACTTCCCCAGTGCCAGACGCGTTTTGCCTAACAGAAAATAACCGTTATAAATATCTCTGCCCTGGGTGTTCTGTTCGAGATCAATATATTTGGCCAGCCAATTTTCCGCTGACACAAAATCGCCCATCTTATAAAATATTTTACCGGCTGCCAGTGCCGTGGCGGATTGCGAGGAGGGGGACAGATTCAGGTTATAAAGTTTGCAATACAGCTTTACCGCCTCGGCGTCTCGACCCAGCTTGATGACCGTTTCGGCAAGCAGAAGATATGCTTGATTTATTTTTTCGCTATCCGGGTATTGTTCGACCAGCCCGCGCAAATCATCGTACGCGCCGGAATAATCCTGCAGGCTTATTTTGAGTTGCGCCGAGTTGTACAATGCCGCCGGAGCCAGCGGCGACCTTGAAAACCGGTTGGCGACCATTTTATATTCTGCGATGGATTCGGCAATTCTACCCTGCTGAGCCTGCAAAAGCCCCAGCACAAAATGTACATTGGCAAGATACGGGTCTTCATGAAACACCAGCAAAAACTTTTGCCAATACGATATTGCCTCTGTGCTTAGTAATGCAATCTGTTCTGAAACATAAGCACATTCGGCGGGATTGCAGAACGTGATAATATTGTTTTCGTCCAGAGCCGCCAATAATCCAACGCAGGCCGCTGCCGTGGTAATCAGCTGCATCTCATTGGCTGCCGGCAGATGCAAATCGATGGGACGATTGCGTATATCAATTTTATCGGAGCCCATCGCCCAGTGAACATCGCGTCCGGCATTAGCCGCAAATCGGCCCATCAGTTCGTCAATCGATGCGCCATGACAAGTAACTGTCCAGCATTGCGGCGTTGTACCGGCGGCGCCCGCCTGGATTTGGGGTCCCAGCAGAGCCTGGCCTAACAGGTCTAAGCCCTCTTCCAGTGCCGCCTGCAGCCCTGTCTGGTCCACATCGGCCAGGGGGTTGTTCTCGGTCTCCAGATAAGCCCATAATTTGGACGGCAACTCCTTATCTTTGCTGGAGTCGGCATCCGACAGCGCCAATGACTCCTTACTGATTGCCTCGGCCGCAAGAAAATAGCAATTCCGACGAAAATTCTGGCTCCATTTTTGTTCAAAATCTACCGCATCAATCAAGGCGATGGCTCGATAAGCCCTGGACCGCGCGGCTGAATATTGTCGTTTTTGCATCTCAAACAGACTGAGATGATAATTGGCCATCAGTTTGACTATCGGGGAACGGCTCTGGGAAACGGCTTTGAACAGATTGCTGGCATTTTCATAATCGGCCTTTTTTTCCATACATTGTGCCATTTTGAGCCGAAAAAAATCTGCCAGCAGGTCTTGTTCTTTTCTCACAGGTAGCATTTGAAGAAGTTTCTCGTAAGCTGCACCTGCGCTGTCATAGTCGGCCTTTTGATAAAAATCCCGAGCGATTTTCAGCGACACAGGGTGGGTTTCGACCGCGGCAGGCCTGGATTTTGGAGAAGGTAAAACGCTGTCAGTTTTAGGCTCGCCTTCCTCAACGCGATGGGCGGCCGCCGCCGGCGGCGGGACGACAGCACGCCGTGAGGACAAGACCGACCAGCCCGCATACAGCAGTACACTCAGCGCCGCTACAAAGCCACCACCGACAAGTACTTTTCGCATTGTCGGGGATAACTTGCCTGCAGCGGGGCTGTGCCGGTTCATGGACGCGGCTGAACCATCCATAGAGCGGTAAAACGCCTCGTCTCCGGAGAAAATCTGCTGCGCCGTAAGGTTCTCATTCGCTGTTTGTGAGAATAACTCGCTGTCCGGCGGCAATGCAGAATCGCCTTTTGGCCGCTCGGAGTCCGAAGAACCGCCGGCAGCGGCATCCAGACCTTCTTTTGTCTCCACTTGGATACTACCTTTGGCCTGTTCGGTACTTGTCCGGCTCACAGTCTCAAGATTGGTTGTTTGCTTTTCTTCTGCCATACTCTAAAACATTCCGTCGAAGTACTACCATCCGTGCGTATCACGGCCTGACACTAATATAGCAATAATTGTGCCATGTTTGGCATAAGCAGGTAAAATAGGGCATTTATGGGAATTTCACACAGAAATCAATTGTTTTATTTCGCACGATACTTTGGGTTTTCGACGGCGTGTCTAAATCTTATACACGCGGAAAATTGTATACCAAAAATCCTGCAAAGCGGGGGCAAACGGCAATTCTTACAGACAACGGTTGTCTAACTGCTGGTCGGGGGCAGGCGGGATTTGGATTATGCCACAGCAAACGGTTCGGGTAAAACCGACGACTCGGAGAGGTCTTCTTCGGCTTGCTGGCTGTCGGCTTCAATATTGTGCTGTTTGACCTTGGCATACAAAGTGGCTCGGCTGATTCCCAGCAGTTCGGCGGCCCTTGTTTTCTGCCAGTTGGTCTCCTGCAATACACGAGCGATCAGCTCCTGCTCCGCCTTTGCCAGTGAGAAATTCTTTATTTCCTCGCCCGCTGCCGCCTCAAAGAGCCGTTGGGGTTCCTCTGGATCAATGACGATACTGCTCAATCCGATTTTGTCGGTTGTTTCCAGCAGGATAGCCCTCTCGATAACATTACGCAGTTCCCTGATATTGCCCGGCCAATTATATTTCTGCAAGACTTCGAGTGCCAATTTTGTAATGGATATAATGCGTCCCGATTTTTGCGGGCATATCGTCGATGTTTTGAGGAAATACTCGGCCAGCAGGGATATGTCTTTGCGGCGTTCGGGCGAACTTAAAGAGCTTAACACTATCGGGAAGATACTCAGCCGATGGTACAGGTCGCCTCGAAAACGGTTGGCCGCAACCTCTTGTTTGAGGCTGCGGTTGCTGGATGCAATAATAGTCGCTTTGCAGACGATCTCTTTGGTCCCCCCGACCCTGCGAAAGGTTTTTTCCTGGATAACGCGCAGCAGCTTGGCCTGCAATTCCAGCGGCATTTCGCTGATTTCATCCAGGAAGATACTGCCGGCGCCGGCCAACTCAAGCAGGCCGGTCTTTTCCCGGTCAGCGCCGGTAAAAGCCCCTTTTTCATGACCAAAAAGCTCGCTTTCCAGCAAATTGGCGCTTAGTGAAGCACAATTTATAGCGATAAACTCCTGCTTGGGGTGTCGATGAAGATGAATGGCTTTGGCTGCCAATTCTTTGCCTGTACCCATCTGGCCGACAATCAATATCGGGTTGCAACTGCTTTCGGCAACAACTTTTATCATCTCAAGGGTGCGACACGCTGCCTTACTTTGGCCAACCATAGACACCGATGCAGCAAGGCTGTCAGCAAAAAAAACCTGATCCCATTCTTGGCAAGGGTCCGCAGGCTTCGATTTATTTTTTATCCGATGCAGGATATCCTGAAGTCGGCAATGTGCCTGTTTTCCGTTGAGCAACTGAACATTTTGTCTGGCGGCAATTTTCCCCGTGTTTTGAATTGCCTTTTCATCATCTACAAGGACAACAACAGGGGTATCTGACACCTTCTCGACGGCAGTTAAAAAATGGTCCATTTCTTGGGGATTGAACCCGTCTGCCAAAAGAACCAAATCAGCCCCCGCCCGCTGGAGGATCTCGAATGCCTCAGAAAAGTCATCCGCGGAAAATACCGTTGCTCCCCCTTGTCGCGCAAGATGTAGAATTTCCTCCTTGCGGCCTATCGTAATCACGTTGTGTGAATTCATAGTTGAATCCTTTTAACCCAGAACCTGCTGCGACATCATCCATGAGGTCGCACTGAGCCTATTTTCAAATAAAAACAATCGCTCTAATAGATAAATTCAAGATTTTTTGTCCACGCTACCAAGTAAAAATAGGTTAGAGAATAATTAAGTACCGATAAAATCGGCAAATATCTTCCCGAAACTTTAGCACTTTATGGATATATTTTTACACGGTGTCCCATAAAAACCACAAATGGGAATCCTGCTTGAAGGCGAGTCCTATAAAATGCGATTTTATGCAGCAAGACTGTATGCGATGGATCAAAATTTATTATCGGACTAATGCGCCCTTTAGAATTAGGTGTCACCGGAACGCCTACAAACCGGAAGAATTTTCTGATGCAGTTAGGATGATTTGTCTTACAAAGAGACACTGGATATAGAAGACGGGCGAATGAAACAAGAATAAGTTCTGTTCTAACTCTTTGTCAAACAAGAGGTTGAAGTCAAAGAGATGGATTTTGAGGAATCCTATGGCACAAAAATTGCACATTTTTCAAAAAAAATCTGCTTTGAAAGCAGCGTGCCGAGCAGAATTTTCGGGATAAATGAATGATGAGATTTTGTGAAAGGTAGATGATATGAGTACTGCGCCGTTAACCTCTGCCAATACTTTGCAATTGGATTATATGAAACTTCTGACGACGCAATTGCGAAATCAGAACCCTCTGGAGCCTATGGACAACAGCGACATGACGGCTCAGTTGACGCAGTTTTCACAACTGTCTCAGCTGGAGTCGATGAATACCCGTTTTTCGGATGTGCTTAAAACCGTCGAACGCGATCATGCCACATCTTTGCTTGGCAAAGAGGTTTCTTTTATCGGACGAACCAGTCTTGGCACCACGGATTTGATAAGCGGTACGGTCAATCAGATCGTTAATACGGAAGGCGGCGGAATTGCCTTGGGCGTGGGCGATTACAGCCTGACCCTGAGCGATATCATTTCCGTCAAATAATACTACTAACCCATTACATAAACACCACAATAATCAGGAGACCTAAGGATGAGTTCGGCATTATCAGCAGGCGTTACGGGGTTACAAGCCCACCAGAAAATGCTTGATATCGCAGGTAATAACCTCGCGAATGTCAATACCACGGCATTCAAATCGAGTCGAATCACTTTTTCTGAACTATTGAGCGAAACCATCCGGAAGGCTTCCCAGCCGACATCCACTGTCGGCGGTACAAATCCTCAACAGATGGGTAGCGGCGTAGGCATCTCCGGTATCACTCCGAACATGGCGCAAGGCAGTATTGTAACAACGGGCAACCCGCTTGACCTGGCACTGGAGGGCGAGGGTTATTTTGTCTTAAAAGCAGGCACACAAAATGTTTATACGCGCGCCGGCGCCTTTGCAGTCGACGCCAATTCAAATCTGGTCGATCCGGCAACAGGGTATGTGGTGCAGCGTATCGGTTCGACTGGCGAAGCGGACGGTTTTCAGATTGCAGGCAACAGCGACATCCGGGTTCCCTACGATGTTGCCATGCCCGCTAATGCGACATCCTCTGTGCGTCTGGCCGGCAACTTAAGTTCCGATGGGACGCTGGATACCCCCCAAACCAATATATTGCGGTCCAACATCACTCTGACAACTACATCTGGTGATGTTGCTGTCGGAACAACTACTTTTGCGGAACTCGCCGAAGGCACATTCAGTTCGGCAGAGATTGCCGTAACCGGCTACGACCATGATGGAGCGGCGTTGACGCCTGCCACGATTAGCATTGCCAATACCGGTCTGACTACCATCAACGATTTTCTCGCCTCCTTGAATACGGCTTTGGGCGCCACCAATGCCGTTGCAAGCCTGTCCAACGGCAAAATTGTCATCACGGACACCGATAGCGGCTACAGTCGGTCTGATATAAAGCTGGAATTCAGCAACAGCGGAACGGCCGAAGTGAAGATGCCGGCCTATTTTGAAGTGGCCACGGTGGGCGGCAATGAGATAAAGAATGTCAACATCACCGTCTATGACTCCCAGGGCGGCGCCCATGCCCTTTCGGGAGCGCTGGTCCGAACGGACACCGCCAACACCTGGGATATGATTCTGACCTCCATCACCGGCGAGATAAGCGATATTGAAATGACCAATCGCCGAATCAGTGGTATCGAATTCGATGCGAGTACCGGCGCTTATATGGGCGTAGCAGGCATCGATAACCCCTCATTTACAGTTGTTTTCGAGTATGACCCATCCAATCCGCAAACGATTGCATTGGATTTGGGAACAATCGGACGGATGGACGGCCTGACGCAATTTGCGGGCAGCTCAACCGCTGTCGCCAGAGACCAGAACGGTTATAGTGCAGGTCGTCTTTCAACGGTTTCAATCAACAATGAAGGTATTTTGATCGGCGCCTTTTCCAATGGCATCAAGAAAAATATTGCCACCGTACAGGTCGCCTTATTCCAGAACACATCGGGCCTTGAGGCCGTCGGCAATGGATATTATACTCCTTCAGCCAACTCCGGCGAGGCGGTCGCCACACAAGCAAGGAATGGCGGAGCAGGGTCGGTTCACGGCGGATCGCTGGAAAAATCAAATGCCGATGTGGCCAGTGAGTTTGTAACGCTGATTCAGGCTCAAAATGGATATCAGGCCAATGCCAGAACAATCAAGGTGGCCAATGACATTCTCAGTGAGCTGACCAATCTGATCCGATAGTAGGTGGAAAACAGGGAAATGATTCCTATTAATCAAAAAACCGTGTATTTTGATGCTGGCAAGGCGTCGACGCCTCTGTGGGGCTTGCCCCGGACGACAGGGTATTGTTTGTCTTTGGGCTCAACTAATATTTCGGAGTCTCTGAGCGTTCAAGGGAACTAAACATGCCGGAAATTACAGCTCAAGTCGGTCCAACTCTGAAAGGGTTGACGCGTGAATTTGAGATTATCGCCAACAATCTGGCCAATGTTAATACCGCGGGCTATAAACGCAAGTTTAATGAATTTTCCAAGTCGATGGCTGCGATGGGAACCGGAGCCGCTCAAAGAAATCAGGGCGCTCTTCAGCTGCGTACATCGCATGATTTTTCGCAGGGAAGCTTTATAGAAACCGGGCGTTCTTTGGATATGGCGCTGTGCGGAAATGGTTTTTTTGTCATTGAAACGCCGCAGGGTCCGCTGTACACGCGCAATGGGGCGTTTCGGGTCAATCCGAACGGCCAGGTTGTGGATTTGGCCGGCAGAATGGTCGCCGGCGGGTCTGGCCCGCTGACGATACCCTCTACGGTGGAACTTTCACAGGTAACCGTCGCCGCCGACGGCAGTATTGCTGCGGCGGGCGTTTCCATCGGTAAATTCAAACTGGTGGATTTTCAGGACCAGCAGGATAAGTTGGTTTCGGCCGGGCTCAATTGCTTTGCGGCACCCCAGGATGTCAGCCCGATCCCTGCAAAGAATTTAATCGTCAAGCAGGGTTTCCAAGAGGGTTCGAATGTTCAAATGGTCGAGGAGTTGGTGGATATGGTTGTGGTCAGCCGGCTGTATGAAGCCAATATGAAGTCTTTATCGGCTTCCCGAGAAGCTTCCAAGGGACTGCTTGACGTTGCAATGAGTTAAAAAAACAAAAGTCTTGTTGTGATCGACAGCAGGAGTTGAATCTAAAAACACAGGAGTCCAATTATGTTAAGAGCGTTTTCGACTGCGGCGACAGGCATGAGCGCCCAGCAGATGATGGTCGATGTAACGGCCAACAATCTGGCAAACCTCAATACCACCGGATTTAAACGGAGTCAGGTTGGCTTTCAAGACCTGCTTTACAGCAAGATCAAGGATTTTGGCACAGAAGTGTCCTCCGGCATCAAGACGCCGGGCGGTATCGAGATTGGCAGCGGCGTTCACACCGGCTCAACCGTCAAGGTCTTCTCCTATGGCGAGCTGGTTAACACAAACCGGCCTCTGGATATCGCCATTGCGGGCAATGGTTTTCTCCAAGTCAGCAAGCCGGACGGAACGATCAAATATACGCGCGATGGAGCTTTGCAAATCAATGCCAATGGCGAGCTGGTTACCATCACAGGCTATTCGATTGAGCCGGCGATCAGTATTCCCGAAAATGCGGTCTCCATCACCGTCGAAAAGGATGGCAGCATCAATGTGTTGGATGACGCCGGAACACAAAGCGTTGTCGGCACGCTCCAGTTGGCCAAATTCATCAATCCTTCCGGGCTTGCCAGCGAAGGCGACAATCTCTATTCGGAAACCGAAGCCAGCGGTACGCCCACCACAGGAACGGCGGGAGAGACCGGGTTCGGTACGATTCAGGGAGGGTTTCTTGAAAAATCAAATGTTCAGATGGTGACCGAATTGGTCAATCTGATTACGGCACAGCGAGCCTATGAGGTCAATTCCCGCGTCATTAAAGCCGGTGACGAGATGCTCAGAAACGCCATCGAAATTGCCGGTTTCTAACATAAAGAGATAACGATGAATACCAACATAATCCGAATGATGCTGACTGGTTTTATAATGGCGGCGACCCTTGTGTATGGGGAGGCGCCGCTGAAAATCTATCTGCCTCGCGACATCGCCATCGAGGGCGGTGACCCCAACCTCGGACAGGTCGCCATCATTCGGGGCAGCGAACCGTTGGCCTCCACTGCGGCCCGCGTTGCGATGGGTCGGATTTCATCGCCGGATCAAAGTTTAGTCATCAGCCGAACTCTCGTGCTTAGCCGTCTGGCGTGCAGTGGAATTCCCGCATCCAATGTTGTCCTGACTGGCGCCGAGGCAACGGTCGTTACGCGTCAACATCAGCGAATCGCCGGCAGCCGACTGGCCGAGGCGGCGACCGCTTTTTTGAACAAGCATCTGCCGGACAAATCCATCTGTCAGCTGGATATTATCCGGTCCCCCAATGACCTGATCTTGCCCGGCCAGGCAGATAACATAACATTGGAGTGTCGGCCGGTCGCCCACGCAACGAAAAATCAATCCAAAGTGCAGGTGGTTGCCTTGCAGGGCGGTAAAGAAATCGGACAGCAAGAGGTCGTATTTAAGTTTCGGTATCAATGCCGCAAAGCAATTACCACCAAAGCCATTGCGAAGGGAACATCGATCACGGCCGAAAATACCGCCGTCAAAGGCGAAATTTCCAACTACCCCGAGCCTGCCGGATGGGTTCCGCCATTCGGGCTTATTGCCAATCGGGACCTGGCGGCAAATACCGTGATTACCGAAAAATGTGCTGGACCTGCCTTGCCGGCGCTGCTTGTCAAACGCAATCAGGGGGTGTTGATCAAGATAGACCGCAGCGGACTGATGGCTACGGCCAATGGAAAGGCTTTGCAGGATGGCAAGGCCGGAGACTGCATCAAGGTGCAGAATGTCGATTCGCAAGTTATTCTGACGGCGACCGTTAATAATGATGGAACTGTAGCGCCTATTTTTTAGAAATGGAAACAATATGATACATAAAACAGTACTCGCGTTTTTTGTGATATCGGTGTTGTGCGTTTGGACGGGATGTATCCAGGCCGGTTCCATCTGGGCCAAGAAAGACGCCAACGCCAAAAATTCCTACTCCGATGATGTTGCCCGAAAGATCGGCGATGTATTGACCATTACCATCAACGAACAGAGCGATTTGAAGAATATCTCCGACCGGAAAATGTCTGAGACCTCCAGCCGAAATCAGCAATTTGACGGTAAGTTTGTCGTTGAACCCATCATTGACAGCCTTCCGGAGGTAAAATTCGGCAGCGGTACGCAATATACCAACGAATTTGACAGTAAGGCCGACAATAAAAATAAACGCGCCTATGTGGACAATATTACGGTCGTTGTTATCGATATTATGCCCAACGGCAATCTGGTCGTCAATGGGACCTGTACCCGCAACATTTCCGAAGACATTCAGGAAATTGAAGTCAGCGGGATTGTTCGGCCCAGCGATATTACTTACAGCAACACGGTGGATAGCAAACGGATCGCCAATTTCAACATTATCACCACCTATAAAGGCGTGGCGGCCGAATATAATAAACCCGGCTGGCTGAGCCGCATACTGGATGTTCTGTGGCCATTCTAAGGCTCCACGGGAGTTGCAATTTTGGGAGTCTATCTATGAAATCGTTTTTAGGAATTGTACTGCTGATGATAGCCGGTGCCGTTGAAACCGGCAGGGGTGAGCGGATTAAGGATATCGTTGATATTCAAGGGGTTCGCGGCAACACCCTCGAAGGCGTGGGACTGGTGGTAGGCCTGGCAGGCACCGGCGACAGCACCTTGCCTTCCCGGCAGATGCTGACCAATATCTTAAGGCGCTCGGGGCTGGTGTTTTCATCCGACGATCTGAAAACAGGCAATATCGCCATGGTTACCGTTACGGCGGAATTAGGGGCTTTCGCACGGGAAGGGTCGCGGCTTGATGTGGATGTGTCTTCTGCCGGAGATGCCAAGAATCTTCAGGGTGGAACGCTACTGATGACCGAATTATTCGGGGCTGATGGATTGGTGTATGCGGTTGCACGCGGCACGGTTTTTATCGGAGGCTGGTCTGCCGGCGGTGAGAGCGCCTCCATTGTCAAAAATCATCCTACGGTCGGACGCATCCCCGGCGGTGCGATAGTCGAAAGAACGGAAATAGCGAATTTTATTGAAACAAGAGATGGCGTTGAATGTATTACCCTTAATCTCAGAAATGCCGATTTTACGACGGCACAGCGTATCAGTCAGGCCATCGATCAAAAATACCCGAACAGTACAATGGTCTCCGATGCGGGAACCATCCGGGTTAATATCCCTTCCAATATCCGGCCGGCCGATGTTTCCGGCTTTATCGTTGATGTTACCAAACTTGAAGTGACGGTGGATATGCCGGCTATCGTCGTGATTAATGAACGGACAGGAACTATTATCGTCGGAGAAAATGTCGGCATCTCCGCGGTGGCGATTTCTCAGGGAGGCCTGGTAGTTAAAGTCAAAGAACAGCAAAATGTATCCCAGCCGACGACGCCATTTACCGAAGGCGCCACGACCGAAGTAGTCAATGAGACCCTGTTGGGCGTCGAAGAAACAAACGGCTTTCTGGTGCCGGTGCCCAAGCTGGTGACGGTTTCGGAACTGGCCAAAACGCTCAACGCTATCGGGGCAACGCCGCGGGATATGATTGCCATCTTTAATGCATTGAAAAAAGCCGGCGCCCTTCAGGCGACGCTGGAAATCATGTAGGAGTAATACTCATGGAAAGCATCAACACGAGTTTGACCTCGCCGATTGTACCTCAGACGCCGTTGGACGCTGCCAAAAAGATAGAAGACGCCTCGCATACCCAAAAAGAGCGGTTTGCCAAAGATTTCGAATCCGTTTTTATTGAGAAACTGATGGATGAAATGAAAAACACCATCGGCGACTGGGGATTCGAGCAGGACGGCGCCTCCCGGCAGATACAGGGGCTGTTCTGGATGAATCTGGCTCGCGATGTTTCAGATCACGGCGGCCTTGGAATGTGGAAAGAGATATACCAATCTATCGGTAAGACTGGGCAGGAATCCCAAAATACAAAAATACTTGATCAGGCACTATGAACCATCAGACCCTTGACATAGACGAATGCGTCGATCAGTTGCGAGAAGTTCTGGCCACCGATCTGCGGCACCTCGAAGACAGCCTTTCGAGGCTCAATCAGCTGCGCGGGTTGGTTATCAAGCGGGACCATGCTTCGCTGAGTCATTTACTTGGAACGATCCAGTCGGAGTCAATGCCCTGTCGTAACAATGAATTGAGACGGCAGCAGCTTCGTACCAGACTGGCGGTTCTGCTGGGCTGCAGCGCAGAACAGATGACGCTGACCCGCCTGGCCGCAGAGCTGTCGGGTCCCGGGAAAGCCGAAATTCTCCAGATTAGAAACCATTTACAGAGACTGACAGGTTTATTTAAAAAAGAATATGCCGCGACTCGGATGCTGCTGATGGACTGTGCACGATTTAACCGGATGCTGCTGAAAGGCATTTTGGAAGTCGGACAGCCGTCAGCAACAACGTACAGTTCCTCCGGCGTCGCTCAACGACAAACACAGACTGTTTTTATGAGTGTTCAATTTTAGACTCGGGATTCGAGAGGATATGATAAATGTCTGATTACTACATTGGTCTAAGCGGCCTGGCAGCAGCCCAGCGGGCGTTTGATGTTATCGGCAACAACATCGCCAATGCGGCCACAGAGGGCTACCACCGCCAGCGGCTGGAGTTGTCGCCGGCCTTTTCGCTGCAGCCAAATACCCCGACATTCATCGGAGGCGTCAACATTGAGAGCGTCACCCGAATGATCGATACCCTTTTGGAACGTGAAATCCTCCACCAGAAATCCATGCAGGGGGCTATTTCACAGGAAACTGCCGCTCTCGGTACTATCGAATCGGCCTTCGGGGATTTTGCGTCAGAAAATGGAGGATTGGGTGCGGCAATGGACTCCTTTTTTATGTCATTGCAGAACTTAAGCGCTCATCCATCTGAAAATATCTGGCAGAATCAGGTAGTTCGCGACGCCGAAGCCATGGCCGGTCAATTCCGCACTCTCGGTGTATTCCTCAATACTTTGGAAAGTCAGATAAAAGTGGAAGCCGAAAATACCGTCAATGCCATTAATCTGCTGGTAGAACAGATCACCGAGCTGAATGGTCAAATCGAAAAAATTGAAATTGTTGGCGGCAATGCCAGCAGCATGAGCGACCACAGAGATCAATTCATCTCCAAGCTCTCTGAACTTATTGAAGTACAAACCACCCGTCAAAAAAACGGCGTCATCGATGTCAGCGCCGGTGGAATACCGCTGGTAACCGGGCCGATGAAAAATTATATCGAAGTGGGATTCGACAGCAGCGACAAAATGGGGCTTTCCATTGCGGGGGCGCACATTTACAACACGAACATACAAGGCGGCAAGATGGGCGGCCTGGCGTCGCTGCACAATGACATTATTTCAGGGATTCAGGCCAATTGCGACGCGTTGGCCAGCGCCCTCATACAGGAAGTGAACCGATATCAGGTAGCAGGTATCGGCTCTGCCGGGTCTTTCTCTGAAATGACCGGAACACTGCAAGTCAGCGAGAATTTATCCGATATCGGCGGCATTACCGACGGGACGCTTTACATTCGTGTAACCGATACTCTAACCGGCGCGGTAACACGAACGCCTATCTCGATTGACGCCAACGACACATTGACCGATGTCGCGGCGTCCATTTCGACGATTACGGGACTGACGGCTTCTGTGAATTCTTCAAATCAACTCATTCTTTCTGCGGCGTCTAACTACAAGTTTGATTTTCTGCCGTGTGCCTTGCCGGAACCTGTACAGGTTGATTTTGCGGATGCTTCGCCGCCGGCCGTTGCGATCTCAGGTATTTATACAGGCACCGATAATGACACCTTTACCTGCACGGTAAAAGGTGATGGCTCCGTCGGCAACGGCGTTTTGAATCTGGAAGTTAGAAACAGCCGCAATGAGCTGGTAACTACCTTAAATATCGGTTCGGGGTATGCCGCCGGCGATCTGCTGGCGATCGGCAATGGAATTAAGATAACGCTTTCCATCGGGAATCTGGCAGAAAGCGACGGCGATTTTTTTACGATTGATGCGTTTGCAGATACCGATACATCGGGTTTGCTGGAGGCCGTCGGGTTCAACACCTTTTTTTCCGGCAATTCTGCCACCACGATGGCTGTCAGCAGTGCGATTTCGGCCAATCCGCATCGAGTGGCCACCTCATTGATCGCCGACGCAGCCGGCAACAGTAATGTAGTACGGATGGCTGCAATCAAAGACAAGGCCTTTGACGGCCTGGGGGCGCTGACCTGCGGCGACTTTTACCGCGAAATGTCGGTCAATCTGGGACAAGAACTTTCCATCAAACAAATGCAGGAGGAAAATATCTCGGTTGTGATACTGAATCTGACCAATCAGCAAAGCGCTGTCAGCGGAGTGAATGTGAATGACGAAGCCGCCCAGTTGTTGGTTTTTGAACAGATGTTTCAGGCGATGGCCAAATATCTGAGTATTCTTGATGCGTCAGTGTCCAGCTTGATGGACATCGTCTAAACCGCACCTTTTATATCGGAAAATCTTATGAGTGGAGTCTTAAATTCAGTTTATAACAATGTAACCTTTGCGCTGCACCTGCACTCCAAAGCGCTGGCCGGCCTGCAGGAAAATGTTACGACCGGCTCGCGAATCAATCGTTCTTCGGACGACCCATCCTCGGCATATCAAGTTCTGGGACTCAATTCCCAGCAGCGGTATCTGAACAACTATATTGAAAATATCGACGCCGCAATCAGCGCTCAGGATATGGTCTCCTCGGTTCTTCAGAATATGGCAACATCCTTTATGGATACCAGGGTGCATCTGACACAAATTACCAGCGGCACCTATGCCGACGGCCAGGACGGCCAAAATGCACGCGAGAGAATCGCACGAGAAATCAATAGTGCTTTGGAGCAGATGGTCTCGTTTGCGAACACCCGATATACGGGGCAGTATTTTTTCGGGGGAGACAACACCGGCCTGGCGCCGTATACGGTGCAGCGCGATAGCCGTGGTGAGATTAGCCGCGTTACGTATCAGGGCAGCCAGGAGAACCGAAACATCGAAATGGCGCCCGGCGTACAAACCAGTATTTCCTTCGCAGGCGTTCAGGTTTTCAGTGTCGATGACCGCGGGACGCCGGTATTTTACGGAACAACAGGCGCCAGCGCCGGAACAGGAACATCTAATGTTAGAGGGGATGTCTGGCTCACCGTTGAAGTTGATGATGTAACGGGCAATTACAAACTGTCGATTGATGATGGAGTCACCTGGACAGCCGTTCCGGCGGCGCCTGCCGACAGAACCAATATTGCCGTTACCGATTCGAGCGGACAAGTACTGTATGTCAATGCTGATACGGTCTCCGCTTGGGGCGTGGAAAGAGTCAAAGTCTCCGGAACTTATGACCTGTTCAACACGCTTATCAGTACACGCGATTTGTTGCGAAACGAAAGAAACCTTCCGACGGTAACGGTAGTCGATTTAGTAGAACAGGCGGCGACTGCCATGGAAGAAACAAGAGCTGTCCTGGTGGAAAAAGCAGCATCCATCGGATCCCAAATTAATTTTCTGGATGAATTGAAAAACAGCCTTGAAAATGTAAAAGCCAATAGTAACGAGCAGGCAACCTTGCTCCAACAAGCGGATATCGCTCAGATTTCAGTCGATATTTCACGCCGAAATACATTATACGAGATGTCCCTGGCCGTGGCCGGCAAGCTGCTGTCCAAATCGCTTTTGGATTTTATCTAATCATGGAACTTGTGTCTGATATTTTGACACCGTCGATGCGGCACAACCGCACGGATGTGAAAAAAACTCTGTCCGGTCTGGCGGTATGGAATTTGCACAGATATCTGCCCAATGCGGTAATAGCGATGATTGTCCATAAGGGTATAAACTCAGATAGGAAATGCGACCTATGAAGACGGACACCGACTGTCCCGGACTGCAAAAAATAGTCGAAAAGCCGCCTGCTTACCGGGAGGCGTTGGAGTTGGCCGAGGCCGGCAAGAACCAGGAAGCGCTGGCTTGTCTACAGGAATATCTTGCCTCGTCACCCCGCGACGCAGAGGCTCTCAATGACGCGGGGGCCATCCTGTTTTCTCTGGGTCATACCGAAGACGCCGTCAATCATCTGGTCAGGGCAAGGCAGTTGTGTCCTGATGCGGCAGAGATACTCTGGAACTTGTCAGAAGCCTATTTGATACTCGATAAGCCCCGGCTGGCCATGGAGCTGTTTGATGATATGCGGAAAATGAGAATTTTGAGTGCGGATGTGCTGAACCGAACGGCGGATAGCTGTCTGAAAAACGGCTTACTCGCGGATGCGGTACGAATGCTTGAGTATTCTTTGGAAATCTCGCCGGACCAGAAGATTCTGCATCCTATGATTGATGTAATCCGCAGTAAAATGAACGAGACTCCCCGCCTATGAATACACGCATCACAATGGAGATATCCAACGTGGAAAAAACCCCTTCGCTGTATGAACATCCGGCCCCGGACTGCAAGATTTTGCAGGAACTGGGCGACCAATTCCTTTCTATCGGCGACATGACCCAGGCGCAGCGGTGCTATGAAAAAGCGGCGGCGGTAGATACCGACGCATCCGCTCCGTATGCGGGATTGGGGACGATAGCCCTG
Organism: uncultured Pirellulales bacterium; assembly: GCA_964537635.1. Taxonomy (GTDB): domain Bacteria; phylum Planctomycetota; class Phycisphaerae; order Sedimentisphaerales; family Anaerohalosphaeraceae; genus Anaeroglomus. The sequence continues at coordinate 70,557 of CAZICJ010000002.1, forward strand.
CAAAAGAATCTTATCGATGATGCCGAGACGGCGTTTCGAGTCGCCCGCCGTCTGGACCCGTTTTGCTGCAAAGCCTATGAGGGGTTGGGCATTATTGCACAGAGAAAAGCCGATTACGAAAGGGCATTTGAGATGTTCCTCAAGTGTCTGGAATTAAACAGCAATAACCTGGCTGCCCTTCTGGGCCTTTTTCAGGCATCCTCGCAGATGGGGTCTTTTGCAAAGATCATCTACTACCTTGAGGTGTATCTGGACATGCATACCGACGACCATTCGGTGATGTTCTGTCTGGCAACGCTTTATGTCAAGGAAAACCTGTTTTCCAAATCCAGGACGATGCTTTTAAGGATATTGGAGTTAGACCCCGACAACCAAGACGCCAAAAATCTTTTTGAAGAAGTCGAACACCTTCTGGCTCGGGTCAAATCCGCATGAATCTGGATACCGCAGATACAAAACAAGAAGAAACGCAGCTGCAAGACCTGAAGGTACTGTTGGAAAAACAAATCGAGGGGATTAAAAAAAGCGACTTTCGAAGTGCTGAAGCATATTCGCAGCAGGCCGATGTTCTGATTGCAGAGGTCGTAAAAATACGCTTGTCAGACCGGCCTGAGCTCAAGGACCGGATAGATCAATGCCTGCAACTGTACGGGCAATTGGAACTGATAATTGCGGCCGAGAAAGAATCTGTGCGTGAACAATTATGCAGGGTCGAAAATGGCAAAAAAACTATTCAGATATATCACAGCGGGGGATACACTGGGGCTTCTTATTAGAGTCGGCTCAATGAATCGGTGGACAGAAAGGATGTAAGTCAATGTATAATAATAGGTTATATTGTTTTTTTAAGGGTATTCTTCAGGATTGTATTTCTCGAATAGGGAAAAATAAACTTAAGGTCTGTGATGAATTCTTCGAGAATGAAGGTAGTGGTTGCCATCATATAAGGATGTGCGGCATTGGATAAATTGCACAATTAAGGATAGGAAATAGAAAAATGGGCGAGCTTCGATTTTCGGGACTCAGTTCCGGCATTGACACGACGGCGCTGGTTAAGCAATTGATGGCTGTCGAGAGTCGCCGTTTGGCTACCTACCAAGTCAGCAAGATGAATCTCGACAAGCAGACATCTGCGCTAAACGAGTTGCGTACCAAGATCAACGACCTCAAATCAGCTGCATCCGGCTTGTCCGATATCGAAGCTATGCAGATATACGCCGCAAACTCCAGCAACAAAGACATTCTGACTGCCACGGTCTCATCAATGGCCAGTGCCGGCTCCCATTCTGTCGCCGTCAATCAATTGGCCTCTGCCGAAAAATGGATACAAAATACCTCCACTTTTGGTTATAAAACCGATTATGTCGGCGGTGGGAATTTTATCTACACATACAACAATCAGCAGCGCATCATCACCGCCGTTGCCAATGAGACGACACTGCAGGATTTTGTGAACTTGATTAACAATGATCAAAACAATCCCGGCGTTACTGCCAGCCTGCTGTATCAGCGCGGCAAATACCATCTTATGCTCAACGGCCAGGAAACCGGCCAGGATTATCAAATATCCATTGACGCAAGCTCAAGAGAAGTCTGGAAACCGGATTTTGGACAACCAAACAGTACATTTACCCGCAGTCAGACCAATGCGTCGTTGTCAACAAAAATTACGGAACTCGATCAGTTTAGCGGGACGCTCGGTGCGTCGGACAAAATCATTCTCAGCGGTAAAAATCACGCGGGTTCAAACCTGCCCGCCGCTGAACTGGTGATTACTGAAAATACAACCGTAGGGCATCTAATTGACGCCATCAACAAATATTATGACGGCGTCGCAACCGCGCGTCTGCAAAACGGTCAGATTGTGTTGACTGACACGATATCGGGCTCAAGCGGTTTGGAAATGAATTTGAGTTTTTCCGGTGATGCGACGCTGGGACTGCCAACGATGGCGGTTTCAACAGAAGGCGGCAGCGTTTCAGAAAGTCTGGCTTCGATTGCGTCGGACTCGTTTATAGAAACAAAAAATGCCCAGAATTCAAAGATCAAAATCGACGGCTACCCTGCCAGTTCGCAAAACGAAGTCCAAACTATTTCCATCACAGGCGGAACGCCAACGACCGGAACCTTTAAGCTCACTGTCAACGGCCAAACAACCGCCGCAATTGCTTATAACGCCGGCGCCGCCGCAATTCAGTCCGCACTGGAAGCCCTGTCCGGCGTTGAACCAGGCGATGTGTTGGTAACCGGCTCGAACCTGCCGGCAGGTACGATTGCCGTCGAATTTGCCGGCAGTCTGGCAGGGATGAACATCGCCAAGATGGCCGTCAGCGACGACAGCAGTATGGATGCGGGAGTGATAAGCATTGTTGAAACCGCAGAGGGCAACGACGGCTGGATTCACCAAAACAGCAACACGATCACCGATGCCTTGGAAGGTGTTTCCTTGACTTTGAACGATATTACCGAAGATGACAAGCCTGTTATGGTAACGGTCAGCCGTAATACCTCAGCCGTCAGCAAAAAAATCCAGACCATGGTTTCTGCCTATAATGCGCTGTTCGATGACCTGAAAGTCAAAACCGAATACAATGCCGACACAAAAGAATTGGGGCTTTTGAGCCGCGATGTTGCGGCATCCTTTCTCAAAACCCAGACTAAGGGTCCCTTTACGGCGACGGCAAAAGGCTTTCTTGAATCAACCGATGCGTTTGTTCAGGCCGGCGATATCGGTATTACCCTCGATGCGGCCGGCAGGCTGAAATTTGATTCCGCACAATTCGAATCTGCAATTAGCGAAAACTATAAATCCGTCTTGGAAATACTTGGAGCAGCCAAAAGCGGCAGCAGCAGCAGTTCACACGTGCAGTTTTACGGCGCCAATGACAAATATACCACCGCCGGAGTCTATCACGTGAAAGTCGTGGTCGATGCAAGCAATCAAATCGTCTCGGCAAAGATTAAACTCTCTACCGAAACTGAATACCGCGATGCGGCTTCGTGGACCGGCAATATCATCTCATTCGACAACAGTTTCGACAGCAAGGGCAATCCCGCTCATCCGGAACACAGTCTTCAATTACGCGTTGATTTGACGGCCGGCACATACGGCACCGACCAAAACCCTGTTGTTATACAGGTCAAACAGGGACTCTTTGGTACGCTGGAAGACACGCTCGATAATCTGCTGAAAAAAGACGGCCAGATGGATATCAGCGCCGGATCGGTGGAAGAAAAAATCTCACGCATGGAAGACAAGATTAAAAAAGAAGAAGCCCGCCTTGAAAAAGTGGAAGCCCGCCTCATTCAAAAATATGCCCGGCTCGAAACACTGTTAAGTAAAATGCAGCAGCAGCAGGCTTCGGTTGCCTCGATGATGGGGTACTGATGGGGGACAAGGCATCCTTATCGACGGCGTATCGCCTCCATGCGCCATCCTAAAAAAACACCGTCAGCCTCGATTGCGCCGCAGCCGATAAATCATCGCCATGACTTCCGCCACGGCGGTGTACATGGCAGCCGGCACCATCTGGCCTTCCTTGACCGTCGAAAAGATCGTTCGTGCCAGTTCCGGCTTGCGGACAATCGGCACCCCGTATGCCCGAGCGATCTCTCTGATCTTCTCGGCGACATGGTCAGCGCCTTTGGCAACGACCATCGGGGCAGCCATCGTCTTAGTATCATATTTCAACACAACCGCCACATGCGTCGGGTTGACAATCACCACGTCCGCCTTGGGAATTTCCTGAAGCATCCGATTTCGCGACATCTCAATCTGAATGCGTCGGATACGGCCTTTCAATTCGGGAGACCCTTCCATGTCTTTGTGTTCCTGCTTGACTTCCTGCTTGGTCATCATCATATCCTGACGATGCTTCCATTTTTGAAAAAAGACCTCCGCCGTCGCAAGAACCAGCAATGCCAGACAAATACGAATCAGCATCCCTACTGTTAGTTTTGAGATCATGACCAGCATCTGTGTTGTCCATGCCCATCGCAGCAGCGCCAAATCGTCGGTTTTGTTCTGCAAATACTGCCATACCACAACAGAGACGATGGCAATCTTGATGATAGAGACGCCCAGCTTGACCAGCGACTGAATATCGAAAAGTTTGCCAAATCCCTGGATGGGATTCAGCTCGCTCAATTTCGGCATCAGGGCCTGCGGTGCGAAATTTAGACCGCTGACCACGATACAGGATAGGATGCCTGCGACCAAAAGCGACCCCATTGAGGGCAGCATGACCAGCAGCGTGCTGCTGATTTTTGAATTGAAATAGTGGACAAAGCTTTCGGTATCGGCAAACACTCGCCGATTGCCTGCCATTGCCTGTTCGATTTGAACCATAAACCAATTGAGCAGTCCCGGCGCCGACAACGTCAGGACCATCGTCAGTATCACAATCGCCGCCGCCGCCGGAAGTTCCTGGCTCTGGGCAACTTGCCCTTTTTCCTGAGCCTTTTCCATTCGTCTTGGCGTCGGTTGTTCTGTCTTTTCGGCTGACGGTTTCTCGGCCATCGTATATACCTGATAAGTGTGTGGTTTTTAGTTCTTAGAGCGGCAGGAGTTTTCCCATCCAGTCCGAAAACTCGCCAAGATATTCGTTGATAAACGGAAACAACATCCCCACCATCAGCAGCCCAAGTCCTATCTGCAGAGGCATGCTGATAAATAGAATATCCATTTCCGGAATGATACGCGAAAGGACGGCCAGCACCATCAGCATCAGGAGAAAAGCCGCCAGCATCGGTCCGGCCAGGCGAAGCCCCATAATCAGCATGGTGGACCCCGTTTTTACAAAACCTTCGACCAGATGCGGCAACTCCGGGATTTGACCGGCCGGAAAGGTCTGGTAGCTTTTGGAAATGACCAGCAATAGCTGCTGGTGTCCATTAACCGCCAGAAACATAAGAATAAAGATCATTTCTATCAGAATACTCAGCGGCTCGGCCGGTTCACCGGAAAAGGGGTCCAGCGTATCGGCCATCGCAAATCCCATCTCTCTCTCGATAATCCGACCGCCTATTTGCACCGCAGAAAACAACATCATCACAATCAGCCCTAATCCCAGACCGTACATTGCCTCGCCGGCAATCAGAAGAATCGTTTCCGGCATGGACAGTCTACTGAAATTGATGACGGTAGGCATCGATAGGGATAAAAAGAAAGAGATCAAAAAAATGATTGAAAACCGGATTCGAGCCGAGACCATATTGCCGTTGAAGATCGGCGCCACCGTCAAAAAAACAGAGACGCGTGTCAGGACAACCGCAAATGCAAGGACTTTTAATACGGCAGCGTCCATCTGCTAATGCCCGACATTTTGGATGTGTCCGAAAATGTCCATGGTGAACCGCACGATTTTTTCCAACGCCCAACTGCCGGTCAGCATGGTTACAAAACCGACAGCGATCAGTTTAGGAACCACCGTCAGTGACATATCCCGAATGGACGTTACTGCCTGAAACAAGGTGATCACGACGCCGACAACGATACAGGTCAGTAAGATCGGCGCCGACACAAACAACGATGTCTCCAGTGCCTGCTTTCCCAGATATATAACAGCATTCCCATCCATCGGCTCTTCCTTAGAAAAACACGGCGCCTCAGTTAAACCCCATACTTAAACTTTTGGCCAGCAGCCCCCAGCCATCCACCAGAATAAACAAGATCAACTTAAACGGCAACGAGATCATCACCGGCGGCAGCATCATCATGCCGGCGCTGAGCAGCACGCTGGAGATGACAAGGTCGATTACCAAAAACGGGATGAACAATAAACAGCCAATCTCGAAGGCTGTTCGAAATTCGCTGATGATAAACGCCGGGATGACAATATGCAACCCAAGCTCCTGAGCATTTGCCGGCGGCTCCAGCTTTGCCATTTGCACAAAAAGAGCCACATCCGCCTGCCGGCACTGCCGCAGCATAAATTCCTTCATGGCGTCTCCGGCTTGGGCGGCGGCCGTGCCAAAATCAATCGCATCGGTCAAATACGGCTGAATACTCGTTTCATTGATGATGGTAAATGTTGGCATCATCGTGAACAGCGTTAAAAATAAGGCCAGCCCCATAATAGCAATGTTGGGCGGAATGGTTTGAGTCCCCAGCGCCCTTCGGACAAACGACAACACGATAACGATTCGCGTAAACGATGTCATCATCACCATTAAACTTGGCAACAGTGCAAGCCCTGTAAAGACAACCACCAGTTTGACCGGCGTGGACCACTCTTTGCCGGCAGTCCCATCCGAGGTCGCTTTATCCACTACCGTCATCAGGTCGCCTATTTTCGGGGCGATTGCCGTCTTGCGGCCATCTTGGGCGGCGGCCTCTGCACCGAAGCCGGCTGCAGACAGCCCCCATAACAGACCGCAAATCAGTACCGCCCGAAGGATTGCCGCTTTCATTGCGTCTCTCCTGCCGGATTGTGTCGGCCCAAGGGGAAGTTTTTCTCTAATTCAACATCCATAATATCCGCCAATTTGGTAATTCTGTCAGGGGTGCTGCCGATAAGAATCTGCTGGCCTCCGATCTGAAGCAGATGTACCATTTTGCGGGAGCCGAGATGGACGGTTTCGAGAACCCGAATTGTTTTACCCTGCCCGCAAGCGAATTTCGGAAGCATCTTTTTGGATGCATAGATCGCCGCAACGCCCAGCGCTGCCACAATTGAAAACGCCAGTATCATTTTGGTAAAGGCGCTGCCCAGATTTTCATCTGCCGCACCTTGCTGCTGACCGGATGGGGAAAACAAATAGGATGGTTCCTTGTCCGCAGCGGTTGCCAAAGACGCCAGAACCGTACCCAGGCCAAACAAGACGACTCTCAAAAAGAACCCTTTTTTTTTCTTAAACAATCCTATGCCTTTAAATTAGTTTGTAAAGTCATTATTGGTGACATACATAAAGAGCAAATAATGTGCCAAAGCCCCTGCGCCGGCGGGAATACGGCGCAAAGGGGTATTTCCCTTGCTGACCCAAACAGTAAGGGCGAACGATTGTCGGAAAACTGGACAACAGGCAAGCCTATAGGGTGTCAGACGGTCATGGATTATCCGTTCTGAGAATAGCAATCAGTATTTGCGAGCGTTCGGATGCCAAACTATTGCGGCCAACCCACTGGCCTCCGGCGCCTGCCCCCCATCCATAAATGGGGCATTGAAGTCCTGCGTTTTTCAGGTGATTTGCAACCGCCTCGGCTCGCAACGAGGAGACGATCCATTGCTGCTTTTCGGTATTTTCCCCGCCGGCCAGACCAAGTATATACAGTTTGACTTTATCGGGACTGGCAGTCTGCCGTAAATTCTCCGCAAATTGCTTAAGGAATGCCTTGGCAGGTTCATCCAGTGTTGCTTGGCCCGGCAAAAAATTGACTGGGGTTACCGTGAAATCCGGTTTCGAGGCGGTTATCTGAGAGGGCAGCGTTTTCATCAACGTTTTTAATTTTTCATACTTCCGCCGCAGTTCCTCTTCTCTGGCATTGATGGTTCGGGTAATGGAATCCTCGTTTGGCTTGGGGACAGCATATTTTGTCTTGACATCGCCCAGATCAGGCGTTACTTTTCTACCGGGTAGTATTCCGCGTCCGGCGCCGGTACTTTTTATACAGGAATTCCGGGCTGTATTGTAAAATTCAGCATCCTGAGTATTTGCCATACTGATCAGCAGCACAAAAAATGTCAGCAGCAGCGTTATCATATCAGAAAAGGTAACGATATAGGCAGGAACAGAACACGGTTCGACTTCTGGAGTTGGCTTACGTTTGGAACTCAATGGTAAATGCTCCCTTCCAGTAAAACGATTTCAAGCGTACGATTCGTTTTTGCCGGAAGCGTTTGCGGGTCTTCCGTGTTTAGTCCTTTGACCACCGTGCCGGCTGCCGATAGGCTGATCCGCCTTTTATCAAGATCGCCTTGCGTTGTCAGGTAGTCGATCACCGTCCAGGCGCGCTGCAGTCCCAACTCGTAGTCTCGGTTTTCCATGGGTTGGGCGTTTTCGCTGACAACAATCCGATTCGGCAGGTCCTTCAAAAAAGAGGCCATCTCCAGCAGTATCTTCTTGCCCGAAGCAGAAAGGGCTGCACCTTTGCCCCAGAAAATCTCCTCGGATGCGATTAAAAATATCTTTCGATGCCGGTGTTCCATCGACTGAGTCTCTTTTTTCGAATGGTCCCCGACGGCGTCAGGCACAGGCTTTTCACTTCCTTTTTTAAGTTCTTCTGCCGCGATCATTGCCGCCAGCATGGCGTCTCTCTCCCGGGTGATAACCGTATCAATCGAAAACTCTTTTGCAAAAACGCTTCCCAATTGTGCAATTTCGCCCACATCGTCAAACGATGAAAAACTCAGCAGCAGCACGAAAAACGTCAGCAGCAGCGTCATGCAATCGCTGAAGGTAACCATCCATTCCGGCGCCCCCTCTTCCTTGATTGGGTCCGGTTTTTTCTCGGCGCGTCCCATTAGATTATCGCCTTGACGTCCTTGCGATTGGAATACGACATAAACAGGTGCATTTTTTCTTTTACCGCCGTGGGGCTTTCACCCCGGGCGATAGCGCAGATACCCTCGGTGATCATTTCCATCGTCAAGGCCTCTGCTTTGGAGTAAATTCCCAATTTGCCCGCCAGCGGAATGAATATCAGGTTGGAGACAAAAGCGCCATAGAAGGTTGTAATCAGAGCTACCGACATGCCGGCTCCCAGGCTGCTCGGATCCGACAGATTGGAAAGCATCTGCACCAAACCGATCAGCGTACCAATCATCCCAAACGCCGGCGCGGCGGCGCCCATAAATTCCAATATTTTCTTGCCCGTTGAATGACGGTCCTGAAGATACTGTATCTCCATCGACATTTGGTCTCGAACGGCGTCTTCATTTTGACCATCCACCAGCATTTGCAGTCCCTTGGCGAAAAATGGATTATTGTTCTTGCGAATCTCCTGTTCCAGAGCCAGGGCGCCATCCCGTCTGATAATCGCGGAGTAATTGACCATTTTTTGAACCAGCTCTATCTGCGGGGGGAGTTTGGTAATAATTGTTTTTTTGATGATTGAAAATACACTTAGAAACTGCGGCAGGGAAAAATGAATCAACGTTGCGCACAGCATCCCCCCGATCGTCAGGACAAGCGAAGGAATATCAATAAATGTCTTCGGCGACGCCCCGGACAGAATCGCCCACATAATCACAAAAATACCAGACAGGACTCCGATGATGGTTGCAATATCCATGCGATTATTCCTTTGCCGCCACAGTTTGTTTCAATTTCTGACAAACATAAGCCGAGATGGCCGGCTCAGCCTCGGCGATGGACGCCAACACCTTGGCTTTGGTTCGTTCCGTCATATAAAACAGGATTTTAACGGCATCCTCTGAACCGGCGTTTTGATTCTGATTCTTGGCCATATTCAGCAATATCTTGCTCGCACTGGCTGCATCCATTTTGTCGTAGGTGGCAGCCATGGACATCAGATTTGCCTTTTCACTAGCTTCAATTTCGATCCGGCTCTTCGACAATTTGTCCTGCTCAGCTTTTAGGGAAGCGACCGATGAGGCCAGCTCAAGCCGCAAACGGGACATCTCCTCGATGTCTTTTTTTAATACATCCTGAGCGGCCATCAGCCTTTTTTCTTGTATCTCCAGGTTTTGTGTTTTAAGTTTATACTCTTGTATCTTTTCGCGGACGTCATAGATTAGTGTTTGAAGCAGCTGTTCGGTCATAGCAGACTTCTGACCGCTGTCGGCCAGCGAGGAATCGGCCGGTTCTTTATCGTTCGGACTCGCAGCCTGATCGGCCGCACCCGCCTGGACGACATGATGGCTGGCAACCGGCGGTTTGGGTTTCGTGAACCATGCAAAAGCAAACATTCCTGCAAAACCCGCCAATCCCGCTGCCGCTGTAATAAAAATCAATTTCTTTTTCATAAGCGAATATTCCCTTCACTAAGTCATATTTCCATAATTACTTTATACGGCAAACTCTTCCGTTCTATTTTGCTTCATTATTTTTCGTGCAAAATCAGACGTTACCCGCTCGTCCGACTCTTTCTGCTCAAGTTTTTCCTGTTCCTTTATAAATTCTGTCTGTGCATTGCTTCGCAGCCGTTCCAGTCCTTTGGTAAATTTCTTGATCGTCAAAATTTCAGCCATTTTTTCTTTCTGCTGTGCCGTTAGCGATTCTGTCTTATTCTCAAGTTCTTTGATGATCGCATCGTTTGCCGCCGAATAGGTCATCAAGAACTCCTGCTGACCCCATCGATCTACGGCAGGTTTTTCAGCCAGGCTGCCAAGCAGGTCTTCTAATATCTTTTTCTGCATAAACAATTCGCCTCGCGTTTGGCTCAGTTTTTCGGTCAGCTCAAACAGCTCGGCTCTTTTGATCTGTTCTTCCTTTTGTTTAATGTCCAGAACGTGCTGTAATCGCCAGTGAAATCGTTTCATCTATTGTGAACCTGTCCTGTGCATTATTGCTGCCATTCATGCATGACTATTTTTTTACAGGCTGGGCGCTGCCGCTGACCAGCCCATGCCAGACGTCAGTAATCTCCACCAACTGTTGAACCGTTTCTTCCAAAGACGTCTTGTTTCTAATGCTCTGGATGAGAAAATTTCTGACTTTTTCAATCAATGCGATAGCCCCGTCAATTCGCCGATTGCTCCCGGACGAAAACGCGCCGATATTGATTAAATCTTCAGCATCCAGATAGGTCGCATAAATCTCTTTAAGCCGCAGCGCGGCGATGCGATGCTGCTCGCTGGCGACCACCGGCATCAGCCGGCTGACGCTGGCCAGGATATCCACCGCCGGATAATGTCCGCGGTCGGCCAGTCGGCGCGACAGCACGACATGGCCGTCCAGCAGACTGCGGGCACTGTCGGCCACGGGATCGCTTAAATCGTCGTTTTCAACCAAAACCGTCAGGATTCCTGTGATGCTGCCCTTATCGGAACAGCCAAGCCGTTCGATCAAGCGAGGCATCAGCGAAAAGACGCTCGGACAATACCCTTTGGCGGCAGGCGGCTCCCCGGCAGCAAGCCCTATTTCACGCTGGGCCTGGGCAAATCGCGTAAAAGAATCCATCATAAATAACACCTGCTTGCCTTTGTCCCGGAAATACTCGGCAATCGCCACCGCGACAAACGCCGCCCTGACTCTCTGAATCGGGGGCGAATCCGAAGCTGACACAACCACCACACTGCGCGCTAGGCCCTCGGAGCCCAGGTCGTTTTCCAAAAATTCTCGTACTTCACGGCCGCGTTCGCCGATTAGCGCCACCACATTGACATCAGCATCGCTGGAATTGGCAATATCGCCCAGTAGCACGCTCTTGCCCACGCCGCTTCCGGCAAAAATACCCACGCGCTGTCCTTGTCCGCAGGTCAGAAGACCATCAATCGATCGAATTCCCAGAGACAGAGGCCGGGTAATTTTCTCGCGGCTCAAAGCAGGGGGGCTGCTGGAATCCAGGGCTTTTCTTTCGTTTCCAAGCCAGGGTCCCTTGCCGTCGATGGGTTCTCCCAATCCGTTTAATACCCGTCCCAGCACATCTTTGCTAAGGTTAATATGGCGCGGCGTCGTTCGGGCGGTTACCAGATCGCCGGGTACGATGCCCTCAACATGCTCAAAGGGCAGTAGGATCAGCCTGCCTTCCTGAAAGCCGGCTACCTCAGCCAATACACTTTTGCCGTTGCGGATATTAATGTGGCACAGTTCGCCCAGACCTATCTTAGGGCCGCTGGATTCAATAGTCAGCCCGGAAACACGCACCACGAATCCTTGTCCTGTTGACAATTTGACCTCATGTAGCGCTGTGTACATCTTGTCAAAATCAATAACACTGCGCTGCGGTCGTTTGAGCGGGTTTTCGAGAGAATGTTCCTGGAGTTCATTGCGGCTCATTGGTTATCCTGTTCTTTCAAGCGCCTTGCTGATTTGTTCGAGACGATCTTCAATTAACAGTTTGATGATTCCTTTTGAGTTTTCGACCACGCATTCCGCTTGTCCGACTCCGGCGTCGGCAACCATCTGTATCTGGGAATACGGTGTTGGCTCGGCGGCTTGCAGTTTCTGGAGATTTGCCAAATCCTGCGGATGCAAATGGACGACCGTATCGGGGCTTTCCGGGACATTTTTCAATGCCTCTTTCAGAATCGATTCCATGTCATAGTCGCCGTCGCTGATATTTCGCATGAGCACCTTGCGTGCAATCTCAACCGACAGCCTGGCAATCGCCTCCTGATGGCTGCAAACCAGATCGTGATAGAGTCCATCCAGCCGAGCGGCGACTTCCGCAAGTGTCTGGCACGCATTCTGATACAACTGTTTCTGGGCTTCCAGTACGCTTGCTGATACATGCTGCTCAGCGGAAACCGAGCAGTTGCCGGTTTCGGTCACTACAGCGCCGCCGCTGCCGTAATCATCGGTTACGATTCTCACGGCGTCGATCGGTTTGACAAGATTGACCACTGGCATGGAATGCATAGTTCTATTCTTCGGTAAAATTCAACTCGCCTTTTTGGTTTCGTTCACGCAGTACCGTGATGATATCATTGCGTGCCTGTTCGATGTCCGCCTTTTTCGGTGATGACATCAGGGATGTTTCCTCTTCAATCATCGCCGCAGCGCGCTCGGAGATATTGGCCTTGATTTTTTTGACAATCGCTTCATCGGCATTCATCATTGCCAGAGCCATCTTCTGAGGTTCAATCTCCCGCAAGGCTTCTTGCAGCGACCGGTCTGCAATCTCGGGAATATCTTCCCATATCAGCATCAAATCGGAAATGGCGCTGCCTGCGTCGGGGTCTTTTTGAATGATGCCGGCCAGCAGGCCGTCGCGAATCTCTTTACTCAGATTGCGAAGCATCACCGCCACCTTGCGCGACGATTGATCTTGTTTATCGGCGGCAGGGCCGGCATCCCTGGACGCCAGACGACTGCACACCATTTGGGCGATGCGCTGTTTGGCGTCGGGGGACAGCGACTCGGCAGAGGTCATTCGCGTAACGGCTTTGAGCCGAATCTGTTGCTCCAACAGGCCGAGAACCTCCGAGCTTTTCTTGGGAGGCAATTCCGACAGTACCACCGCAACAGCCTGCGGATGTTCCTGGGACAGAATGCCGGCCAGTATCCGTGAATCGGCCGAACGAATCGCTATAAACGGATCACGCTTGACCAGCAACTCCTGAATCTGTTTTTGAATGCGCTCTGCTTTTTCGTGACCTATGGCGTTTTTGAGCATCATACCGAGAAACCCCTGAATATCGAATTTTCGGCTGGTCTCAAGCGACAGATAAAACTGCCGCGCCACATCCATATTTTGCAGCGGATTGTTCATTCCCGACGCATCCAGATACGCCACTTCCACCGCAAGTTCTTCAACGGTCGCCGGGTCCACGCCCTTGAGCAGCTCGGCCGCCGTCGAGGCGTCTAAGCTCATCAGCAGCATTGCTGCTTTTTGTTTTCCGCTCAAGGCCACGTTGTTCAGCTTCCTTTTTCTTGCAGCCAGCTTGAGAATAGCTGCTTGACTTGTTCAGGATTCTGCCGCAAACTGTCGGTTATCTGCCGGCGCAGCATCAGGGATTCTGCCGCCTCAGCCTGAACGGGCAAAAGACCGCCAAACTGTCCCATCGCTCCAACGGCGAGTTGTCCGGCCGTTTCGGAAGAGGCTTTCTTTTTGCCGCCGCTGAATATCTTGAGCACGATCAGAGCGCAAATTGCCATGATGCCCAACGAGCTTTGCCGGGCAATCTGAATATAATCCAGACCGCCGGCCTCTTCTTCAATCGGAAAGTCCACGGCACGGTTAAACTTAACATTGACCACTTTAAGCCCATCCTCGGCCAGCTTGGGGCCGACTGCTTTTCGGATAATATCCTGCACCTCAGCGATTTCTAATATCGGCTTGGAATCAGCGGCTGGCTCGGTGGCTGTCTCGCCTTCTTTAGCCTGCTGGGGCTTCTCGACAGGAGACAAATCCACAAACGCCGCTACAGTCAGCGATTTAATTTCGCCGGCCAGTTCGGTCGTTTCCATCACCGTCTTGGGAACTGCATATTCTGTCGTAATCGTTTCATTTTTCTTCACACCGCCCGGAATCACAGCGCCTGCGGTGTCGCTGGTGCTGCTTTCTGTTTCAGTTTCGGTTGTAATCTCTTCTTTGGTAGCAACGGTTTTGCCGTCGTCATAGCTTTCCTTGGCAATGTTGCTCGAAGTCATTGCCACTTCGGCGCTGATCTTGACAATAGCACGGCCCTGTCCCAGAACGGCCGTAAGCATATCCTGTACCTTGGCGGCCAAATTATGTTCTACCCGCTCCCGGTAATCAGCAACCGTTCCCGCCCCGCCGGACAACGCTTCATCCGATTGCGTTGACAGCAGATGCCCCTGACTGTCAACAATCGTTACATTTTCGGCTTTCAGCCCCTCAATGCTGCCGGTTACCAGATGACCGATCGCCGCGATATTCTGCTGATTCAGGCTGTACCCGGGCCGAAGCCGCAGCATCACCGAAGCGCTGGTTTGTGATTTCTGCGAACTGAAAAAGGTATTTTCGGGGCTGACAATATGAATCCGCGCATGGGTCACACCGTCAATCATTTGAATACTCTTGGCTAACTCTTCCTGGAGGGCGCGCTTGAGATTGACATTTTGAACAAAGGGACTTATGCCGACTTTCTCATCGTCAAAGACACTATAGCCTTTCTGGCTGCTGCCCGGAAGACCCTCTTTGGCCATATCCAAACGCAGTTGGCTGACATGCTCTTTAGAAACGTAAATTGATGTGCCGGTGGTATTGAGCTTATAGGCGATTCCTTTTTCGCTGATCTTGTCAGTTATCTTGGCCGCCTCTTCGGGGTCCAGGCCGGAATACAAAACCCGCATGTCCGGCATGCGTGCCCAATATGCAAACAACCCGCCGATCGACACCACTGCCAGAATGATCGCCGCCAGCAGAGCTTTTTGGACGATGCTGATGTTCTGCCATATCAACGCTGTTCTCTGGAGAAAATTCATGAAACCTTTCCACTACTGGATTTGCTTTGTGCCGGCGGCAGCCTTAAGTCCCATCACAACGGCATGTTCATCGTTTCTTTGTAGGCTTCGACCAGTTTATTGCGGACGCCGATGAGCAGCTTAAAACTCATATCTGCTTTGGCAACGCTGGAAACCACAGAAGTAATGTCCTCGTTTCGGCCGGCCAGCAGCTCCTGAATTGACACATCCGAGGCCTGCTGAAGGTCGTTGACCTTGCCCAATTGCGATTGAGCCGCCTTGACGGTATCGGCAAAGGCGGATGCTGGACCGGCCGTTTTGGGGGCGATCCCGCCAATGGAGGACTTCGGCGACAGCGAACTGGCAGTAGGATTAAAATGAATCATTCAGCGTACCTCATCTAAGTAATTCGAGCGTCGTTTCTACCATTCCCTGGTAGCGTTTTAACACAGCGGCGTTGGCCTGATAGGTCCGCACTGCGGTATTTAAGTTTATCATCTCAACCGGCACATCCACATTCGGCATTGTCAAATAACCCTGGGCGTCGGCATAGGGGTGGCCGGGCTTTAAAATCTTCGGAAAATCACTCATATCCTGCGTGATATCGTCCACGCTGACGCCGCCGATCGGACCGCCGTCGGTTGCAAAGGTCGCCTCCACCCTGCGGTAAGGCTTGCCGCTGCCGTCGTTCAGGGTCTGGGCATTGGCAACATTGGACGATATAAGTTCCATGTTTTGACCCTGCGCCCGCATCCCCGATATGGCGATGTCAATCGGTCCGAAACTTGAATCCACTTTCATCTGCATCTGCCTTTCCGCCGCCGATTACCTGACATTGATTGCCAGGTCAATTTGAGCGTATTTTTTCTGGAGAAGCCGAACGTATGTTTTATAGCGAAGCGTATTTTTCACCATCTGGCCAACCTCGGCTTCCCAACTTACATCATTGCCGTTGGATTTGACTGCGGTGTCCTTGGGCTCAAACAACTGCGGCTCAATCTCATTCAAGTCCGCATCCTCGGATGAATCCATCGCCTTGGCCAGCATATCCTTAAACTCAACATCCACGCGGCGGTAGCCCGGCGTCTCCAGATTGGCCACATTGCTGGCAATCGCTTTTTGCCGAAGATTTTCCGCCTTCATCCCAACGCCGATGGCGTCAAATATGTTGTCAATTTTAGGCATCGCCGTATCCCTGATTTCAAATAAACATAGTTCTTAACAACCCACAATAAGCAATAATCGTGCCAAATTATATCAAAACGCACTTGCAGCCAATAGTCCGCCTATTTGCCCGAAAAAACGAGCCGAAACATAAAAAATTGTCCGTCAGTCTGCCAGAAACTGTCAGGTTTTTATACACTCGCATTCCTCGCCTGTACTGGGCGATACACAAATGCCCGATTTTTTCTCAGTTGCCATCAGCAAGAGGCAGCAAAAACGGACATTTTTTCCCAATCCACATACCACATTTCCTGATTTTATATCAAATAACATGGGCGACCATCGGCTGCCGAACAGACAATATCGAAATAACTTCCTATCTAAAAGAGACTTACCGAAAAAAACAGGCTGCCAACAAAACTGGTATGAAAATTGCTCAATACCAATTCTATATCATGAATACCGGTTTAATCACAATTTGTAATGTCCTGCCCACCCAATCGGGGGCCGTCCCGTCTGCGCCATCAAGTGCCCCAAAAAATGCCCAGAACGCGGCCGACAATGTAACGTCCACAGAAAATAGTTCCGATAATAACAGCCCAAAGGCCAGAAATACGCCATCAGACAAAAATGGACAGAGTTTCGACGAGGCTCTCCGTGAAAAAATGGATTCACAGCTTGTTGACCAAGAAGTCTGCGATGATAAAAAGAAAAACCAACAGGATTTAGAGCCGGCCAATCCCGATCTTGCCGTGCTGGTTTTGCCAAGCTCGGCCGGCCTGCTCGATCCGCAACCGGCAACGACCGACAATGCCGAACCGTTGGAATTGTCCTCCAACCCCTCAACGGCGGACGTTACGCATGGACTTCGCATTGCTAAAAATACAGAACCACTTTCCAACACAATGGTTACGGGCGATCCATTGGCAGCCTCTGTACCAGCGTCTGCCGAAAGTGCTCCGACAGCACCAATCTTGACAGATCAGAATATAGAGCAGACCATTGCAACGCCAATACCCCAAATGCCCACTGGGAATACCAAAATCCCTGTGGACTTCGGCCAGGATACTTCACAAACCGTACCAACACCAATATCCCAAATACCCATTGGAAATACCCAGGCCCCTGTTGAAATTGGTCTGCCGGCGGATGCGAAGGACTCGACGGCGCTCGAAAAGCCTGAAATCCCTTCCCCTTTGCCAGTTGTCGCCGCGCAAATACAGACAGCCAAAACGTCCCCCATTCCCCCAAACATAGAAACGTCGTTGCCCATCGGGAATTTCACGGATTTGGTTGAAAACGCATCCCAGCCAAATACAACGCCAAAGCAGCAAAACCTGTCGCAGGGGCTGGAGGAATCGTCTATTTCTCCGATTTCATCCCAAAGCAGCCCTGTTCAGACAAATAATCCGGCCGTGCAATTGGCGGCTCTGCAGACGGAAAGCCGCAAAAATACTCCCTCTGGCAAGGAGGATGTTTTTACAAGTCTGGAATCTGTCGGGCAACCTTTTGACAGCACGATTAATCAGGCATCTGCCAACCAACAAACACTTCTTTCGCCTAACGCCGATAAAATAGGTATAAATACTGACTCGGGATTCCACTTGGGGCGACAGATACAGGAGTCGGTTAGCAGTACCTACCATCCTGGGACAAAACAGATTCTCATTCGGCTGGACCCGCCGGAACTTGGCAAAATTACGATACGGTTTATCGAGCGGCCGGAGGGCATCACAGGTCTTTTGCAGGTTGATAACCCACGGACACAGAAGGAGATACAGCAATCTCTGCCCGGCATCATTCAAACGCTTCAGAACGCTGACGTACAAATTAAAAAGATCGAAGTCGTTCTCTCTAATCAACAGGACTCAAATGCCTTCGGCGGGCAATCTGCAGGTCATAACGGCGGTTTTGGACAGGAAAGCCCGCAATATCCACATTCTATGGGACAAACCCCATCCTATAACCAATGGCGCAGCAACCCCCAGCATCTCAATGACCCCGCCAGTCCGCAGGCGGTTTGGGCGGATAATTCAATCGACATGCTGATCTGACCTTCGCTTTTTGACGGTTTTGCATCCATTTTGAGAGATGATCAACGCATTTTAGGGGTTAATTGACACAAATTTACCCCCAAATTCGAGTGGTTTAAAAATATTTTTTGTTTTTTTGAAATTTTTCCCACTGTTTTGTCCGTGCCCTGCCGGTTTATCAGTATGATGAAATAGGATATTATAGAGCCGATGCTCCTTTCCTGTTTTTTGGCGTTTTCTGAGCCAAAACCCTCCTTAAGTTTCCCCAAGCCCTGTCGAGAATACTAACAGATAAGGCGATCTGTCGATATGCTCGGTGCACATTCGGCATTGAAAACCTGGCCTGTTAAGAGACAGGACGAAGAAGTAAACACTTTATTTTAGGAGTCAATTATGTTAGCGATTAAGAACAACCTCATGGCAGGAAATGCTGCGCGGCACTTGGGCAAGGCGTATGACAGTCTGGCGACAAGTGTGGAAAGACTGGCGTCCGGTCTTCGCATCAACAGCTCCAAGGATGACGCTGCAGGCTTGGCGGTACGCGAATTGGTTCGTGCCGATATCGCGGTACTACAGCAAGGCGCTCGCAATGCAGGCGACGGTATCAGTATGCTGCAGACGATGGAAGGTGCGATGGCGGTGATGGATGACAACCTGATCCGTATGAAGGAACTGGCTGAACAAGCCGCCACGGGTTCGTATTCCAATGACCAACGCGCGATTATGAATGCCGAATTTGCTGAAATGGCCGCTGAAATCGACCGTATCGCAGGCGCCACAAAGTTCAACGGTATTTCCATGCTCAACGGTACCGGCACAGTTTCGATTCATGTTGGAACCACTTCCACGATCGACATCTCTAAGGTCAATATGACCAAGGCCGGATTGGGCATCAACACCGGCGTCGCAGCTCAGGAAGCTGTGTTTGCCGTAACATTGGCTGCAACGACCGATACCCTGGCGACCGTTGCCAACAATTCCGTTGACCTGGTAATACAGATGGGCACAGAAGATGCGATCACCATTACTCTTGGTGTTGGAAATCATTCAATGGCTGCCGTTGCTGCGGCCATCAACGCCGAAACTCAGGCCCTCGGCTATGCCGCTGACGGTACTGACAAGAACTATGATATGGCAACCATTGTTACCAATGATGATGGCACTTACTCTCTGAAGCTCTCTTCAAGGGATGCAGCCAGCACCGTTTCCATCAAAGCAGATTCTACCGTTGATGACTCACACGGTACAATAACAGGCTTTGGCGGTACGCTAACCACCAGTACTAATGCCGGAGCGGAGATCAATGCTGACAATTACACTGCAACCACAGTTGCCGGCGGTGTTAACATTGCGACCACCGCTGCCGCGATTACCGCACTGGATACCATCACCGCTGCCATCAACACCAAGGACGCTGCTCGTGCATCATTCGGTTACAAGATGAACCGTCTGGAAAGCACGATCGCGATTCTGGATATTCAGGCAGAAAACCTGATGGCTGCAGAATCCCGTATTTCGGATGTTGATGTTGCTACGGAAATGGCAGCTTTGACCCGGACACAGGTATTAAGCCAGGCGGGTATCAGCATGTTGGCACAGGCCAACTCGATGCCGCAGATGGCGCTGTCGCTGCTTCGCTAATTAGCGACACCGAGTAGATTGATGAGGGAGGCAGTTCTCGAACTGCCTCCCCTTTGATTAAAGCTGTATTTTACAGACGTGATGATAATGTAAAGAGGCTGGACTATTGTGAACGGATTTGACACATACAAGGAAGTGGCTATCACCACGCAGGGCAAGGGGCGGCAGATCGTGATGCTCTACGACGGAGCGATAAAATTCTTAAAACTGGCACTCAATGAACTCGATGCCGGCAAGGTGGAAGCCCGGTGGAACTATATCAAAAGAGCATTGGATATTATTGAGGAACTCAATGCCGTTTTGAATATGGAAGCTGGCGGAGAAGTGGCGGTTAATCTTCGCAAGCTTTACCAGTTCATGATAAGCCGCCTGAATATGGCCAACATCAAAAAAGACCCCCAGATGATCAACGATGTCATCAACCTGCTGGAAGAACTCAATCAGGGCTGGAAGGCAATCGCTTGACAAAAAAGCCCTGACTGGTGTGGTCGGCAGTCTCGTTAGCGTTAACGTCATTACGACCAGGAAAAGGGGTTGCAAATCAAGATTTTCCGTGCAGCGCCGACTGAAGGGACGGAATTCGGCGCAGCCAACTGCAGAAAGCTAATTTTTCAACGCACCCTTGCTCGGCATTTGAACCGCCGTCGTCAATAAAGTAAAATGCGGCGGGGCCTGTGCTAAGTCCATCCGGGTCTTCTATGACCGTCGGCAAAGCAGGCGTATAAATCAGAGTCGTATCAAACCGCGACAGAATCTCCTGCTTTTGCAGGAAGGCGAACAATTTTTCCCATGGGACGCAGCCGACGGACAAATTTTCCAAACAGCTCGGCTTGATTTTTTTCTGAAGCGACTGGGGGTCCAGATCGAAAACATGCGCCACCGCATGGCGCTGGATATCGGTATCGATCAGCAGAATCTTTTTGTTTTGCTGAGCCAGAAGGATCGCTGCGTTGACCGCCACTGTAACCGGCAGGCAATGCACCTGCTCGGAGGCAAGCAAAACCACTCGCGGCCGCATGTCAACGGCATAAATCAGCTCGGCGAGTTTTTCGTAATATTCCTTCGGGTCTTGGCATGAAATTGCTGCCAAAATCGGCCACGAATCGTCGATGGGAGGCTCAAATTCCACGATTTGCTCCTGGGGCTCTTGGGCAAGAGCCGCTGCGAGATTTGTCAGGTTGGTATCAGGCAGTTGTGTTTCCTGAGTCGTATCGGCGTCCAGAGAAATGAATTTGGCTTTCTTCTCTTGCCAGGCCGGCTTATCCTGTGTCCCCGACCGTAAGGCCAACGTATCCTTACTCATCATTGCCCCGCAGGCCGCCGCAACAATCAAGGCGGGGATCAGCGAAAAAATAGACAAGGCAACCACCGGCGGGGCAATCTCGGTCAACGACGCAAGACCGCCGGCTGGCCGATTCACAGAATCATTCATCACCGGGATAGCCAGACAGGCCAACAAAATAAAAATACAGACCGCCGTCTCCGCCCGCATCAGCATGGCTGCGCCCTTCATGCCGGAAAAAAAACGGCTCTCTGAGACAACACGGTCGGACATCTTGTCGGCCTGTTCTTCATCGATCACTCCGAGCCGCAGGTCATTTTCGATTCCCGCATGCTTCAACGGCAAAACCTGTTCAAAGTAACAGCCCGTCGCCAGCGTTATCTTCTGGCAGGCCGCAAACACAACTACTACGATGATGACGGCCATCGTCAGACAGATCAGTACTGCCCCCACAGGCCATATCGAGGCCAGCGCTGACCCCGTCGAGTCCAACAGGACACCCGCAGATTCATCCTGAATGATGCGGCGTGCCGTGCCGGTCTGCACGATTAAAGACAACAGCATTAAGCTGGACAGCATGGGGGTAAAGCCGACAAGGTCGGATGAATTTTTGGTAACCATGCAGATAAACGTAACCGCACCGGCCAGAATGAACGAGCAGACCCACAGAATATCCAGCGCCTTTTCAGGCAAAGGTATCAAAAATCCCGCCAGCAGAACCAGCGAAGCAACGACAAACACCACCCCCGGCAAAGACCACACCGGACGCGAGCGATTCGGGTTTTGGCTATTTACATCACTCATCATCCACTTCCATCAAGATATCGCAAAGTATAACGGTGTTTGTGAAATTTGCAACCATGCCGATAACCTTTCTGCTGTCCTCCTGGCTCCAATGGCAAACCCCAAGACCGTTGCATGCACATGCACCCCGGACGCAGGGCGGCGGCGAGCAAATATTTTGTGAAATTTTCTCCTTGACAAAACCCTTAAAATAGTGTACATACTTTCAATCTAATGACTTACGTTCATTAGGGCGGTTAGCTCAGTTGGCTAGAGCACCAGCTCGACACGCTGGGGGTCACAGGTTCAAGTCCTGTACCGCCCATTATCCTTATTCTGGGGTGTTGGCGCCCTTTTCAAATCGCCGCAGGGCGAGTCTCCACACTTCGACGAGCGTGGTCCTGCAGGATATCCATTTTGTCCCGTATTTCGGCAGCCATCCGGCTGTTGGGAAATTCCTGCATAATTTGCCGGCCTGTCTCAACGGCTGAATCCCAGTTTTTCTCGGTTACCGCCACCGTAAATTGAACGCCGAGGTTGTGCAGCTTGGTCTTGAATACCGTACTGGCAGATTCCTGCAGCGCCAGCGCTTCGGCCGGCGTCAAATACATATCTAATTCCTTGAGAATCGCCAGGCTCTTGTCAGTATCTTTCGCCTGAACAGCCTTGTCCCACTCAAACAGCAATTCGCCTTTGCGCATATCCTTACGCTCTTGCAGACGGGACGGCATTTGCCGAGGCTTTTCAGAGTGCGGAAACATTTTCAGCAGGTTATCTATTTGGGCGGCCGCCTGTGTCCAGCGGTATTGTTCCATCAGCGTTTCGATGTGATTGATGATCTGTTGGATGCGCCCATCTTCCGTAGCGGTACGGTATTTTTCCGCCATTTTGCGCAGCCGGCCGGCCAGTTCACGATAGGCGTCCTGCTGTTCCATCGCACCAATCATCGAAAATGCCGCATCAAAATCATGCTGATGCAGCTTTGCCAGTGCCGCTTCGCCCAGTTCCAATTGCTCGGCCTCGCGAAAGATGATTTCCTTGGCCGCATCGCTGATGCGAATCCCCTGTGCTATCTGCGTCATCAAACTAATTTGGCGAACCTGCATTTCAGCCGTGTTATCCAACTTGGCGCCATTATCCCGCATCGCACGCATAATTCCATTCATCATCGCCAAGACAGCATACACTGCTATTAACAACGCCGCCATCAGCAGCGTTTGGGATATAGCCAAAAGGGGCGTCGCCCAATTGTCGATGCCGCCTATCTTAAATACGACTCCCGCCAGTACTAACAGCAGACAGACCAGCAATAGTCCAAGAAAAAGTGAATGCCAGCGGAAATGACCGGAATGCGACGATTGTGTGTTTTTCAGAAAGTCCATAGTCTTCTTCCTTAACGACAAGAACTTCAATAGTGTATCCTTTATTATCCGACTCCTCTATCGTATAGCAAATTGGACAAAAAGTCAATTCCAAACTCAACTGGGCAAACTCAACCGAATAATCTGAGGCGCATCTGCTGCCCGATTTGCCGATTCGCCATTGGGCGAGGTTTCTAACGCAACGACATCAAGAGGCACCAGATTTTCACATTGGCCGTCAGCAACATCTTTTATGAGCGTTGTTTTCTGTAAACATTGCCATAACTACTTTAATGGAAACGGGTGAAAAGCCTATCGGAAATGAAGCTCAGAACAGTGGCGTTGTTTTTTTGAAACAAGTCATTAAAAGCGGCATATTCGGCTTGTTTAAGTATTCTAAAAAAATACCATATCCTCTTTTATAAAATAGACTTAAAAATCAGAGTCCTGTATTTTCCATGATTCCAGTATTGGTATATAATTTGCCCGTCTTGAGGCTTGAGTTATATTCTAAACAGGAACGGGTACACCAAAAAGGGGTCATTTATGGACGAGGCAATGCTCGAAAAACAACTTGATGAGTTAATCAAGCAGATGGGGCCTTTGCCGGATGCTTCGAGTCAGAAACTGGTTTCGCTGGCTCGAAAATCATACGAAAACAGGAAACAAATAAAAAAATCAATCAGTTGCCTGCAGGATTCGATTGACTGCCTCCGTATGAGTGTTAAGTACTTGATGTTTGATCTGGAGGCAACCCGGCGCGAAAACGCCTACCTCAAAAGTCTGCTGCAAAATATGGATTGATGCGGCGGGCATGCCTCTCATCGAAAGGGTCAGATCGTCGTCAATCGTTCTCGAATCGCGTATTTGGTCAGGTCGGGAATATTGTGGATATTGAGCTTTTTCATGATGTTTTCACGGTGACAATCAATTGTTTTGGAGCTCAGGTGCAGTATCTTGCCGACGCTTTTGGAGGAATGCCCCTCGGCAACTAATTGCAGGATTTCTTTCTCGCGTTGCGTCAGATTGTAAGGGTTTGACTCTTCGGATTCCATCAGCTTATTCATGTATTCGGCAAACATTAAGCGGGATATCCTGGAGCAAAGATAGGTCTGGTTTTCCCGTATTGCATTAAGGCCGTCTATCAATTCGGCAAAAGCCGACTCTTTTAGCATGTAGCCTTTTGCACCGGCTTTGATCATTTTGGCGACAGAAATGCCGTCCGAGTGGGCGGATAAAGCCAGAATTTTAATGTTCGAGTCGTTGGAAACAATCTGACGGGTCGCCTCAATACCGTTGAGATTCGGCATACTCACATCCATAATCACCACATCGGGATGCAGTTCCTTAGCCATCTCCATTGCCGTACGCCCTTCAGCAGCCTGTCCTACAATCTCTAAATCGGGATATTTTTTGAGTAATGCGCACATCCCCTCACGCATAATCTCATGGTCGTCCACTACCAAAATTCGTAACATCATACATAAACCTTCTGTTTTAGGCTCAACGGATTACATCAACCGTCCTTACATATCCCAAAAAAGGATAAATAGCAATAAAATTTTACGGTTTATTTACATGCACTTCTTTTGGACAAAGCGGATATAGAAAATCCTGTTATCGATTGACAAAATTAACAGACCAATATAGGTTTCTGCCAGAATGGCATAATCTGCCAATCTGATACAATCGTAACTCTTTATATTAAAGTAAGTTAAAAATAAATATGGTTCTGGCATAATTATTGCACTTCTTCCTGTAGTTTCAGACTTTAATTCGTTTAGCTTAAAATTCAGGAGCAAACAATGGCAAAAATTATTGGTATCGACCTGGGTACGACCAACTCGGTTGTCGCGATTATGGAAGGTTCAGCCCCCAAGGTGCTGATCAACGGCAGCGGTTCGCGTTTGACGCCGTCGGTGGTTGGCTTTACGGATAAAGGCGAGCGGCTTGTAGGACAATCCGCCCGGCACCAGCAGGTAACCAACCCGACCAACACCGTCTTTTCCATCAAGCGGTTTATGGGCCGCCGGCATCGCGAAGTAGCATCCGAAGAAAAGATGGTGCCGTACAAGATCGTGGGCGGCTCGGACGAGCTGGTCAAGGTCAATGTCCGCGGCAAGGATTACACCCCGCCGGAAATCTCGGCGATGATTCTGCAGGACTTGAAAAAAACCGCCGAGGATTATCTGGGCGAGAAAATCGAAAAGGCCGTCGTTACCGTGCCGGCTTACTTCAACGATGCGCAGCGTCAGGCGACCAAAGATGCCGGCGTCATTGCTGGCCTGGATGTCGTGCGGATTATCAATGAGCCGACCGCAGCAGCGCTGGCTTACGGCATCGAAAAGAAAAAGAACGAAAAGGTAGCCGTCTTCGATTTTGGCGGCGGCACATTTGATATTTCCATTCTCGATATCGGCGACAATGTCTTTGAAGTGCTCAGCACCAACGGCGACACCCATCTGGGCGGTGACGACCTCGATGAAGTGCTGATTCACTTTCTGGCAGATGAATTCAAGAAAAAAGAAGGCATCGATTTGCGGCAGGACCCGATGGCTTTGCAGCGGCTCAAAGAAGCAGCCGAAAAATGCAAATGCGAATTGAGCCAGCAGGTCGAATCAACGGTCAATCTGCCGTTTATCACCGCCGACAGCAGCGGCCCCAAACATTTGAATGTATCGATTTCGCGCAGCAAATTCGAGGCGATGTGCGACGCCGTGTTTGAAAAACTCAAAGCCCCATGTATTCAGGCCCTCAAAGACGCCAAACTGTCCGCCAAGGATATTCATGAAGTCCTGATGGTCGGCGGCTCGACGCGCATCCCCAAAGTCCAGCAGATTGCTCAGGACATTTTCGGCAAAGTCCCCAACCGCAGTCTGAACCCGGATGAAGTCGTGGCAATCGGTGCAGCGGTGCAGGGCGCAATCCTTGCCGGCGATGCAGGCGTCAAAGATATTCTGCTGCTGGATGTAACGCCGCTGTCGCTGGGTGTTGAGACGCTCGGCGGTGTGATGACCAAACTCATCGAAAAAAATACAACCATCCCGACCAGCAAAAAGGAAATCTTCTCGACGGCTGCCGACAACCAGCCCAGTGTACAGATTCATGTTTTGCAGGGTGAACGCGAATTCGCCCGAGACAACCGGACGCTGGGGATGTTCCAATTAGACGGCATCGCTCCGGCGCCGCGCGGACTGCCGCAAATCGAAGTGGCTTTCGATATCGACGCCAACGGCATTTTGCACGTGTCGGCCAAAGACCTCGGCACCGGCAAGGAACAGTCGATTAAGATTCAGTCCAGCTCCGGCTTGAGCAAGGAAGAAGTCGAAAAAATGAAACGCGACGCCGAGTCTCATGCCGATGAGGACAAGAAACGCCGCGAGACCGTGGACTTGAAAAATCAGGCTGACCAGCTTGTGTACTCCACCGAAAAGGCGCTCAAGGAACACGGCGAGAAAGTGGATGCCAAAGTCCGCGGCGACATCGAAAGCGCAATCAATAATCTTAAAGAAGCCGCCAAGGGCGACGATGGCGCCGCCATCAAGAAAACGATGGACAAACTCAGCGAGACCGCCCAGGAGCTCGGCAAGATTCTCTATGAGGAAGCGGCCAAGAAACAGGCGGCCGCCAAAGGACAGCCCGCCGACGCCGGTCAGGGAGTCCCCAAGGATGCGCCGGCTGAAGGCGAAGTCCGGCGAAAAGGCGGCGATGATGTCATCGACGCAGAGTTCGAGGCAAAATAACAGAACACCGATTTTAGCTTCACAAGACCCGCCCTCAAAAGCGGGTCTTTTTTGTTTCGACACAAACCCGCGTTTGCTCCAAAATCTTCCTTGCCGGTGAAAATCGATAGTTTCTCTTTTGGTTTGAGCCTGATATAATACCGCTTGAAGTTTGCAGTAAAACAACCGAATGTTTTTTGATGAATGGAATCACTATGCCAAACAAGTACCTTGGATTATTGCTGATGCTATGGCTGCCGGCTGCCGTAATCGTACAGGACTCCCCTGCCGTCGATCCTGCCGACACCCCCCCTGCCGAGTCGCCGGTCGTTGAGTCGCAAAACCTGACATTCGAAAAATCCGTCTTTATGGTCGAAATCGTCCAGCAGGAATGGAACTACAAGACCCCTTGGAAGCAAGGCACAATGGGGCGCGGCGTCGGCACAGCCTTTCTCATCGACGACAACAAAATCCTGACCAATGCCCACAACGTCAGCAACGTCAAATACCTTGAAATCAAAAAGCAAAACGCCGCCAAACGCTACATCGCCAAGGTGGATTTTGTGGGCCACGACTGCGATTTGGCACTGTTAAGTGTCGAAGATAAAACATTTTACGACGATACCATCCCGCTGCGATTTGGCTCCATCCCTCAGGCAAACAGCAGCGTCAACACCTGCGGGTTCCCTGTCGGCGGCAGACAGGTCTCCATCACCGAAGGCGTCGTATCCCGTGTAGAAGTAAGTGCATACAGCCACACCCAGGCGGATATACACTTGGTCGTCCAGACCGATGCCGCCATCAATCCGGGCAACTCCGGTGGACCCGTCATCCAAAACGGCAAGGTTGTCGGCGTCGCCTTTCAGGGCCTGCAGACGGCCGACAACATCGGCTATATGATTCCAACGACCATCATCGACCATTTCTTAACCGACGTTGAAGACGGAACTTATGATGGATTTCCATCGTCTGGCTTTAATACCTTCGAGGGGCTGCATTCGCCGGCCTATACAGCCTATCTCAAAATCCCGCAGTTTGTCGGCGGTATTGTCGTTACCTTTGTCCAGGCCGGCTCCAGTGCCGACGGAATCCTGCAGGCCGGCGATGTTTTGACCCAAATTGAGGGGTACTCCATCGACAATGATGGAATGATTAAAATCTATGGTCTCACGCTCGACTGGTCGGAAGCCTTAGAGCAAAAACAGATAGGACAAATCTATAATATAGCCTTTTACCGCGACGGCAAAATCCAAAACGCCACCATCAAAGCTGCTGAAAACCGCCCTATCCTGCCTTGGTCGCAGGAGTTTGACAAACAGCCGCAATACTATGTATATGCTGGACTTACATTTGTACCACTCAGCCGAAACTACCTGGAAACCTTCGGCAGAAACTGGCTGACCGACCTGCCATTCGGCCTGCGGTATTTGTTCTTTGATTCACAAAAACTCAACGATGACAAAGACAGGGTTGAATATGTCGTCCTGTCGGAAATCCTGCCGGATACCGTCAATACCTACTGCGATGGCTTCCGCAATCAAGCCGTCGAGCGGGTAAATGGCGTTAACATCAATTCTGTAAAAGACTTAAAGCAGGCGTTTGAAAACAGCAGCGCAGATTTCATCGAAGTTCACTTTCTCGGCAACGAGTCCCCGATGATTCTGGATGCCAAAGCCGCCAAAGAAAACCACCCCAAAATCCTGGAAAAATATCAGGTCATCACAAAACCATAACCCCCCTGCCAATAAGGACTGGTAAGTTCCGCCGCCAGGCAGATTTTACCAATCCTTATTTGGTATCATTTATTATCCAGAGTTTTTTTGCTCTGCGGCTTTTTGAGATAGTTTTCTTTGCTGATCACTTTCCGCTGGGTTTCCTGTTCAAGTTTTCTGCGTGCAATGCCGGCGACATTTCCGCCTCGTTTTGCCACGTTTTTATTTTCAATGAAATCTTTTGGGTGCTCAACCCTTGTAATCTGTGTCGTCGAAGCCTCACTGAGCATTGAAAAAATGAGTTCCAAATCGGTCATGTGGTCGCGTAGATTTTCCCGTTTCAAACCTTTCAGTTTCTTGTATTGACTGGGCGTAAGACCAAAGGCCGCCTTTGAAATCTCTGCTGTCAAAATTTCGTATTCCTTGTTTTCTTTGACACCATGGTTTTTCCATTCATCGGTAAGTTCTTCCCGAATGGCAATGCCTCGCATTCGTTTTTCAATCCAGCCATCGCTATATCCTTTGGCTTTATATAAAGCACGAGTGCGCTTAGTCGCAAGTTCAGGGTCTTCGATTTCCTGCACTCGCTCATAGCCGACCTTGGCCAGCCAAAGCTTGAAAGGCTCCGCCTTGGGCGATGGGATTGACTGGATTATTCGAAAGAGGGTTTCCGTGTTTGCACAGTCTGTCTCGTAATATTTCCCGTCCGTCGATTGCAATTTCAGTTGTCGACATTTTGTCGACAACTCAGCGGCTTCTTCATTTTTGACCCGCGTTTTCATCTTATACCAGTAATCGCGCGGATTGTCGCTTTCGGTCAGGGTTCCAATAATATCAATAACAGAAAAATACCATTCATTCTGATAGAGTACCTTACGAATTTGCCTGCCGCGAAAAACAGCAAATTTTGTCACCAGCGTCAATTCCTTTGTCATATTTAACCCCTGTTCAAATTTAAGGGCCGCTTCCCTTTTAGATAAAAAATACCCAAACCGCTGCAATCACCAACAGCAGCAGCACAACAATCTGAAACCATTTTTTACCTAAAAATCCAAACCTGCCCATGCGTCAATCCTTTTGTGAGAGAAAACAAATTTCATGAATCAATTTCTTCCATTTTCAACATCTCCCAAATTCCTTTCTTTTTTACCATGAAGAACAGGAAGAGATAGTTCTTGGTTCGTAGTTCTTAGTTATGGAATTTTACCTATCTTTATTCTTCCCGATCTTCCTGTGTTTCATGGTTCACATTCCTATCCATTCCGTCCATGAAAAATCTCAAATCATAAGTACTAAATCGTAAACAACTCAGAATTAAAACTCAAAAAAATCTGTGTAATCTGCGTTTAAGAAAAAAAACTCTGTGTTCTCGGTGCCCTCTGTGGCAAAAAATAAAAACCGCAGAATTCCGCTTCTATTTTTCTAACCCGACTTCGCTCTTCCTTTCTCCCGAATTATACTTCCCTGCCCGGCATAGACAATCCAAATTTCAAGGGTTTTTGGTCGGTTCTTGCTCCCTTTGCGGAAATCTTTTTTATTTTTGAGGCTCTCCTCCAATAAAATTGGTTAAAAAGGGATAGAATTTAGTGGACAT
>CAZICJ010000003.1:0-91143 GCA_964537635.1 uncultured Pirellulales bacterium
CAGCTTGGCTGTATCCTTATTCTCCTCAGGAGGGTTTTGGGATGACTTCTAAATTATCCCTCAACAGAAAAGTGCGGCTCAATGTGTCCTACGGGCGTTTGACAAGCACTTCTGGTCTTAGTGGTTCGGTGACAGTGTCAAATGCAAACATATCCCAAAGCTACTGGATAGCCTATATGAATGCGGTAAATAAATTGCTGCAGAACTATCCTTAAGGCGGTTTGTATAAAACCGCAATTAAAGAGATAGTGTGTCCACTTTTTTTGATGTTTTTCGATAATTTTCTTGCAATTAAAACCATTTATGGTAAATTCCCGACACTGTGCGGCGGGCAGTTTGTTTCTTTGTAAATGAATGCGGGTTCAGAATACACTTTCCGGACAAAGCGTTTGTAGCTCAATTGGATAGAGCGTCGGTCTACGGAACCGAAGGTTTCAGGTTCGAATCCTGACAGACGCATTTTTTAATCACCGCCGAAAAACTACTTCTCATCGCCGCCCAAACAACACCACCTTTCATCCCAATACAGTAATGGATTAAAATGCCGAATAAAAGATATATTTGATTGACATAGTCCATTATCAACAGTGTGATTCCGGTTGCTTTTGGTATTGTTATCGATTAGAATGCCGGGCTTTGTTATGGTATGATATGAAAATACTACTGGAAACAACCGGAATATAGAACCTTTTATTGCAGGAGTTTGGTAAATGACCAAAATTACACTGATTACGGGTGATGGAATCGGCCCTGAGATTGCCGAGGCAACGCGCCGCTGCATCGACGCTACGGGCGTACAGATTGAATGGGATATTCGGCAGGCTGGCGTAGATATTATGGCCACAGCCGGCACTCCCCTGCCGGACGCTACCTTGGAATCCGTCCGCAAAAACGGCATCGGACTCAAAGCCCCAATAACGACACCAATTGGTACCGGTTTTCGCAGTGTCAATGTGTATCTGCGGCAGGCTCTGGATTTATATGCCTGTGTTCGCCCGTGCAAATCGTATCGCGGAGTACGCAGCAAATATCAGGACATCGACCTGGTGCTGGTGCGCGAAAATACCGAAGATTTATATGCGGGGATTGAATACGAAAAAGGCAAAACGGAGACGTTGGAACTAATTGACTGGCTCAATAAACACAGCAACAAAAAGATTAGCCCC
Source organism: uncultured Pirellulales bacterium (assembly GCA_964537635.1). Lineage (GTDB taxonomy): Bacteria > Planctomycetota > Phycisphaerae > Sedimentisphaerales > Anaerohalosphaeraceae > Anaeroglomus. The sequence continues at coordinate 1,167 of CAZICJ010000003.1, forward strand.
ACTACAGGCGTCAGCATCAAACCGATTTCCGTAGAAGGCACAGACCGGATTGTACGATATGCCTTTGAGTATGCCCGCCGGAATAAACGAAAAAAGGTAACCTCTGTCCACAAAGCCAACATTATGAAATATACGGATGGGCTGTGGCTGGAAGTCAGCCGGCAGGTCGCCAAAGATTTTTCGGATATCGAATTTGAAGACCGAATTGTAGATAATATGTGCATGCAATTGGTACAAAAGCCGGAGTTGTATGATGTGATTGTCCTGCCGAATCTGTACGGCGATATTCTCAGCGACTTGTGCGCGGGTCTGGTCGGCGGATTGGGGGTTGCCCCGGGCGCCAATATCGGGCAAAAGGGCGCCATTTTCGAAGCGACACACGGCAGCGCTCCCAAATACAAGGGACTCAACAAGGTCAATCCGGTTGCGTTGATTCTCAGCGGCGTGCTGATGCTGCGCCATTTAAACTGCACCAAACAGGCCGATGCACTGGAAAATGCGGTCGCTGATATTATCGCCGAAGGCAAGTATGTAACCTACGACATGAAAGACGACCGAAATGACCCGACGGCAGTCGGCACGCAGGAAATGGCGGATGCGATTATCGCACGGATTCAGAAAGCCTAAGAAGACCGCATTTATTTCTCGTATCGGTGAGGAATACGCGATTGAACCAGAACGCTTATCGAATGCTGATTTCCGGCCAGAACCGCAGTTGGAAAGCCAAGATTCTGCGTGGACTTCTGGCGGCAGCGGCGATTCCTTATGGATTTGCGATATGGATTCGCAATCTGCTGTATGACGCCGGTATTGCACAAAGCCGGCGGCTTTCGATTCCGGTTATCAGCGTAGGCAATCTGACGACGGGCGGAACCGGCAAAACGCCGCTGGTCATCTGGCTGTGCCGGTATCTGACCCAAAAATCGATTCGCTGTGCCGTGCTGACTCGCGGCTATAAAACCGACGGCAGCCAGGAAACCATGACCGATGAACCAGCGATGCTTGCCAAGAGCTGTCCGGGTATTGAGGTGATTGTCAATCCCAATCGGGTTGCCGGCGCCCGCAAAGCCATTCAGGAGTTTTCGGCTGAGGTGCTGGTTCTGGACGACGGTTTTCAGCACCGGCGGATGGGCAGGGATTTGAACATCCTGGCGATAGACGCAACCTGTCCTTTCGGCTACGGCAAACTGCTGCCGGCAGGGATGCTGCGAGAGCCGATTTCATCGGTGGGCCGCGCCGATGCGGTTGTCATTACACGGTTTGACCAGACAGATGCGGAGCAAATTGATTCGCTCAAAAACCAAATTCGCCGATATCGGCCGGATATGCCGGTGGCTTATGCTGCACATCGTCTTACGCATTGGGTCAGTTTATCACAGGGAACAATACCACTGGAACGCATCCGGGGCAAAAAACTTTACGCCTTTTGCGGCATCGGCAATCCGCAGGCGTTTGTTCATTGCCTCAAGCAGAATGGGTTAAATGTGGTTGGGAGCCGATTTTTTAATGACCATCATCCGTTTGCACTGCCGGACATCGAACAGATTGCCGCCAAGATGTCCGCATGCGGGGCGGAGTTGGCCGTCTGCACACAAAAGGACTGGGTCAAGGCAGCTCTGCTGTGCAAACAGTATAATCCGGCACGCTTTGGAGCAGTCTTGATGGAGCTGGATTTTGCCGCCGATGGAGGTACAATAACCGCTTTATTGGATAATCTGGTAACTCCGCTGATGGAGAAAAAGACCACATGAATTCAAGCGATTTATTGAAGACCGTTGCCAGCTTAGGCAGCCCGCGCGTGCTTCTGGTCGGCGACTTTATGCTGGATACCTACATCTACGGCGATGCGCTTCGCATCAGCCCGGAGGCGCCGGTGCAGGTACTCAAGGTTGTCCGACGGGAACATAGCTGCGGCGGCGCCGCCTCGGTTGCCGCCGATGTGCTGGCACTGGGCGCCCGCTGTTATTGTATCGGTGTCATCGGTTCCGACGACAATGGATGCCTGCTGAGCAGGTTGCTGACCGAACGGGGAGCCGATATCGGCGGGCTGATGGAAATACCCGACCGTCCGACAATCTGCAAACAGCGAATTATCGGCCTGGCTCAGCATCGCCACCGGCAGCAGCTTTTGCGAATCGATGAGGAAATCACCGAACCGCTCGACAAAGCCCAATACGATGCCCTGCTGAAACATTACATCGGTCAATTGCCGCAGTGCGATGTGGTATGTCTTCAGGATTACAACAAAGGGATGCTGGACGCCGGCTTTTGTCAGGCATTGATTGCAGAGGCGAAAAAAACCGGCAAAAAAGTGCTGGTAGACCCCCCGCCGATAAACGATTATACTAAATTCACGGGTGCGACACTGGTGATGCCCAACCGCAAAGAAACATCGCTTGCCGCCGGCATTGCGGTTGATACGATGGGGGCGGCGAAAAGAGCCGCCGTATATTTATATGAAACACTGCACTTGGAAGCATCCGTTGTAACGCTGGACAAGGAAGGCGCCTATCTGCATACGGCCGACCTGTCGGAGCATTTGCCGACACACCCGCGGACCGTCTATGATGTAACCGGCGCCGGCGATATGGTGCTGGCAGCAATTGCCGTGGCATTGGGAGCCGGGTGTGATTTTTATACGGCAGTGGCAATTTCCAATATCGCGGCGGGTCTGGAAGTCGAAAAATTCGGCGTCGCCACCGTCACCATCGAGGAAATCGTCCATGAGCTTGTATCGCAGCGCCACCGTCAGGCCGGAAAAATCAGAGATATCGACCATCTGGTTGAAGAGCTGGGCTATCATCGCAAGAACAACAAGAAAATCGTATTTACCAACGGCTGCTTTGATGTGCTGCACATCGGCCATATCAATTATCTGCGGTTCTGCAAAGACAAAGGCGACATTCTGGTTGTCGGAATGAATTCGGATTCTTCGGTGCGGCAAATCAAGGGACCCGACAGGCCGATTAACAACCAGACTGAACGAGCGGAGGTACTGGCGGCGCTGGAATTTGTCGATTATGTAGTTATTTTTGACCAGCCCGACCCGCTGCGTACCATCGAGCGGATCTGCCCGGATATTCTGGTTAAGGGCGCCGATTGGGCGCAAAAAGGCGTTATCGGCAGAGAGTTTGTCGAAACGCGCGGCGGACAGGTCATTCTGGCGCCGCTGGTGGAAGGCAAAAGTTCGACAGCGACCATCGAAAAAATGCGAGACACAAAGGCATAACCCATGATGCAATCCAAACACAAGGCGGTTTTTTTAGACCGGGATAATACACTAATAGAAGACCCAGGGTATATCAATCACCCCGACCAGGTCAAACTGATGATGGGAGCAGCCGGGGCGCTGGTGCAATTGAAAAAGATGGGCTACCTGCTGGTCGTCGTCAGCAATCAGTCCGGCATCGCCCGCGGTATTTTTACCGAAGAGACGCTGGGGCAGATTCACCACCGTCTCGAAAAACTGCTTGCCGACGAAGGGGTTTATCTGGATGGCATCTATTTTTGCCCGTTTCATCCGGACGGCGTTATTGAAAAATACCGCAAGGAAAGCGACTGCCGAAAACCCGCACCGGGAATGCTGCTGCAAGCCGCCCAGGAGATGAATATCGACTTATCCCGCTCGTGGATGATTGGCGATTCCTACCGCGATATTGAGGCCGGACGGCGTGCCGGCTGCAAGACAATTCTGATTGCCTCTCCCGTCAAGCCGGCCGTCAAAGGCCCCGGCGACCCCGAAGCCGACCGCAAGGCAGTCAATATCCGCGAGGCGGTCAACATCATTCGTATGCAGGATTTGCGGCAAAACTGGAACCGAACCCGCAATGAACCAGCCGGACCAGACGGCAGCAAACCCGCTGATGCACCGGCAGCGACGCCAGAAATGGACACTCCCGCCCCGGCAGCCCAAGAACCGAACATCATAATACCGCAGCCGATTATTGCCGACAAGCCTGCCGCCCCTGTTCAGCAATCCGCAGTGCCGCAAGCAGTAAAAGATAACGGCAATTCCGCAATGCCCTTAGCGGGAATACAGCCTGAGATACAATCCCCAAAAAAAGAAAACAAGCCAAGTGCCCCCCTTCCGCCTCCGCAAACAGAAGACGCGTCAACAGAAAAACTGCTGGCCGAAATTCTTACCCAGTTGAAGGCACAGCACAAATCCGGCCAATACGAAGATTTTTCATTGATGAAAGTGATTGCCGGGGCGATGCAGGTTATTGCTGTGTTTTGTTTGATTGTAAGCCTGTGGTTTTTATTTGACCAAACCCGCAGCCCCGAATCCGTGCATACACTTCTTGGCTATGCGGCGGTTGTGCAGCTGATGGCGATAACATTTTATTTTATGTGGGAACGGTAACCTCGCCCTATGTCCTGCAGCAATAAACAGACCATTTTGGTATGGCTGCCGTCGCCGCTCGGCGATGCGATATTATCGACTCCGACGCTGCGGGTGCTGCGTCAGCGGTACCCCGACCAGCGGATTTTGTATATGGCTTCCAAAACGGTGCGGGCTTTTTTGGAACCGCTGGAATTCTGCGACGGCTGGCTGGATTATAATGGATATTGGGATACAATATTGCAACTACGAAAGCAGTGCATTACCCAGGCCATTCTGCTGAAAAACTCCTTCGGCAGTGCAATGGCCGTCTTTGTCGGCAGCACCAAACGGCGCATCGGCTACCGGCGGGATGGACGGGGGTTGTTTTTGACCGATGCCATCGAGCCACCCAAAGATGAACAGGGACGGTTTGTGCCGTACTCAACGCGCGATTATTATCTGCGAATTGCAGATTATCTGGGCTGTTCGACGCAAGACACATCATTGCACTTGAATGTTACCGATGCTGACCGAAACCAGATGCAAGCCCATATTTCACTTGTGCGGGACGGCAGCAGACCTGTCATCGTTCTGGTTTGCGGCGGTGCCTTTGGACCCAGCAAATTGTGGCCTGCCGACCATTTTGCCCAACTGGCCGACAAACTGATTGAGGCGTATCAGGCACAGATTATTCTTTCTGTCGCACCAACACCGCAGGAAAAGGCGATTTCTGACGCCATCCGCGGCAAGGCAACCCACCCGTTGTTGAGTCTGGCCGACACACCCTTGCGACCGGGGCCGCTCAAAGCCCTGATTGAGGCGGCAGATTTGGTCATCACCAATGATACGGGGCCGCGACATATTGCGGCGGCGCTGGGCAGGTCGATTATCGGGCTGTATGGCCCGAACAACCCGGAATGGACGAAAACGGATTACGCCAAAGAGCTGCGGATTATCGGCAAGGCGCCCTGTGTGCCGTGCGATAAACCTGTGTGCAGTCAATCGCGGCATCTTTGTATGGAATCAATTACCGTCCAACAGGTATTTGAAGAAGCCCAAAAAATCCTCGGAGACCCAACCCGATGAACCCCGGCGATTTTATCCAGATAGACAGGGAGTTTTTCGTTCATCGGGATTTTGCCGAGATGCTGCGCACAATTGGACTTGGTTCGCTCAAGGATGTATTTGCATTCAATCAGGGACGCAATCTGCATAAATCGGAATTGGCAGACTGGCGACAGCGGACGGAACTTCTCCTGCCCGACGGAAAAAAAGTATTCTTGAAACGCTACCATAAGCCGCCGGTGTCTCTGCAAATCAAAAACTGGCTGTCGCATCGCCATCGGACGCTGACGGCGTACTATGATTTTCTGCCATGTGAGCCATTGAACGCCGCCGGCATCCGCACGCCGCAAACCATTGCTTTTGGCGGCCAATGGAACGGCATTTGGGAAAACCGCAGTTTTGTGATGATGCTCGAAATCCCCAACGGCCAGTCGCTCGAACAAAAACTGCCGAACTGCTTTTATCAAACAGCCGGCAAAACCGCCCGACAGGAAAAACTGCACTGGATAAATCGTCTGGCACAAACGGCCAAACTGTTTCACGAAACTGGATTGCGGCATCAGGATTTCTATCTGTGCCACTGGTTTTTAAGCGACCAGAGAGAACTCTATCTCATAGACTTGCAGCGGTGCTTTAGGCCTACCCTGTTCAAATCCCGCTATCGCCTCAAAGACTTAACACAACTGTATTATTCATCGCCAGGAGATATCATCAGCCAGACGGACCGTCTGCGGTTTTATCTTGACTACACCGGCCATAAAGACCTTTCGACGGCAGACCGGTTATTCCTCAAGCGGCTCAAACGCAAAGCCTGGCGCATCGCCGACGGCGAAATCCGCCGCGGAAAACCGGTTCCCTTTGCAAAATAGCCGGCATCCAGTATAATACTGCTATGGCAAAAACAGCAATTATCATTGAACGAATGGATATCCGTCTGGGCGGCGCCGAACGGTCAGTCAGCGAACTGGCGGCTGAACTGCGCCGGCAAGGCATCGACGCCTGGATTCTTGCCGCATCAGGACATCCATCCGAATATGTACGGATTCTGTGCAATACGGCTCGTCGAAAACGCACCTCGCTGGCAGCCATCGACAAGGCGCTGACAGAGCATTTACGGCAGCAGCCCTACGATATCATCCACAGTGTCCTGCCGCTGGACAGGGCGGATATTTATCAACCGCGCGGCGGCAGTTTCCGTGAGACCATCATCCGCAGCGCCGATAGTTTCCCTAATCCGCTGATGCGTCTTTGCAAACAGCTCAGTCATTGGACCAATCTCAACCGCACCCGCATGCTGTGGGCTGAAAGACGCTTATGCCGGCCGGGGCAGAAAACCATGGTCGCCGCCCTGTCGGAATATGTCCGCCGGCAGTTTATCGAACACTATGGCCTGGATGCATCCCGGATTACCGTCATCCCCAATGGGGTTAATGGGCGCCCCGCCGCCGATGCCCAAAAAGCGGCGGCATTTCGCCAATCCATCTTGAATCAAGCGGTAATCTCCAACAAAAACCAGGCGGCAATATTCTTATTTGCCGCCAACAACTTCCGGCTCAAGGGATTACTGCCGCTGCTGGATGCGATTAGCGCAGCCATGCTTGCCAATCCGCACTGTCCGGCGGTGCTTGCCGTCTGCGGGTCGGACAACCCAAAGCCCTATATCGCTGCCGTCAATCGTATAGGCATTGGAAACCGCGTCGTATTTGCCGGCGCACAGGAGTCCATTCATACCGCACTGGCCGCCGCCGACGCGGTAGTGCTGCCGACCTGGTATGACCCCTGTTCACGGTTTATTCTGGAAGCGCTTGCCGCCGGCAAACCGGTCATTACAACGCGATTGAATGGCGCTTGCGAACGATATACGCACTTGCGGCACGGGTGGATTATCGACCGGCCGGACAATCGGGCCGCTCTGTCGAATGCGATTGGAGATTTGTGCGATGCGGCTGTACGACAGCGTTTTGCCGAAGCGATTGTCCAAGACCAATTAGCCGCCGGCGTCTGCATCAGTCGCCATGTCGATGCAATAATTGAACTGTATAAAACATTACTGGCACACAAGAAAGGATAACCATGTTCGCCTTTATATTTTTGATCCCCGCCGCCTATCTTCTCGGCTCCATCCCTTTTGGCCTGCTGATTGCCCGAATGCACGGCATTGACCTGCGCAAGGTTGGGTCGGGCAATATCGGGGCAACTAATGTCTCGCGGGCACTGGGCAAAAAATGGGCTTATATCTGCTTTGGCCTGGATGTCGCCAAAGGCTTACTGCCGATGCTGATGCCGATATGGCTGGGCAAAACCATCCCGCCGGTTGCGACGGCAACGCTGTGGCTGTGGCTGCTGACAGGCTGTGCGGCGATAATCGGCCACATCTTCCCGGTCTGGCTGGGCTTCAAGGGTGGCAAAGGCGTGGCGACCAGTCTGGGTGTCGTACTGGGTCTGTGGCCGTATTACACCCTGCCCGGAGTTGCCGCTTTTGTTGTATGGGCGATTGCCGTCAAACTCTGGCGGTATGTCTCGCTGGCCTCCATCATCGCGGCGGTACTGTTTCCATTGGTGTTAGCGGCTTTTATCGCGGCATCGAAAAACTGGACTTTTTCTGAATTATATCCGCTATTGGTGTTTGCGGTTCTGATGCCGATGCTGGTCATCGGCCGCCATGTCGAAAACATCAAACGCCTGCTGGAAGGCTCGGAAAACAAAATTGGTAAAAAAAGTGCGGGTAGTCAGGATCAAACCGGCATGACCAGCGTGGAAGGCTGAGCCAGATGTTCGTTTCTGCCAAAAAAAGTAAGCGTTCACGCGAAAAAAACATTTCTCGAAATAGAAATTGCGTTTTTGCGTGAACGCTTACAAACAGTAAAACCACGTCCTGATTTAAGGGTACCCTTACCGATTCTCTTTGTCGAATGCCGCATCAAAGGCGACACGGGACGGCGTGAAATCCACTCGCTTGACGAATTCACACGCCTCTTTGGCTCCGTGCATCCGGTCCATCCCGCAATCTTCCCATTCAACTGAAAGCGGACCCTGGTAGTTGATATGGTTGAGCGTGCGGATGATTTCCTCAAAATTAATCCCGCCATGTCCCAGCGACCGGAAATCCCAGCCCCGCTGAGGATTGCCGAAATTCAGATGGGATGCCAAAATGCCGTTATACCCATCAGTCTGAAGAGCGGCGTCTTTCATGTGGACATGATATATCCGGTCTGGAAACGCCTGTAAGAACCGTACCGGATTAACCAACTGCCAGTGGAGATGGCTGGGGTCAAAGTTGAATCCAAAGGCCGGCCGGTTGTTAAGCGCCGCCAAGGCACGTTTTGCGGTAACAATATCAAATGCGATTTCCGTCGGGTGCACTTCCAGCGCAAACTTCACGCCGCAGGCGTCAAATTCATCCAATATCGGATTCCACATCTTGGCAAAAAAGGCAAAGCCATCTTCAATCATTTTGTCGGATACCGGAGGAAAACTGTACAGAAAATGCCAGATTGATGAGCCGGTAAAGCCATTGACCACTTTGACGCCCATATTTTTGGCGGCTCTGGCGGTAGCCTTCATCGCATCGACTGCCCAGGCGCGTTTCTTTTCCGCATTGCCGGCACAATCCGCAGGCGCAAAACAATCCGACCGGCTGTCGTTGTTCAAATCACAGACAAGCTGTCCCGCAAGATGGTTGCTAATGGCAAATAACTTCAGGTTATTCTTCTCCAGAATCGCCAATTGCTGCTTGCAGTAAGCGGTGTCTTTGGCGGCTTTGAAAACGTCCATGTGGTCGCCCCAGCAGGCGAGTTCCAATCCATCATAGCCCAGTTTGGCCATCATCGGCGCCAGTTTTTCCAGCGGCAAATCTGCCCACTGGCCGGTAAAAAGCGTAACAGGTCTCGACATAGCATATCTCCAATTAGTTTTACGAATTATTTAGAAAATTTTGTCCATTTTGTCTTGGATTTGGCGCTTTTGAGTAGCGTATCTAAGAAAAGCATTCCGCGAAGGCCGTCTTCAACCTGCGGGAAATCCAGTGCCAGCGGGTCGGGCTTGTTGCCGTCGATATGGGCAGATACGGTTTCGGCAAAGTTTTTGTAGATGTTGGCCATCGCCTCAAAGAACGCCTCTGGGTGTCCAAACGGCAGCCGCGACGCCCTGCCGGCCGCTTCGCTTGCCTGACCGATATACCCATTACCGCGTTTCCATGTCTGCATCGGCTCATCCATCATCTTGACATACAAGTAGTTAGGATGCTCCTGATGCCACTCAAGGCTGCCCTTGGTGCCATAGACCCATATCGCAAGGTTGTTTTCTTCGCCGATGGATATCTGACTGGCATGCAAAACGCCCCGTGCACCATTATTGTATTTAACTAAACAATTCACATCGTCATCCAGTTTTCGGCCAGGGACAAATGTTGTCAATTCCGCACACAATTCGGTGATTTTCAGGCCGGTGATGTATTCGGCAAGATTCTCGGCATGGGTGCCGATGTCACCGCCGCAGCCGGAACCGCCGCTCTGCTTGGGGTCAGTACGCCAGGATGCCTGCATCTGGCCCGTCTTTTCCAATGCGGTGGCCAGCCAGCCCTGGGGGTATTGAACGACTATCTTACGTATTTGCCCCATTTTACCCTGTTTAACCATGTCCTTTGCCAGCTTGACCATGGGATAGCCGGTGTAATTGTGCATCAGGCCGAAGACCAGGCCGGTCTTTTTGACTAATTTGACTAATGACTTGGCTTGAGCAACATTGATGGTCATTGGCTTTTCGCACATCACATGGAATCCCGCCTTCAGCAGGTCGCAAGCGATTGGGTAATGCCAGTTGTTGGGTGTGCAGACAGAGACAAAATCCATCCGCTGGTCGGCACTCAGCCCGCGTTCGGCCGCTATTAATTCCTGATAACTGCCATAACATCTTTTTGGATCAAGGCTTAACGTCGATGCCATCTGTTTGGACTTCTTCGGATCAATATCGAACGCCCCGCCGACAATTTCGATATCGCCATCCATACGAGCCGCTTTGCGATGTACTTCGCCGATAAACGCACCCGGTCCGCCGCCAATCATTCCCATTCTCAGTTTACGCTTCATAAAGACCCCTTAAAAATAAGTTGTGATTGTCAATGTGCTTTGTTGAGAACACAGATACCCGCAACATAGCCTCAAAACCGCTAAGATAATAAGGTAAAGCCCATTCCGCAACAAAAAAAACGTAAAGTTGATGCCGGCGTCAAAAATATTTTATCCGAAAAACGCTACCCATAAATCCTTTATTTTTTCCACCAACGCATTTACCGGATGAACCGATTTTAGATAGAAGTTTTGAGTTTTTAGTTCTAAGTTTTTGGTTGTCGTGTTTCGGCGGTTTCGCTTCGCTTGGCCGCTGTTTATTTTCGAAACGGTTTGAGCAGGATATCTTTGATGGATTTTGCGCTGGATGCGGTGGTATCGACCAGAGTTTGTCCTGTGGCGATGGCGGCTTTTGCGGGGATTCGGATGCACTGGCCGAGCGTCTGGGCGGTCTGGTCGATTGCCTGGCCGATGGCATCCCGCACCCCATCGGTTGCCTGGGCGGAGTGAGCCCTGACAAATCCCCAGATGTCGGTAAAGAAGATATCCCGCACATCGGCATAAAACCCGCCGACATTGGCCAGCAATCCCGCGCGTGCCTGCTGCGGGTTCCATGCCCGAAAGGCGCGGCATCGGTCCATCGCGGCATGGCCTGCCACGGAGGTTAAGAAGCCGGCGCCGATGCCCTGTGCGATGTCGTCGGTGAGTTTGCCGACGCCGGGCAGGCGGGAGGTGAGGGCTTCGATGAGATTTTTGCCGAGATTGATGAAATTGACGGTGGCGACGATGTTGAGGATGTCCATGCCGATACGCAGGCTGTTGGCCAGCGTGGGGCGGGTATTGTAGGTTTGGATGATGCGGCCGACCATCAGAATATTGCGGTAAAGAACGATAAAGAGGTCGGCGGATTTATAGGGGCTCAGCGTAACGCCCAGCATCACATCCCGGACGCAGTCGCGGATTTGGCGTGCCGCGTGTTTATCCAGCGACGCCAGTGCCGGGTCGATGGTATCGCGTTCGGCGGTCAGAATCGCCGCCAGCACGGAAGCACTGTCTTTACGCTGGGCGGCGGACAGGGTGTCAATGCCGGCCTGAATGTGCCGGCGGGCAGTTTCGTCGAGCAGGGGATTGGCCAGCAGCCGGAGCATAAATGACTGCTGATAGCCCATCCAGCGGCCAAGATGTTTGGAGTCGGCTTGTTCGATACCGTTGGCAGTCGGAGGCCGCAGGGCTTTGGGGTTTTGGCTCAGAATACCGAAAAACCATAAGAACAGCCAGGCAGAACCGACCAGGAGAATGAGCAAAAAGACATAGCCCGCCGCCGGATGCAGATTGTAAAGGGTTTCAAATGCCCGAATCAGCTCCAACACGGCAAAAAAGGATAGCAGGATTCCCGCTGCGACAAGACACGCCTTGATGGTTCGAAATAAGTCGTTGAGCATACATTCGCCTTTATAAGTTTTTTGGAAAACAGGTCTCCAGCGACGGGCTATATCATATCATTTCCCTCTTTATTCTGTCAAGAATCTTCTGTTTTTCTTCCGGGCAAGGGCCAAATGCGGGTTGACAATGTGGCGATTTAGGATTATCATACCATTGTGAAAAAAGAATGGCTCTATATTAAACTCAAGGGAATAGGACTATGGATCCTGCAATTTTTAAGGCGTATGATATCCGCGGCACCTATCCGGAACAACTGGATGAGGAAGCGGCGTGGAAAATCGGACATGCGACGGCACAATTTTTGCGGTCTTTGCTTCGCGGCTATGAACGCGGAATGGCCAATGCCCAGAGTGTTTGCGTCGGTCGGGATATGCGGACACACAGTCCTTCGCTTCGCAATGCACTGGTTGAGGGGATGAATACGGCCGGCGCTCATGTGATTGACGTCGGGATGATTGATACGCCGCAGATGTACTTTGCCATCAATCACTTAGGCACATGCGGGGGCGTTCAAATCACGGCCAGCCATAATCCCGGTCGCTATAATGGATTTAAGATATCCGGCCAGCAGGCAAAGCCCATCGGGGCCGATACCGGTCTGAAGGATATCAAACATATCGCCACAGCGCTGCTGCATACCAAAGGCAAGCCCAGCGGTTCGATGGAGCAGTGCGACCTGACAGCCGAGTACAAAAAGCATGTCTTAAAATTCCTGGAGCCGGGACTCAAGCGGCTCAAGGTTGTCATTGACGCCAGCAACGGCATGGCCGGCAAGTCTGTGCCGGAAATTTTTGGCGACCTGCCCATCGAGATTATTCCCCTCAATTTTACGCACGACGGCACCTTCAAGCATGAGCCAAACCCTCTGGTGGAGTCGAATCTGGCCGAACTCAAGTCGGTGATTGTAGAGAAACAGGCGGACTTCGGGGCGTGTTTTGACGGGGACGCTGACCGGCTGCTGCTGGTCGATGAGAAGGGCAAGACGATTCCCTGTGATATCATGACGGCGCTGATGGTGCCGTATTTTCTCAAGAAAAATCCCAACTCGGCGATTGTGTATGATTTGCGCAGCAGCTTGGTCGTGCAGGAAGAAATCCTCAAAAACGGCGGCACGCCGCGCCGGGAGCGGGTAGGCCATTCGTTTATGAAAAAGACGCTGCGCGACAGCCACGCCTGCTTCGGCGGGGAGTTGAGCGGTCATTTTTATTACCGCGACAATTTTTATGCCGACTCGGGTATGATTACGCTGGTTCACATGCTGAACATCATCAGTCAGGCGGGCAAGCCGCTGAGCAGTTTGATTGAGCCGCTCAAACGCTACAGCAGCAGCGGCGAAATGAATTTCCATGTGGATGACAAGGATGGGATGCTCAAGGAATTGACCCGTAAATACAGCCAGGGCAAGAGCGACGATCTGGACGGCCTGACGGTGCAGTTTAAGGATTGGTGGTTCAATATCCGGCCAAGCAATACCGAACCGCTGCTGCGGCTCAATGTCGAGGCCAAGACGGCGGAAAACCTGACCGAGAAGCTCGACGAATTAAAGGGTTTCCTGGGGCAGCCGGTCGATCATTAACATCGAGCAAGAGCATTGCGATACGGATAAAAAAAGCCCGCTTTGGTAGGCGGGCTTTTTTGTATGCTGCATCAATGCGGGATTAGTGTTTGTTTTCCCACAAGACCATTCCCGGTTCGTATTGTTCGACCAAATCCGGATGCTGGGGTACGATTCGCAGGCTAAAGCCCTGCTGGCCGGAAGCCCGACAGGGAATTGAACCGGCGAAAACGGCGACATTGTCCTGATTGAGTGAATTTTCGACATACTGCATATCGGAGATATGTCCGCTTTCGATATGGCCGGCCGAATCCACTTGTCCGTGGTAAATCTGCACGGAGATATCGGTTGGCTTGAGCCGCCCCATACGCACATGGGACATGATTTTCAAATCGCTGCCCACAGTCAACTCGGGCTTATGGCCGTTCCACGAGGCAAACGGCTCGGATGCGACGGTCTGCACCTGCACATCGACAAACTGCAAATCCTGCCAGGCGCTGCGTGCGCTGTTCTTCCACAGCGACAATTCCTTGACGCGGTTCATCGAATCGGAGGCCAGTTGTTCCCATTTGGCAGCGGCTGGATTGTAGAAGCGGCGTGTGTATTCGGCCACCATCCGGCTGGTATTGAACCGCGGAGCGCACCACTTGATAGTGTTTTTCATCCGGCGTATCCAGCGGCGGGGCAGATTGTCCTTGGAACGGGAGAAATACAGCGGGACGATTTCCTGTTCGAGCAGATTGAAAATCGCCTGCGATTCGACCTGATCCTGATAACTGAGGTCGTCATATTCCTCGCCGGCGCCGATAATCCACCCGCCGTCGGGAATATAACCTTCGCACCACCAGCCGTCCAGTGTACTCATATTCAGCACGCCGTTGATGGCGGCTTTCATGCCGCTGGTGCCGCTGGCTTCCATAGGCCGGCGCGGGTTGTTGAGCCAGATATCCACACCCTGCACCAGATAGCGGGCAATGTCCATATCGTAATCTTCGAGGAAGATGAATTTTCTTCGGATTTGCGGATTTTCACTGGCAAAGTGAACGAGTTTTCGGATGATATCTTTGCCGGCGGTGTCGCGCGGATGCGCTTTTCCTGCAATCACAAACTGCACCGGAAATTCGGTGTTGGTCAGCAGCTTGATAAGCCGCTGGGGTTCGCGCAGCAACAAATCGCCGCGTTTGTAGGTCGCAAACCGGCGGGCAAAACCGATGGTCAGTGCCTCTGGGTCCATCGCTTCTTCGGCCCAGCCCAATTCGGTATGAAATGCGCCGCGGCGCTGCAATTGGCGTTTGAGGCGATTGCGGGCAAACCCCACCAGCCGCTCCTTGCAGCGCTGGTGAATGCGCCACAGTTCTTCATCCGGTACCTGGTCGATGTTGTGCCAGATGGATTTGTCCACGATTTCATCTGCCCAGCGGGCGCCCAGATAGCGCTCATACAGCAAATTCAATTCGGCGCTGAGCCATGTCTTGCCGTGAATGCCGTTGGTGATCGAGGTAACCGGCACCTGGTCAATCGGCAGTTCAGGCCACAAGCCAGCCCATATTTTGCGGGAGACTTCGCCGTGAAGCTGGCTGACGCCGTTACGGTGCGTACTCATCCGCAGCGCCAGAACCGGCATCTTGAAGCCTTCGTGGATGTCGGCGGGACGCACGCGCCCCAATCCGAGGAACTGGTCGCGATTGAGGCCGAGCTTGCCGTAGTAGTACCCGAAATATTTATCCATCATATCGATTGGAAATTCATCATTGCCGGCGGCCACCGGCGTATGCACGGTAAAGACATTGCCGGCCCGGGTGATTTCACAGGCTTCTTCAAAACTCATATTGTGCAGGCTTCGCATTTTTCGGATGCGTTCCAGCGCCATAAAGGCGGCATGGCCTTCGTTCATGTGGCATACCGTCGGCTCCAGATTCATCGCATACAGGGCTTTGAGACCGCCGATGCCCAACACGATTTCCTGGCAGATACGAGTTTCGTTGTCGCCGCCGTACAGCGATTGGGTAATGGTTCTATCGGCGGTTGAATTGGCTGGCACATTGGTATCCAGCAGATACAGCGGCGTGCGACCGACCATCACTTTCCATATCTGGCAGACGACGGTTCTGCCGGGGAACTGAACACTGACCGTCAGGGGATGACCGCTGGACTTGGTAACCAGCTCTGTGTTCATATTGTAGAAGTCATTTTCCAAATAGTGTTCCTGCTGCCAGCCGTCGGTGTTTAGATATTGACGGAAATAGCCCTTCTGATACAGCAGGCCGATACCGACCAGCGGCAGGCCGAGGTCGGAGGCACTTTTCAGGTGATCGCCGGCCAGCATACCCAGACCGCCCGAATAAATCGGCAGCGATTCATAAATGCCGAACTCGGCACTGAAATACGCGATAATCGGTTTTTTTTCCTTGGCAGGATAGATTTTGTCATACCAGGACGGCGCCGTCAGCGTTTCCTGAAGTTTGGCTTTGGCTTGCTGCAACTGATACAGAAACCCTTCATTGTGCGACAAATCTTCCAGGCGTGCCTGCGATACCATGCCCAGCATTTTAACGGGGTTATGATTGCACTGTTTCCACAAATCATAATCTATTCGGCGAAATATCTCTGTAATCTCATAATTCCATGACCAGTACAGATTCGAAGCAATCAGCTTCAAGTCCTGCAATGCTTCCGGCAGAGATGCTTTGACTGTAAATGTTCGTACTGTTTGCATTGGTTATAATCCTTTTAAAACTCACATTTATATGCGACCATGCCGCCGTTCAGTGCGGTTGCCGTCAATCTAACATCGGTAGTATTACCTATTATCTTAAGACTAAAATTGTTCTCCGAAATTGTTTTGTGACAGGGCGATTTTATAGGACGAAATGCGGTTAAAACCCACTATTTACCCCATATCGGCGGTTCTAATAAGTTGCGGTCGTTTGCTGAGAATTTCCGTGTTGTCCATACGATGCCGGCGGGCTCATAATATCTGTTATAGGATATACAACGCCTTTATATCGAGAATTTACCATCGCCTCACTGGAGATTGTGATGACTTCTTCCTGGGGTATCACCACCACTCGGGTCGTGCTGATTGCCGACAGGCTTTGGGCAATCGTCCGCAGCATATCAAGAACACAGATTTGCCGAACACCCTTGATGCCAATCGGGGAATCCTGCCCTATCATCGCATTGGCGCTGAGGTCATTCCAAAAAACAACGATGGGCAACTGCGGTTCAACCGACCGACGGATGATGTCAATCGCCTCGGATAGGGTTGTTTCGGGGGTCAGGCTGCTCAAATCCACTTTTGTTTGCAGCCGAGCAGTCAGCGGCAATACGGTTTTGTTGGTTATTATGGGAACTTGTGTGGAAGATGCCGTTACGATGGGTTTCGGTGGAAGGAGTTTACTGGCAGGCGGAGCGATTTGCGGCGTTGGCTTATCGGACATCGCAAATCCATTGCTAATCAAGACATCCGCCAGATTGTCTTTGCCTGCGTACACATCAGCGACGGCACGGAAATAGGTACCAAAATGGATATTTTTCAATACGATTTTATCCGAATAAATTCGCAGGGCGGAGTCCAAAAACAGAATGCCTTGTGCCGCCCGATTGGGGTCTGCGGGTGCTGCCAGTCCGCGGATTTGAATCCACAGCGGAATACCGCCGACAAGCGGGTCGTCTTTGAGCGTGCAAATGAATATATTAGGATGTATTACAGATGAAATATGGTCAATCTTGCCAGTTACGGGAAAATCATACCGATTGGCCTGCGATACCCCTGCCGAGCAGATGGATAAAACCATACTGAATAAAACCGTATTCACAATTGCCCACTATAGCCTATGGCCGGCGGAAATCATAATAAAAAAACCGCAAGCGTTCATGCTGTAAAATTTTCTCTTAAGCTAAACACGACACGCTATTTGCTGCTTTAATGCCTAATTTTTGCAACGACCCATTGCATAATTATCAGACCATTGGAAAATCGACACACCCCAAACTCCCCAGAAAAATAAGCAAAATCATCCTAATCCGTGTTTGCTTTTTCCGGCCATTTCTGGTACAATACGCCCTGTTGTGGAACCCCATTCCACCCGCCGGCAAACCCCGCCCCCCGGCCATCGTTCTTTGACAAATAAACCCCATCTTAAATCAGTGCAATCAGCATAATCAGTGCTTAACAAAATCTTGCAAAAAGAACCCATTTTTGCGGAAATCGCAAAAATAAAGCCAGATCCCGATGAATTCAGAATCTGGCTTCGGAGGAGGGTGATGAAAAGCCGTTGATGCAAAATACCCTTTATAATCGCTACTCATCTATCGAAAAAATCCTTGCAATTCTTTAATAAATTTGCTTACCCTGCTTGAATACCTCGAAATTGTCTCCAAAATCCTATTGTTTTTTGGTATTCTATAAGCCAAAATAGAGATAGCAGCAGATATGCTGAGTTATTAGTAGGAATACTATGAGTAAATTGACAATACAAGACTTGTTGGAAATGAAGACATCCGGCAGGAAGTTTTCCTGCGTGAGCTGCTATGACTACACCACTGCACGCTTAGTAGCCGAAGCCGGTGCGGAAATGATTCTCGTGGGCGATTCCGCAGCCCAGTACATATTGGGGTATGATTCAACCTTGCCGGCGACGATGGAATTTATGCTCACCCTAACCGAGGCGGTACGGCGGGCAGCCCCCGAAATATGCCTCATCGCGGATATGCCCTTTTTGTCCTGGCATACCAGCCCTTCCGACGCCATTAGAAATGCAGGCCGCTTTGTCCAATATGCCCATGCGGATATCATCAAAATCGAAACCGTTCGCCCGTACCTTGACACAATCAAAGCCGTCAGCGATACAGGGATGGCAGTAATGTCCCATCTTGGCATTTGCCCCCAGCGAATTGGCAAAATGGGTAAATTAAAAGCCGAAGGCGCCACCGTGCAGGCAGCTTTTGAGATGATTCAACTGGCTCAGGATGCGGTTGCCGCCGGCGCCAGTATGCTTTTGCTGGAAGGTACGGCGCGCCAGGTCGCCGCCCTCATTACCCGGCAGGTCAATGTGCCTGTTTTAAGCTGCGGGTCAGGACCCGATTGCGATGGGCAGGTGCTGATTGTTCACGACATATTGGGGCTTAGCGGACAGGAAATGCCGAAATTCGCCAAGGCGTTCACATCACTTTCGTCTCCGATGCTGCAAGCACTTAGCGGCTATGTCAAAGAGGTGCGCAGCGGCTCTTTCCCCACTGATGACCATTGTTATAATATGAAAGCCGGGCAATGGGAGCAATTGCAGCAAATGCTCACTCAGTGGCCTTCGGCATAAACAAAATCTCAGGAGAAAAACCGTGCTGCCGGACGACCAGACACATCCCGTCAAGAGACTAACCTTGAAGCCGGCGCTGTTTGTCGATGCGGATATCCTGCGGCAGTATGGGGCATGCATCCGAAGGGTACTTATCGGCCTGACGGGTACGGCTTATTCATCGGCTCTGGTCGGTCCAGCCGGAGAGGATATGGATGCTGTCCTGTGTCCAATGGCGGAAGTAATCGAATACCCTGCCATCAAGCTGCGATTATTCTCACGTCAAAACAAAAAGATACTGCTGGACAAGCTGTCCAAATTCAAGCCGACTTTGCTGCATGGATTCTGGCCGGGACAAATTGAACTTCTTGGGCAAATGGCACAAGAGTTGGACATTCCCTTAGTTGCTACCTTTTTAGCCCCCTGCTCCAAAAACACGTTAGAACACTACGACGACTATGCGGGGGCTGTTGCGGCCGTATCCGACCCTTTGCGGGATGCCCTCCAGCGGCAGTTCCCCTCCCTCAAAGACCGGATTGTTACCGTCCCCATGGGAAGTTTCGTTGAGGATACATGCGCCTGCTTCGATCAGCCGGAATTGCTGACCAGCTTGATTCTCCAGGAAAATCTGCAAAATGCGTATGATTTCGAGGCGTTTCTCAAGGCGATTCACCATTTGCTGGTAGATGGATTTGAATTTGTTGTCGGCATTATCGGCCAGGGCGGCCAGGAAAAGGCGCTGCGAAAAAAAATCCGGGAGCTCGGCCTGGATACGTCGATTACAATTGTTCCGCCGATGCGGCCGTTGCGGACAATTTTTGGCGGAGCGGATATTTTTATCCGGCTGTGCGACACCCGCCAGTGCAGCATCGCCCTCATGGAGGCGTTAAGCGTCGGACTGTGCCCTGCCGGCTGCGCCGACAGTCTGACTGGACTATTGGTTGACGGAAAGAACGCTGCCCTGTTTAATCCGCAGGATGAGACCAGCATCTATAACACGCTTGGCCAATTGCTGTCCGCACGCGAAAAAGCCCGTTCCTATGCAATCAACGCCCAGCAGATGCTTCGTCAGTCCAACCGAGTCAGCACGATGGTCCAGTCTTACCTTGACTTGTACGCCAACGCCCAAACCTGGTATGCAGCGGCATCCCCGGAAGAAGTATGACCCACCTCACCCATTTAAGTCTTTTTTACAAAAGGACTTAACTGGCGAAGGCGATTGACGATAGCCGGCAGCTTTTCGGCAACGGTATCAACATCCTGCTCTGTATTATAGCGGCTCAAGCTAAAACGAATCGATCCGTGAGCGGCGGTAAAGGGAACACCCATTGCACGCAGCACATGCGACGGCTCCAGCGAGCCGGAGGTGCAGGCTGAACCTGAACTGGCACAAACGCCAAAGCGGTCAAGCATCATCAGGATGGACTCGCCTTCGATATATTCAAAGCTGATATTGAGTGTGTTGGGCAAGCGGTTCTCGGTATCGCCGTTGACCATACAATCCGGGCAGGTCGCCATGATTTTGCTTTCAAGCCGGTCCCGCAGAGCTTTGACACGGGTGTTTTCCTCATCCAGATGGCGCATCGCCAACTCGCAGGCCTTGCCGAGTGCGACGATGCCCGGCACATTTTCCGTACCGCCCCGCCGGCCGGACTCCTGATGACCGCCGTGCATAAAGGTACCGATGCGAGTCCCCTTGCGGACATACAGCACACCGATACCTTTGGGGGCGTGCAGTTTATGACCCGAAAGACTCAGCAGGTCGATACCGCTGTCTTTGAGGTTCAGGGGGATTTTGCCGGCGACCTGTACCGCATCGGTATGAAAGACGATGCCGCGAGCTTTGACTATCTCGGCGATTTGCTCTATCGGAAAGATAGTGCCGGTTTCGTTATTTGCCCACATCACCGACACAATCGCCGTATTGTCGTCAACGCGAAACCCAAGCTGGTCGATGTCCAGCCGCCCCTGCCGGTCAACGCCGATTTCCGAAATACTGTAGCCGTGCCGTTCCAGGTCGCGACAGGTCGTCAGCACCGCCGGATGCTCAACGCGAGTGGTTACCACCTTGCGTTTTTCCGGGAACATCGCCAGCGTGCCTTTGATGGCGGCGTTATCGCTTTCGGTACCGCAACTGGTAAAAATAATCTCCTCCGGATTACAGC
Source organism: uncultured Pirellulales bacterium (assembly GCA_964537635.1). GTDB lineage: Bacteria > Planctomycetota > Phycisphaerae > Sedimentisphaerales > Anaerohalosphaeraceae > Anaeroglomus. The sequence goes on from CAZICJ010000003.1 coordinate 22,082, forward strand.
CCAACAGCGCCGCAACCTGTTGACGCGCCTGAGCAATCGCCTTGGCAACACTGCCTCCGAAGGTGTGCATACTGGATGGATTGCCGTACCGCTGCGACAAATACGGCATCATCGCCTCAACCACTTCATCAGCCACCTGTGTCGTGGCGTTATTATCCATATAAATGACGTTATTCATTGGGACACTCCCATCCTAATCTTTCAACTCTTCGACGGTCAACATATCGCTGACAAACTCCTTGAGCTTTGCCTCGACGACATCCCGCATCGTAAATTCGGCCATCTTGCACTGGGCACACATCCCGCGAAGAGCCACAATCACCTTATCACCCTCTATGTCGATAAGTTCAATATCGCCCCCATCGGCGCGGAGCGCTGGACGAATCTGTTCATTAATCGTCTGCTGGACGAGCTGAATCTTCTGAATGTTGGTCAGTTTGGCCGGACGAGCGGGCTTAGCCGACAAAGCCTTCTGTTTATTTTCTCCGGCAACTTCTTCAATCAGCTCTGCAATGCGCTCTTTGCAGCCGCCGCAGCCGCCGCCGGCTTTACAGAAATTCGTCACCTGCTCAACCGTCGTCAGACTGTTTTCCTGCACGACTTTACGGATTTCCTCATCGGTTACCCCAAAGCAGGTACAGACCACCTTGCCATGCTTATGGGTTGCGGCCTTACCCTTGCCGCGATAATAGGCAATCGCCGCCTCAAGGGCTTCCTGTCCCATCACCGAACAGTGCATCTTTTGTTCCGGCAGCCCGCCGAGTTTGTCGGCAATCTGCTGGTTGCTGACTTTTTCAGCCTCTTCCAGCGTCATCCCCTTGATAATCTCAGTCAAGACCGAGGATGAGGCGATGGCGCTGGCGCAGCCGAATGTCTGAAATTTCGCATCCGCAATGCGTCCAGCGGCATCCAATTTGAACGTCAGCGTAAGGGCGTCGCCGCAGGCAAGCGAACCCACCTCGCCAATCCCATCATAATCCTCAATCCGCCCGACATTTCGCGGATTGGAAAAATGATCCATGACTTTATCTGTATAATCCCACATATTAGTTCTAAGTCCTTAGTTTTAGTGTTAATCTACCTACACAAACCAAAAGTATTGATTATTGAAAAAACTGAACGAACCGTGTCATTCCCGCGAAAGCGGGAATCCAGAAATCTCCCAATCAAGACTGGATACCCGCCTACGCGGGTATGACACACGTTTGTTTGCAACATCAAGTTTATTGTTCAAAGAGCAATAACTATCCCAATGAAACCGCAAGCATTCGGTCAAGGGCAATTTTTGCCTTGATGCGAACCGCCTCAGGAACACGGATTTCAACTTTGCGGTCTTGCAGCGACCAGAGCACTTTTTCCAGCGTAATTTTCTTCATATTTGGACAGACCGCCTTTGACGATACCGGATAAAACCTTTTATCTGGACATTGCTTAGCAAGCGAATGTAAAATCCCCTCTTCGGTGGCAATAATGAATTCCATCCGGGGGCTTTTGTCAACATACGCAATCATCTGGCCGGTGCTGAATAATTCATCCGCGGCCGCACGGACCTCTGGACCACATTCCGGATGTGCCAGCACGGTCGCCCGCGGATGCTGCCGGCGGCAGTCCTCGATATCCTCAACGGTAATCCGCTGATGCGTCGGACAAAAGCCCGGCCACAAAATCACTTCCCGCCCTGTCCGCTGAGCGGCAAACGCCCCCAAATGCCGGTCGGGAACAAAAATCACCGGCTTATCGGCAGGCAGGCCGGCAAGGATTTTGACCGCATTGGAACTGGTACAGCAGATGTCGCTTGCCGCCTTGACTTCGGCGGACGAATTAACATAGCAAACCACCAGCGCCCCCGGATGTTCGGCTTTCATCTTTTCGAGCTGCTCGGCGGTAATCATATCCGCCATCGGACAGCCTGCCGCAAGGTCGGGCAGCAATACCGTTTTTTGCGGAGACAAAATGGATGCGGTTTCCGCCATAAACAAAACACCGCAAAAGACAATCACATCGGCACTGGTCTTGGCCGCCTCAATGCTCAAACCCAGAGAGTCCCCAGTAAAATCAGCGATATCCTGTATTTCGGCCGGCTGATAGTTGTGCGCAAGAATGACCGCATTTTGCTTGGTTTTAAGACTATTGATTTTATCAATGATCGCCTGGCTCAATGGAAATACCTCTAAAATTAGGATGAGGCAGGCTTCTTGCCCCGTGTAATGTACAGCGATTCGGGTTTTGCGATGGTTACTGTCGTACCCGGCAGAACGGATTCGCGAATCCAGACATTGCCGCCGATAACCGCCCCTTTACCGATGATAATATCGCCCAGGATGGTTGCTTCCGCATACACCGTGACATCATCTTCCAATGTGGGGTGCCGTTTTTTGCCGCGGATGATTTGACCCTTTTCATCTCTGGGAAAACTGATAGCGCCCAGCGTAACCCCCTGGTACATCTTGACATTGTTGCCGATAACGGCTGTTTCGCCGACGACAACACCCGTGCCGTGGTCAATAAAAAACCGCCGGCCGATTTGGGCTCCGGGATGAATGTCAATACCGGTTCTGGAATGGGCATACTCGCTCATCATTCGCGGAATCAGGGGAACATCCAGCTTATACAACTCATGAGCGACGCGGTGAATCGCAATCGCCGTCAAATGCGGATAGCTTAGCACGATTTCCTCGTTGGAACCGGCCGCCGGATCGCCGTCATAAGCCGCCTGGACATCCTCTTTCAATGTCTGACGAATCATGGGAATCTGCCGCAAGACAGACTCGGTAACCTGTACCGCCATGGTCGCACAGTCGCAGGTTGGACACGATTTCAGCTTGCATTTGAAGCGAAGCGATAATTCAATCTGCTCGGCAAGCTCCCGACGCAGCACAACCAGCAGCTCCTGAATTACCGACTTGATGGTATCTCTGGTAATGGGACGCTTGCCAGTGTAGCCCGGAAACAAAATCTCCGTCAGCCACTCCAATATCTGCAAAACCCTGTCTTTGACCGGCAGGTTCTTGACATCGATAAAATTGGTTCCACTGTCATTTTCATAAGACTCCAGAATCGCCGCAGTCAGCAACTCCAGATCACTATGTGCAAAACTTTTGTTTGGCATCATACCACCCAAGATTAAATGCGACCACTTAACCACCTCTGAGGACATCGTAGACGGCAAAACCATAAACCTGACGGATCGGATTAAGTGGTCTCATTTCGGCAAGACCAAAAGCCTCAAAGCACGCACGAGCTTGCTTTAGGAAACAAAACACACCGCGACTTGCTTGCAAAACCGCAAACCCAGCCGCCAAACGCAATCAAGGCTGAAACTCAGTAGGTCAACTTGCTGCTGTAACGGAAATATCGCAACTAAATGTGGTAGTGTTCGCCGGACTGCAGCTTGGCCGCTTTTTCAGCCATTTCTTTCAGTGATGTCTTTTCCAGAACATCGGTCAGCGCCTTGTAAAGGTCTTTCCAAATCAGCCGTGTCGCGCAATCACCGCATTTGGGAGTGAATTCTTTGTGTGCAAGACACTCGACCGGCACAAGCGGACCTTCCAGCGTGGTGAATATTTCGCTCAACTTGATTTCAGAGGGCGAACGGGCAAGCATATAGCCGCCTCGCGGACCGCGAATGCTGCGAACCAGACCAGACGCCTTGAGCATAGCAACAAGCTGCTCGAGATATTTATTGGAAATATCTTCCCTTTCGGCAATGGTCTTAATTTGAAGCGGCTTCTTGTTGTACTCCATAGCCAGTTCCAACATTGCACGCATTCCATACCTTGTTCTTGACGATAGTTTCATAGTTATATCTCCTAAATTCCTATCAATACAACAGCATATACTACTATACAGGATTTTGACTACTTTGTGCAATAAAATTATTAGCAATTTGATTTTTTTAGAAATTCCACCATAATGGAAACTATGAAGATTGCAACATACAATGCCAATTCCATACGAAGCCGAATTGGTATAATACAAGATTGGATTTGTCTTAATAAGCCAAATATCCTTTGTTTGCAGGAAACAAAAGTTCAGGACGTTGATTTTCCTGTTGATGAGTTTTCGGACATTGGATACCACCTATTATATAAAGGACAAAAAGCATACAATGGTGTGGCAATATTTTCACAAGAACCGGCACAAGAAATTATAACTTCATTAAAAGAAGACTGTTATGATGAAGCTCGGTTTCTGGCTGCCACCTATAAAACCTGTACGATTGTGAATACCTACATCCCGCAGGGCCAAGATATAAATAGTGATAAATTCAGATATAAGTTATCTTATTTTGACTGGTTAAAATCTTTTTTTTCAAAAACCTGCAGCCCAACAATGCCGATAATATGGGCTGGCGACTTGAATGTCGCGATGGCCGACATTGATGTATATGACCCGCAAAAATTATATGGCGATGTGTGCTTTTGTAAGCAAGTGCAGGAAGCGATGCAATCGGTAATGGACTGGGGATTTGTCGATTTATTCAGACAATTTCATCCCAATCAGACAGGCCATTACACCTTTTGGGACTATCGGGCGTCGAATACATTCGGGCGCAACCTGGGATGGAGACTGGATTATATCCTGGCTACAGCCCCGCTTGCAGAACGCTGCACTACCTGCTATATCGACCGCCGGCCGCGCGGCTTGGAAAAACCCAGCGACCATACATTTGTAGTCGCCGAGTTTAAGGATATGTAAATTTATCATAAAATATTTTGCTTTTTTTCAGGAACCCGGTATAACGCCTTACTCTGTAAAAAAATGGTTTAACAAGTATGAGTGGAAATCAACCTTTGTAGGCATAGCCGCAATTTCCAGCCAATATTATGGGCCTGACATCAATATCAAATGAAGATTTTGCCCGCCTGATCGCCCGGCGAGCAGACAAACTATTTCGTGCCTGCGTATTTTTTGTACACCATCACGGACGAAGCGGGACAATGACTCGCCCGCTGCTGGGAGAGCTGTTGGCACAATCCACCCAGGTAGAGGAGCTCCTTGACGCCTACGGCGCCCGCAATAACAGCCAGTGGGCGGTATTTCGATTCCTGACTGCCGCCATCAAACTCTTTTCCAATGTCGGCTACGAAGTGCTGCATATTCAGCACTCCATTCCTGCCTATCGGCTGCTGCCGGTCGAGCAGGATTTTAATCAGCAAACCAACAGTGCTCTGGTCTTTGTCGAAAACATCCTTTTTCGGGCGACGGAACGCCTGCTGCGGGAAGGCGGAGAACATCACTTGCCCATTCGGCCTTATGAACTATCCGTTGATTTGTTCAGTGAAAGCCTTCCGCAGGGCAGGCTCGTACATGACCTGGCCACGCGAAAACTGGAAACGGTCTCCAAGACCGTCAGTCTGCTGGCGACAGCATTTCTGAATCTGGCCGCAGAATGCAAACAGGCGCTGCCGAAAGCCCACACCAACCTCAGCGCCTATCTGTGTGAAATGACCGGCCCCATCAGCGAAGAAAAACTCCGTTCGCTCGAATTGCGGTTCCACAACCTTCAATCGCTCTATGACACCTATGTCTCCACGACGGAAACAGAAGTCTTTGACAAAGACCTGCCCATTCTGCGCGGCCATATCAGCGTTGTTCTGCACCTGCTGCGAATCGCCCGCGACTTTGCTCATTACTATGAACGCCACGCAGGCCCCACCTCGCTGAACCTGTCAACCAAACATTTGGTTGAAGCCGACCAATTGCTCGATGTGCTGCTTAATTATTCAATTTGTTTTGCCAGCCAGTATTTGACGTGTGCCGAGCTGCTGTGCCAGAATATGCTTCGCCGCTACACCGAAAACGCACGCATTGAAGTTCGTGTGCCGCCCTATCGGGGATTTCATGTGCGGCCGTCAACGCTCATCTCCAAACTCGTCCTTCATTACGGCAGCGATGTCCGGATGGAGCTGGAGGGCGAGACTTACGACGCCCGTTCGCCGCTGGAGTTGTTTCGAGCCAATGAGAAAATCAACGCATGGAAACGCAAATCCATGGCTGCTGAAATCATCCGCCTTGGACTGCCGGCACAAATTGCCCCTGAGGAGGTCGAAAATCTCATCCGCAATGCAATTATGATGCTGACCGAACGCGGAAAATTGATTTTGTACGAACAGCCCATACGCCTGGAAGATATCTCGTTTGATGTGGATGCCAAGCCCATCGAATATATTACCGATGAAATCGCCAAACTCCAGGTAACCGGCAAAATCGACATCGTTACGGAAATCAAAGTAGCCTTCTTCGGCGACAAACGCGTCCTCGAAGATATCCGCCTGCTGGTCGATTGCGGCTACGGCGAAGACAGCTTTGGCAACAATATCCCCCTGCCCGAACAGCTCAAATACCTGCGCCAGTAACCGCCGAACGGCCGCCGCAATGATTGCGGACAGGGTATTTTCGCAAGACAAGTACCTCGCCGTAGGCCCGGAGTGCCGCAAAAGCAAAGGCCGCGACGCATCCGTGGCCTATACATCTGATAAAACAGGGCCGCCGGAGAGGATGTTTCTCATTGACATCTAATTGCATCCTAATGAAAATCAAACATGCGACATGTAATCGGATAAAACTAAGGCGTCAAAAACATATTCTCTTGATTGGTCTCTTCACGGACAGTATAATTAACGGTGTTGGTGGGATCCGTTTTTTGTTAATCAGGTTGAACCACAGACAGATAGATTTGGAACTAATACTCCTGCGGTGTATAGTCTATCTGCGATAGCAGACTGCAGCAAATAAAGTGTTATGTGCAAATTAGGTACAGGAAAAAACCATGAAAATTTTTATTACAGGGATTGCGGGCTTTTTGGGAAGTCAGCTGGCCCATCAGTTATTGAAAGAACGCCATGAGGTTTCCGGCTGCGATAATCTGATCGGCGGCTATATCGATAACATTCCCGAGGATGCAGATTTTCATCAGGTTGACTGCCAGTACCTCAATGCCATGAAAAAGCTGACCGCCGGCCAGGACATCGTCATTCATACAGCCTGTTCGGCCTATGAAGGCTTGAGTGTCTTTTCGCCCCATCTTGTAACCCAAAACACCTATCAGATTTCGGCAACCGTCTTTTCCGCCTGTGCGCAAAACAAGGTCAAGCGTGTGATTAACTGCTCCAGTATGGCCCGTTACGGTATTCAGGACCGTTATCCATTTACCGAGGATATGACGCCCAAACCGGTTGACCCCTATGGCGTAGCTAAGGTCGCTTCGGAACAAACATTACATATTTTATCGCAGGTACATGGATTTGAGTACGTTAATCTGGTGCCTCATAATATCATCGGTCCGCATCAAAAATATGACGATCCTTATCGGAATGTCGCCAGTATCATGATCAATCTTATGCTTCGCGGCCAGCAGCCGATTATTTACGGAGACGGGCAGCAAAAAAGGTGTTTTTCCGATATTCGCGATATTCTGCCCTGTTTTACCCGGGCCATGACGGATCGACAGGTCGTCGGCGAAATAATCAACATTGGTCCGGACGAAGAGTTTGTCACCATTCTTGAACTGGCCGAACTGATTGCCGACGTGCTTTCCTTTAAACCCTTTGATCCGGTCTTTGTCGCCCCGCGGCCGCAAGAAGTCAAATACGCCGTCTGCGGTGCAGACAAGGCCCGCAAACTTCTGTCGTATGAAACACAGCACACGTTAAGAGAGAGTATTGAAACACTTGCCGCCTGGATTAAATCCAAGAAGCCTCGTAAATTCAGGTATGCGCTGGATCTTGAAATAGTTAATGACAAATGTCCAAAAACGTGGACACAAAAATTGTTCAAGTGAACTCAACTGAAAAAAAAATCGCAGTCGTCATACCCGCCTATAAAGCGGATGCCACACTGCCGGGTGTTCTGGACAGAATCCCCGCCAGCGTGATGGACGCCATCAGCCATATCATTATTGTTGAGGATGGCGGTACCAATCGTCCGGATTCGGTCTCCAATCAGCTCAAACAAAAATACAGCAAGATTGAAATCGTCTGGCATCCGGAAAACCGTGGGTATGGGGCCGCCCAGAAAACAGGGTTTCGAAGGGTTCTGGAACTTGGCGTTGATGTAGGGGTGTTGCTGCATGCTGATGGTCAGTATGCTCCGGAAGAAATGGATCGCCTTTACAAACCGCTTATTGACGGTACTGCGGATGTGGTGCTGGGTTCCCGTATGCACAACTGGCGTTCAGCCCGCAAAGGCGGAATGCCGCTGTATAAACTCATAGCAAACATCCTGTTGACGCGTCTTGAGAATCTCTGTTATGGTATGAGCCTGTCCGAGTATCACAGCGGCTATATGCTTTACAATCGGCGGGCACTGGAAACAATTCCATTCGAAAAACTCAGCGACACATTTCATTTTGACGGCGAGATGCTGCTGATGGCAGGAAAAAAAGGGCTGCGTATCGCAGACCTGCCGATACCGACTCATTACGGTGATGAAAAATCGCATCTGAAGCCCATCCAGTATGGGTTTGATGTTTTAAAGATCATCACCAGAAATTTCATGGGTAAATATGATTTTTAAAACCGGATTTTCAAAATAATGATATGCAAAAAAGCAAGGTCAATATTCTATGGATAAAATGAAAATATTATTGGTTAATCCCTATTCCCTGTCCGACGGTGTAACATTGCCTCTCGGATTGGGTTTTCTGTCTTCGGCAGTCAAGGATATTGCTCACGTAACAATAAAAGATTTTATAAAAGAATCGTCTCCGAAAGTTTCCGCACTTGAAGAAGTTCTCCATCAGGGGAATTATGATATTGTCGGATTCAGAACGCTTCATGCAAATTATATTTTGGTTAATAAGTATTTAGAGATGATAAAAGATAAATTCCCTGATATTATTTCTGTCGTCGGGGGGCCACAGGCATCCATATTACGATCAGAAATGCTGGAGTTATATGAGAAAAAAGTTGATTTTGTCATCGCAGGTGAAGGGGAAACAAGTTTTCGCAAACTGTGTCTCCTGTTAAATAAACATCATTTCAATACCGGCAATATTTCACATCAGGAAGTGTCCGATATTTTCGGGCTAAGCGCACTCATCGAGGGGCGAATTATCAATAATCCGATTCAGTATACCGAGGACATCAGTCATTATACGATCGATTGGGAAACGTTAAAACCGGAAACCTATCCCCCAATTCCCCATGGAGCTTTTGCACGGCGGTTTCCTGTTACATCCACAGTGGCTTCCAGAGGATGCCCATACCATTGCACGTTTTGTGCGGCGTTTAAGATCTTCGGACGAAAAGTCAGATATCGAAATATTGACGTTGTTCTGGACGAGATTGAATACCTCATCCAAAAACATAAATTTAAAGAATTTCAGCTTATCGATGATAATTTTACATTTGATAAAAATTACGTGATGGAGTTCTGTCAAAAGCTGCTGGAACGAAATATCAATATTTTATGGTCTCTACCAAACGGCACCCGATTAGACAGCTTAGATGACGAGATGCTAAACATGATGAAACGAAGCGGCCTGTATTCCATCTCAGTAGGGATCGAATCGGGAAGCGAAAGAATCTTAAAACTAATGCGTAAGGGACTGGATCTTTCAAAGGCGGCGGATCGGTTGAGATTGATCAAAAAACACCGGATAAGGATCTCCGGGTTTTTCATTTTCGGTTATTATTCTGAAACACGGGAAGACATCCTAAAATCGATTAATTATTCCCTGACCGTTCCTCTTGACCGGGCTCAATTCATGCTGTTTCATCCCTTTCCGGGGACGGAAGGATATGAAGCGGTTAAGGACCATTTAACCTGTGATTCTGACACAACGTTTGCCGAAGTTGCCTATATTCCGGACACGTTAACGAAAAAAGAATTGAAACAGCTTCAGCGATCTGCACTCCTTAAATTTTATCTCCGACCGCGCATCCTGTTGATGCTGATTTTCGATATCCTGCGAATGAAAGGAAGACGATATATTTTTAAACGAATGATCCGATGGTTATCATAAATTCCTTTCTATTTTTGAGGCTTGACATCCAGCCTGTCATAAACAGTGTTTTTCCTGTAAAAAAACCGGCTTTTCGGCTGCGATTGAACAGGGTGTGAGAAAATGAATGCTCAATAACGGTCAACCGTCAATGACGGCTACTCCGCTGAACCGATATTTCGTAAGTTAGAACAGGATCATCACTAACACTCAGAAATGCGTTGTAGCAGCGGTCGGCCAGGGCGTACTGCCGCCGGGCATTAAGAGCATGGCCAAGATTCAGCATCAGTTCCGGCACCATAAAGGACACTCGCTGCAATCCGGACACACTGATGCCGATACAGGCTTCTATTCGGCCGGTATGGAGATAAAAAGCGGACTTTTGCATTTCCGACAAAGGATAAGCGCCGCTGCCGCGCAACCATTGCATTAGGCCGGGACCGCCTGCATCGACCGCCTGCCGAACAACCGCCTCGATTGCTTGAACCTCATAAACCGGATAATCCCGGCCGGCAACGGGTGCAGGTAATGCAGGAATATGCGGTGCAATTGAATCCTGAAGAAAAACCGCGATATGGTCATCGGCGTAAATCATCCGCCAGTCTTTGGCGACATTAAACAAATGATACAACCAGTACGGTGTAATCGTATAGCGGACCATTGCAACCGTCGGCTTCCATTTTTTAAGGCCATCCGTAAAATGTTCCGGCTCGCGTATCGCTATATACTCATCATAGAATTTCAAGCCGATGGTATTGCCTTCACTGTTGATGAACACTTTCTGGTTTGTAGCCCAGCCGATATAGCCGCCGTCGTTCCAGCAATTTATTATGCGGCCCTGGATATCATGCTCGTTTAGAAAACGGCACGCTTCCACCGGCAGTGTTTCGGTGTCGTATCCAAAACCCGTCCTGGCCTCCTGCCATCCCGATTCATAAAGGCAATTTGAACCGGCCGCCATGGATAGTAGGATATAAATCAGTATCATGGCGATACAGAAAACAGATTTTATCATCGAGGATCTGTGCGAAAGCATGACGCTGATTTGATTGCCGGTTTGACTTAAACCCGCAATTATGACCGGAAAGCATGCCATTGTAAAATAACCGAAATTCTTGCTTGCCTGGTGAAAGATGTAAAGAAATCCTACAAACAAAACCCATTCGACCAGCCGTGTTTTTTTCCGCACGCCGAGAATACCTGTAACCGCCAGCAGTGTAAATAATTGCCACCACAGACGCGGCTGGAAAAGCACAAACCGTCCATCGATATAATATTCCTGAAACCGAAACGGCGAGAGGAATTCTGATGTACCAGTCAGGGCTGATTTGTAACCCGATGCGCTATGAACCAGAAAGAATTGGCTGATCGGAAATTGAAGCCCTTTGATATGATACGGGTTGATAAGGCATGCCAGCACAGCCGCCAGTGACCACAACATCAGTTTTTTATCGACTTGTATCCCGCAGTGAAACCTAAAACCTTTTACCAGGTCGCTGAAAACATAAACGCCTATAACGACCAGCCCAAGCACATAAAGTGAATGCGTGTTAACCCACAGGAGCATAAAAACCGGCAATAACGGCAACCATCGATTCCGGCCGCGGCTGTTTTCCTCCAGCACCAGCAAGATAAGCGAACCCCAAATCCATGAAAACAGATGCGGCCGAATCTCCCACAGGTTGCCCAAGAAAAACAATCCGAGCATGACCACGGCTGCCTGAGGTATTCTACCCTGGTTGCGATATACACGCCAAAGCAGGCTGGCGCCAAAAATCAGCGTCAACAATGTTGTCAGCACGATGATGCCGGCCGGACCATAAGAGGTTTCCAGTCCATACACCACCAGTTGAAACAGCCATTGCAGATCGATATAGGTGTTATTGGGTACCGTATATGTGAAGATATCGGTTTTCGGCACAGTACCATTCTGGAGAATCCACCGGGCACTGCTCAGATGAAAACCCAGGTCGGGGCTGCATATCCGCCTGTAGCCAAATATTGCTCCCATGAAAAACAACGAAATCAGAACCAGCCATTTCGCAGTTTTCGAATACGCCAAAGAATTGATCATTGCACCAGGCACGGTACCGTGATGGTCTGTTTTTTCGCGGCCGTAAATTTTGTTTTTTTGTTCAGGTCCTGGTTTCATACACTTTCTTTGCCATAACTGTTTTTTGTTAAAAAAAGTTCTTTCTGCACAGGTATAATAAAGTTTTGTTAAGAAATTATTAGATATCTCTGTTGATTTATGATAATTGGTTGCCATCCAATAAGGTTGGTAAAATTTGTTGTTTGAAAAAACATAAGTATTTTGGATTTAATGCGTTAAGACATCGGCATGGCAACATATAACGCCCCTGCCATCGAGCAGGATAAGGCAACGTTCGGAGGCGACCTGATCGCCCGTTTGGTAACATACAACATAGGACGGTATCCTCTGTGTATTCGGCCACTTACATCAATATGCTGGCGTCCCTATGCGATAAAACCATCCTTTACATGTCTTCAACTTAATCAACTTTTTAGGAGTCAAGCCTGATAATTATAATCTGGCCTGCCCCAAATTTATCGCATGCTGGATCAGAACATCCCTTAGAAGAAGCCGGCCAGCCGAATCTGGCCTATGCTACGATCCTACGATCCTCACGGCCTGCTGCGGTTGCATTCCCGCAGAGCCATATCCTTAGGCCGACAATTGGATTGTAATAGAAATCAGAACTTGACACAAGAACCAAATACAGGTATAAATATGTCGGAATTCCTGACATTCAAAATGTGAATAAAGACAGGGGAACAGTCAATTAGAAAAAGATCATGAGGTGGACAATAAATGAGAATGATGTTGGTTTTAGGAGCGTTTTTTTGTATCATCAGTCCTGTTTTTGCAGCAACCCGTGAAGGAGACAGCGGTACCGCGTATGACCCCTTGCTGTTGCCGGACTCGATTGAGCCTGAAATGGTGGACGTGGCGGTTTCTGACATCAAACGTAATCGCGAGATTCCGATACGAGTCTATCTGCCCGCATCCAAAAAGCCGGCGGCGGTAGTGCTGTTCAGTCACGGACTGGGCGGCTCACGATCCGGATGCGGTTATCTGGGCAGACATTGGGCGGGGCGAGGATATGCGGCGGTGTTTATGCAGCACATCGGAAGCGATACCTCCGTTTGGAAGGACAAGCCCGTTACCGGCCGCATGGCTGCAATGCAGAAGGCTGCCGACTCTAAAAACTTTATGCTGCGTGTTGATGATGTCAAGGCGGTCATTGACGGGCTTGAGCAGTGGAATAAAACCGACGGTCATCCCTTGGCCGCACGGCTTGACACTACCCGTATAGGAATGAGCGGCCATTCGTTTGGAGCCGTAACCACGCAGGTGGTCAGCGGTCAGCGGCTTGCTTTCGGCAAATCACTGGCCGATTCCCGCATCAAAGCCGCTATTGCCTTTAGCCCCAGCAGTCCGCGCGGGAACAAAGACCCTCAGAAAGCATTCGGCCAAGTGGCGATTCCCTGGCTGCTGATGACGGGTACAAATGATATTGCGTTGATTGGCGACGCTGATCTGGCTTCGCGTTTGGCCGTCTATCCGGCGCTGCCGGCGGGCGGCAAATATGAGCTGGTGCTGGATGGCGCCCAGCATTCCGCTTTTACAGACGACGCCTTGCCAGGCGACACTGAAATACGCAACCCCAACCACCACCGGGTCATCTTGGCATTGAGTACGGCTTTTTGGGATGCGTATCTCAATGACTCTGCCGCCGCAAAAGAATGGCTGGACGGCGACAGCCCTCGGTCGATTATGCAGGAAAAAGACCGCTGGCAGGGAAAATAATCTTGTCGCCGCAAAGCAGTATCCAAAATTTTTCCGGATGTATTCAGCGTCAATTCTTTCCGGATAGATGCGGCTGACTGTGTTTGTTACTGAACTTTTGTCCGGCCGGATAAATCAAAAAATAGGTGCGGATAATTCGTCTGATGATGTGCCGGCAGGATAAAACAGGAGTTTTTGGGGATTATTTTCCCAATATTGGAATATTGGCTCGACCCACTGCCACGACAGCCGGACACTGTCCTGCCGGGTGAACAGCGTCTGGTCGCCCAGCATACAATCCAGCAGCAGCCGCTGATAGGCTTCCGGCATTTCCTGTCCAAACGCCTGCTGAAAATTGACCGCCAAATCCAAGTCCCGGATGCAGCTCTTGGAACCGGGCTGCTTGGCCTGAATTTTCAAGAACACGCCCTCTTGCGGCTGAATCTGAAACCGCAGGACATTGGGTTCAAACGAATCCAGGCCGGCCGAGACAAACATCGAATGGGGAATGGGATTAAAGGTAATGACAATTTCGGTCAATTTGCGGCTAAGCCGCTTTCCGGTACGGATATAAAACGGCACGCCCTTCCAACGCCAGTTGTCAACCGTCAATTTAGCCGCGACAAATGTCTCTGTCCCGGATTGCGGATCAACCCCCTGCTCCTGCCGATAGCCGCATACCGTCTGGCCGCCGATTTGCCCTTGGGCATACTGTCCAAACACAAACTGATTTTCAATTATCGACTCTGTCAGCGGGGTCAGACACCGCAGCAGTTTGGCTTTCTCATCGCGAATGCTTTCGGCGTCGAACGAGGATGGCGGCTCCATCGCCACCAGCGCCAGAAGCTGCAAAATATGATTTTGCAGCATATCCCGTATCGCTCCGGACTGTTCGTAATAGCCGGCGCGATGTTCGATGCCAACACTTTCGGACAGCGTAATCTCGACACGGCTGATATAGTTGCGGTTCCACAGCGGTTCAAACAGAATATTGGCAAACCGCAGCACCAGCAGATTCTGCACCGTATCCTTGCCCAGATAATGGTCAATACGGAAAATCTGAGATTCATCAAAACACCGCCGCAAAGCCGCATTCAATTCTTCGGCGCTCTGTTGACTGTTGCCAAAGGGTTTTTCAATCACAATCCGGATATTTTGCAGGCAACCGCTTGCCGCCGGACACGACAGCCGCGTCTGCTGCAGCAGCTCAATAATGGTTCGGTACGCGGATGGCGGCGTGGAAAGATAAAAAATCCTCGCCCCTTCAACCCTGTACTGCTCATCCAGCTCCATCATCCGCTCGCGAATGGATTCATACAAACCCGCCGAATCATACTGCCCGCTGACGTAATACAAACGGGACAGAAACTCCGGCGACGGCGCGGCGTTTAGAAAAATACCCAGAGATTGAGAAACCATCCGGCGGAACTGATGGTCGGAATATGGTGTGCGTCCGCAGCCAATCAGATAAAACCGGTCGCCAAGAAGCTGCCTTTCATGCAGCCGATAGAGGCTGGGATACAGCTTTCGGTTGGCCAAATCTCCGCTTGCGCCAAACACGACCAGCCCTGTCGGGCCCGCGGGCGTCTCAGCGCACAAGATATCATGCCGATTTGATGAGCCGAATGAGGAAGCCATCAGATAGCCGCCAAGAAAGGGAAAAGCCCCTTATATCAACAGACCATAAGGGTCTTTTATTTTTGTTTATGCCTGCTCAAATTCATCGATGCCGGCGCCGCAGTCTGGGCAGACCCAGCCATCCGGCAGGTCGGCAAACGCCGTGCCTGCGACAACGCCATTGCTCGGATCGCCTTTGGCGGGGTCATAAATATAACCGCACAACAAACATTTGTACTTCATCTGAATGTCCTTTCGATCGCATTGATAATGAACTGTATTAACGCCAAAATATTTCAACAATCTCAGCGGGTTCTATTCTGAAGAACGCCCCATTGCCCTCAAAAAATCCGTGTTCGCCAATCAGATGGATATTCAAATCCGACCAGCAGATGCTTTTATTCAAGTCCGTTCTTTCCGCTGTTGTTATCCGCTTGGCATATCTGCCGCTATGCGGCCAGGGGCAGACCAGCGACCCCTTGTATTCCTCGCACTTGATTCGCAGCGTCGGACAAATCTCGACCCAATTGCCAAACGCCGGCAGCGCCAAGTCCCGAAGCTCCTGCATCCGCTGCCCAACCTGGGCGGCGGTATATCCGAGCTGCTCCAGCGTCCGGGCATCAGCGCAAATAACCTGGTCCACAGAGCGGATATCGGTTCCCATAAAGCCGCCGGCCGCCAGCTTCGTCGAACGCAGCATCTGTTCCAGGTTTTTATCTTGCGGGCTTTCCTTCATCGGTTATGCAAATTTATCATAATAAATCTTGTCTTTGGGCATTCCCATATTCGCCAGCACCTTTATTGAAGCGTCTATCATTCCCGGACTGCCGCACAGGTAACCTTCATAGCCAGACAAATCGCCCATAGTCTGCTCTACCGCCTGGGTTACCAGACCACAGATGCCTTTCCAATTATCCTGCGGCGAGGGCTTTGCGACAACAGGAATAAATCGAAAATTCGACAATTTTTTCTCAAATTCCGCCATTTGTTCCAACAGGAACAAATCCCGAACACTATTGCCGCCAAAGAAATACTCCACTTTACGTTTTGAGCCTGCATGGTACATAGCGTAGAGGATTGACACAAATGGCGCCATACCGCTGCCGCCGGCAATAAATACCATCGGGGCTTCCGTGGCGGACAGGCGGAATTCGCCATAAGGCCCCGTAAATTGTACCGGATCGCCGACTTTTAGATAGTCGAACATCCAGCCGGTACAGATGCCGTTGGGGACACGGCGTACGATTAGCTCCACAATCCGGGTATTTGTCGGGTCAGAAGCAACCGAATAGGCTCGCGAGACTTCTTCCTGTCCGGGCTTATAAGCTGGACAGTTTATCTGGACATATTGTCCTGCGGCGAATATTATCTCCTGCGGCTCAATCAGCTCGAATCGAAACCGCTTCATATCGTATGTTAAATCCTCAATGCCCGCACACCGCGATTCAAACTGTCGCACATTGAACAGCTCTTGGGGTATCGCAATCCGGATATCTTGCCGGATTCTGACCTGACAGGACAGCCGCGTCTTGTTTTCTAATTCTGCCGGCGACATAAACGGCGTTTCTGTCGGCAGAATGCCCCCGGCGCCGTCGAGTACCTTGAGCTTGCATACGCCGCAGGTGCCGCGTCCGCCGCAGGCGCTGGGGATAAATATCTTTTTTTCTTTCAACGACGACAAGAGCGTCCGGCCCCCTTCAACGGTCAGTTCCTTTTTGTCGTTGATGGTCATCTTGCAGGGGCCGTAGTTGTAAATCTTTTTTTCGCTGACGACCAGCACGGCTGCCATCGCCGCCGCCAGCAGACTCATCGCAAGAACCGGTATCAGTATGTCCATCATCGCTGGATTATCCCAAGACGCCTGTAAATCCGATAAACGCCAGCGCCATTAGGCCCGCGACAATCAGTGTCAACCCCGGTCCCTGCAGTCCTGCCGGCACACGGGATTCATCAATCCGCTGGCGGATGCCGGCCATCGCCACAATCGCCATCAGCCACCCCACGCCGCTGCCAAAGCCAAAGCCGACCGTAACAATCAAACTGTACTGGCGAATCACCATAAACAGGACCGCCCCCAATACGGCACAGTTGACCGTAATCAGCGGCAGAAAGATGCCCAGCGCCTGATATAATGCCGGACTATATCGGTCGAGAATCATTTCCAGCAATTGCACAAACGCGGCAACAATAATGATAAACAAAATGTATTTGTAAAATTCCAGATGCAGGGGAACCAAAATCCAGTAATACGCCATCCAGTTGAGAATCGTCGTGCAGGTCAGCACCACCACCACCGCCGCCCCCAGTCCGGCAGCCGTCTTGACCTGCTTGGAAACCGCCACAAACGGACACATGCCCAGAAAATAACTCAGCAGAATGTTTTGGGTAAAGACTGCCGCAAAGCAGGTAACCACTGCCAGCCATAATTCTGAAACAAAGGATTGCTGCACCGCCGCCATCATGCCTTTTTGCCTTTCACATCAATCGACCGCAATCCCCACAGCGCCAATGCCAAAATAAAGAACCCCGACGGCGGCATTACCATAATAATCCATTTGTCCCAATGCGTCGAAAAATACGGCATCGGAAATCCGAGAATCGTCCCCATGCCCAGCAGTTCCCGCACAATCGATATGCCTATCAGCACAAAGGCATACCCAAATCCGCTGAACAGCCCATCCACAAAGGAAGGCCAGGGCTTGTTGCTGCCGGCAAACGCCTCACAGCGTCCCATCACGATGCAATTGGTAATAATCAAACCGACATACGGCCCCAAATTGCGGCTCATCTGCGGCCAATACGCCCGCAGCAGCAAATCCACAATAATCACATAAAACGCGATAATCAGCACCTGCACCATCATCCGAATCGTACGCGGCGTCCAATTCCGCAGCGCCGACACCGTCAGACAGCTTAACGCCGTCACCAGCGACAGGGCAACGCACATCACCAGCGTATTTGCAACTACATTGGTTACTGCCAGCGTGCTGCAAATGCCAAGAATCTGGCGGAATATGGGGTTTTCATACCAGAGGCAGTCCAGCATAATCCGGCGGATCGATTTTTGGGCTGGCTGCGGGGTCATTGTGTCTGCTCCTGCTTCCATACGGTAAGCCGATCATTAACCATTTTCTCAACGCGGATACAGGTCTGTGTCGCACCGGTAACTGCCGCAACATCGCTGTCGCCGATGACCGCCCCTGCCTGACGAATCCGCAGAGGTCTGTCGCCGTCGGCAAGCGTTTTGCCGATAAACTGCTCATAGAAGGCCGGCTCGGTAATCCGCGCCCCCAACCCCGGTGTTTCGGCCTGTTCGTAAAAATAAATCCCCGTTACGGTTTTTCGGTCGGCGGCAATTCCGATGACACAGCGGATTTTGTCCCAAAAGCCCTTGCCTTCGACAGCGATTGCATAGCCGGACAACTGCCCCTGGGGCTGATACAAATACACCGCATCATTTTGTGTTTTTACAAAATCCCGCTCAAACAGCGTATGTATCTGGTTATCGTCCGCCTGAATTTGCGGAAATACCCGGATAACCGCCGTTTCAAATGCGATTTGCTCATTAGCTTTGACCTGTCCGCTGGTCAGCCGTGCCAGCCCAATCAAAATAAAGCTGCACACCGCCGTCAGCACAAACATAAACACAACCGCAAAGGCGGGCTTATCTTTCATTTGCCCCCCTTTGCCGCAACCGCTTTGGGCTTGGCAGGCCAGTACGCCTTGACGGCATAGTCCAGAATCGGGGCAAACATATTGCCGATGAGAATCGAGAACATCAGCCCGCCGTTGAAAATGGAAAAATTGCGGATAATCAGTGTGCAAAAAGAAATCAGAACAGCATACATTATTTTTGCCTGCTCGGTGCGTGGACAACTGACCGGATCGGTTGCCATAAAACAGGCGCCCAAGATAAACCCGCCGCTCAGCAGCGCCGGCATCGCACCCGAAAACGGCTTAATGCCGAACCAATAAAACACCGCGTTGAATACCGCAAAACTAATCAGCATCGTCAGGATGATCGTGCGGCTGGCCGTCTTGGTGATATACAGATACAACCCGCCAATCGCCATCAGCAAGGCGCTGGTCGCTCCCATCGAACCGGGTATCCGTCCAAAAAACAACTCCTTCAAATACGCCGTCCGGCTTAAGGAAACTGTCTGGTCTTCCTGCATTTGCAGCGGCAGCATCGGCGATACCGACGGGTCGCCCGAATCGACAAGCACAATTCTGCCCATCTTGGCATTGGTTCCTGGCGTTGCGCTGGTAATCGCTACTGCGGAATTGCCCTGCGATACGGTTGACCACTGTCCCAACGCACCCCAGACGCCCTGAGCCGGCAACGCCCAGACGCCGGTCATCGCAACGGGAAAGCAAATGTACACAAAACAGCGGCCGGCAATCGCAGGATTGAATATATTTTTCCCGAATCCACCAAACACTTCTTTGGTAAAAAATACCGCAAAGACCATCCCGACCGCCATGACATGCCAGCCAACCGACGGCGGCAGCGTCATTGCAAACAGCACGGCAGTAACAAAAACCGCCTCGGACACCGGCTCTTTACGCCGCCGGCAAAACAGCCATTCGGTCAAAAATCCCACCGCACAGCAAAACAGCGCCATCGCCAGCGAGCGCCAGCCGAAAAAATAAACGCTGCCGGCCACACACGGAACCAGCCCAATCAGAACCCTCCGCATCGTCGTCTGTTTTCGCAGCAGTGTCGTCCTTTTTACCGGCTGAGTCATCAGTGCAATTCCATCTCTGCTTGACGGCAAGTCATGCTGGCTTCTTATAACGCCTGAAGTTTGCAGCCGATGGTGGACACATGCGCCATTTCTTCAATGATAATCGCCTGTACCCGTTCCTTGCCGCTCTTGCCGGCCAGCAGGTCTTTAATGCCTACATAAAATGCGATGGAGTTTTTTTCCGCCTGCAGCGCCGTCTTCAGAATATCCTTGACGGTTTCCTTGCCGGTAAATTTCTGTCCAGCGGACACCTTGCCTTCCATACCGTGGAAATCCGCCATCGTCTTCAAATAGGCAACGACTTGATTATCCGGGTCGAACGCCGTCGGCTCTTTGTCGCCGTCGGCAAGTTCTTTGCGCATATTGGCAAAAATTTTCTCGTGGCCGTCTTCCATCGCCGCCAGTTCCAAAAACATCTTTCTGGACGACTCATCGGGGGCAATACGCGACGCCTCACGATAAAAGACCGCACCGTTATGTTCAATCTGTTCGGCCATTTCAAAGACTTCGTCGGCGTTAAATGTAATACTCATTATGCATCTCCTTGCGCTGCGGGGGCTGTAAAGACACGAGCCGCCAATTCCTTATCCAGCATATACAGGGCGGCGCCGGGCTGCTTACCCAGCATCTTCAGATGCCCCACAATAGCTTCTGCGTTTTTCTCTTCTTCCACCTGTTCATAGACAAACCACTGGAGAAACTGATTGCCGGCATGGTCTTTTTCCTTGATTGCCAAATCGACCAGCATATTGATGCGTTCGGTGATATGATTTTCGTGCCGCAGCGTTGCGGTAAAAATCTCCTCGACATCTTTCCAGTCCGTATCCGGAGCCGCAATGGCAGCCAGTTTGACCGCGCCGCCGCGCTCCAGAATATGCGTGTAAAACTTCAGCGCATGGGACATTTCTTCCTGCGCCTGCACCCGCATCCAGTTGGCAAAACCGGGCAGATTCTGCCTTTCACACCAGGCCGACATCGACCAGTACAGATAGGCCGAGAATGTTTCCTCGTTAATCTGATTGTTAAATTCTTTTTCAACCGATTTTTTCAGCATAGGTTATTCTCCTTTCCAGAGTCCATGCAGATTGCAGTACTCCCGAGCAGAGACCTTGGCGGCATCGACCATAAAAACCGCCTCAGCAGGCTGTCCGGGCGACAAGTATTGAAAATAACTCTTGCCGTCGGCAACCAGCTCAATCCACTCGATATAATGTTTTTCTTCCATCGGGTGAGCAACGGAACCAACCTTGACTTTAAACCCGCCGGCAACTTTCTCAATAACCGGTACATGTTTTTCTTTGGCGGCGTCGGTGGTGTTTTCGACCAGCTTCTTCATCGGCTGACCGCAGCAGACCAATTCGCCATCCCCGCCGTGCAGCACCTGAACAATATTGCCGCAGGCTGCGCACTTATACACTTCCATTCGTTTTGCCATAATTACATCCTTTCTGTTTAATCTGTTTTCTCCCAATTTGGAAGACAATTTGTTATGATAGTATTCCCGCTTGCTTGTGATGGTCATAAATCGACTGAGCAAACACTTCAAGTTTTTCGTAATCTTCGGGCTTGGCAAGCCCCTTGGCGACAACCGGCTCCAGCATCTGGGCTTTCAGATTGCCCAGCAGGCCGGTCAATTGCTCGACCATCTTGCTGCCCCAGCCGAACGACCCGATAATACCCGCAAATCGGGTTTTGGGACGCAGGGCGTTGACTAACAGCGCCGCATACGCCGCCGTCGGATGAGGTCCTACCAGAACCGTCGGCGATGCAATGACCAGTGTCGCAGCATCCACCAGATCAATCGCAAGATGCCCTAAATCCACACCCGTCAGATTGACTTGTTTGACGCCGACGCCTTTGAGCGTCAGACACTCCACCAAATACTCCACCGACCGCCGCGTGCTGTCGTGCATGGAGACATACATCACGACCGCCATATTGACAACCCGGTCGCTAACCCAGTCCTTGTAAGCATCGATAATCAGCGCCGGACGCGGATAGACGGGCCCATGACTGGGAGCAATCATCGCTATCTCATACGGCTCTAATTTTTTCAGATTGCCCGAGATGGCTGTGCGGAACGGCATCATAATCTCCGCATAGTACCGCTTGGCAAGCTCGCAGGTCTTGTATTCATCTTCGACGAACAGATTGCTGCATGCCTGATGCGACCCAAAAAAGTCGCAACTGAACAATATCTTGTCCTCTTTGAGATAGGTGCACATCGTCTCGGGCCAATGCACCCAGGGGGTATAGATAAACCGCAGTGTCTTGTCGCCCAACGAAAGTTCTCCGCCGTCGGGTGCATCCATAAACTGCTCGGCCGAAAGCCCCAGGTGATCAATCAGCATCGACTGGCATTTGGCATTGGTTACGACCTTGGCATCGGGGTACAACAGCAGTATATCGGGAATACTGCCGGAGTGATCCTGTTCAGCGTGATTACAAATGATATAGTCAATTGTCTCGACGCCGCAGCCGACCAGATGGTCGGTCAGCGTTTGGGTTTTTGACGGGTCCACGGTATCAATCAGAGCGGTCTTTTGCGAACCCTTGACTAAGTAGGAGTTATAACTGGTACCGTCCGGCAGAGGAACCAGCTCGTCAAAAAGCCTTCTGTCCCAGTCTTGGACGCCCACGGCATACACATTATTTGCTAACGTTCTCACGGAAACACGCCTTTCTTTATGTAAAATCGGGCTGTCGGTCTATATCAGTTTCTCTACTGCTTCCAGAGGCGCATCATAATTCGGCTCGGATGCAACTTCAGGTACAACCTGAATATACTGGATAACGCCCGCTTTATCAAGCACCAAAACCGCACGCGCCAATAAATGCAGCTCTTTGATTAAAAGTCCATACGACTTGCCGAATTCGGCGGCCTTATAGTCGCTCAGCGTCTGAACCCTGTCCACGCCGGCCGCACCGCACCACCGCTTCTGAGCAAACGGCAAATCCATACTCACCGTCAAAACAACAACATCTTTACCCAAAGAGACGGCTTTTTCATTGAATTTTCGGGTCTGAATATCACAAACTGGCGTATCCAGCGATGGAACCGCCGATATTACGACGACCTTGCCGGCAAATGAAGAAATCTTAACGCCGGACAAATCCACCGCGGTGAGGGTACAATCCGGGGCTTGCTGGCCAACCTTAATTGCTTTGCCCAAAAGGGTTAAGGCGCCGCCTTTGAATGTAACAACTCCCGTTCTTTCTTCCATGGTAGTACTCCTTTGGCATCCGACAGACAAAACTGCCAAAATGCCTGATAAACAGATAGTCAATGTTCGTTTCATCGTTTTTTGCGTTTTGTACGCTGTGGGCGGCCACACGACCGCCCCACAACGTTAACCCATGCAGAAACAAGACCTTAACTCCGAAGCCTTGATTAGTAGTTAGCTACTTCCAGCTCAAAGTACGCCTGAGGATGTGTACAGGCAGGACAGACTTTGAGGGCTTCCGGCCCTTCATGCACATATCCGCAATTGCGGCAGACCCAGCGGACTTTGGTGGCTCTCTTAAATACTTGACCGCCGGCAATATTTTTTTCCAGTGCGAGATAGCGGTCGCGATGGCGTGACTCCGCATTGGCAACTTTGCGGAAAACGGCCGCAATCTCAACATACCCCTCTGCTTCCGCTGTCTTGGCAAAAGTCGGGTACATTTCGGTTGTTTCGTGATGTTCCCCCGCGGCCGCCGCCTTTAAGTTCTCCTGCGTGCTGCCGATAACCCCTGCCGGAAAGGATGCCGTAATTTCCAATTCCCCGCCTTCGAGAAACTGAAAGAACCGCTTGGCATGTTCCTTTTCCTGGTTGGCGGTCTCTTCAAAAATCGCCGCAATCTGCTCATAACCCTCTTTTTTGGCTTTGCCCGCGAAATACGTATAGCGGTTTCTCGCCTGCGATTCGCCCGCAAATGCGGCCATTAAATTCTTTTCCGTTTTACTTCCTTTAATACTCATTAAAACCTCGCTTTCCTGTTAATTAAAAATTTCTTTGCTTTCTGATGAATTGACACAACAGGGACAAATCCCTTCAAGATACACTGTTTTTCGTAAAATTTCATAGCCGCTCTCAAACTCTTCCGGCAGCACGATATTGTCATACGCATCCGATTTAAAATCAACTATTTTACCGCACCGGACACAAAGAAAATGCTGATGATTTTCCAGGTCGCCGTCGAACCGTCTCGGCTGCCCCGTCCCTTCCACCACAAACGCAACTCCAATATGGGCAAAGGTTAACAGCGTTCGATTGACTGTATCTAAAGAAATATTAGGGATGTCTTTTTTAACTTCCCGATAAATTTCCTCGGCGGTCGGATGCTGATGGGTATTGATTAAGGCTTTATATACAGTCTGTCTCTGGGGAGTCAACTTCAACCCCGATTTTCTGCACAAATCCTCAAAACACTGCATTTTATTATCTGTATTTTCCACTCCTGAATCTATCCATATTAACAACTATATAAACGTTTCAATTATATAGTTATTACACTTATTTAGAAAGTTTGTTCGGCCTATTTTCTCGCTTTTGCTTTTTTTTATTTAAATGCCGGCGTTTTCAAAAACTCACGACATTTCCAATTGCCTTTTCACTCAATTGCCGATAAAGTAAATACAGGTCGGTTGAAATTGGGCGTTTTTAAGGATTTTGGTACAATGAAATCGCTTTTGACAAGCTGTTTTGGCCTGGGCAAACTGCCCATCGCGCCGGGAACCTGGGGTTCCGTGGCGCCGGTTGTGATTTTTATGGTGCTGGGGTATTTTGCCCCTGCCGCCAATCCGGCGGTAATGGGTGTTTTTGTTCTGGCCGGCACAGCAATTACTATCCTGTTTTCCCCGCATGTGATTGCCAAAACCCGCAACAACGACCCATCCGAAATCGTCAGTGATGAATGGGCAGGCCAGTCGCTGGTGTTGCTTATCGCCTGTTTTTTCCCGGCTCCTACCATTTGCCTGACTGCTGCGATTGCGTTCGGCTTATTTCGGATATTCGACATCTTTAAGCCCTGGCCCTGTAAACAGCTCGAACATCTGCCTGCCGGCTGGGGCATTGCCGCCGACGACCTTGCCGCAGGCCTGTGGGCAGCGGGCGTATTTGTCGTCGCCAACCTTCTGCCGCCGCCGCTGTCGGACAGCCAGTCTGGCGGCCTGACGGTCTGGATGGCAATTTTTCTGGGTGCCTTGCAGGGCTTAACGGAATTTCTGCCCGTCTCCTCGTCCGGCCATTTAGTCGTCGCCGAACATATTTTACCATTGCCCAACCCCGAAGGCCCGCAAATGCTGCTGTTTGACCTGTCGCTGCATATCGGCACGGTGCTATCCATCGCCATCGTCTATTACCGCAGCTTTATCCTGCTCGTCAGGGATTTAGCGAACTTCAAGAGATACGGCAGCACCCTGCCGCAGATCGTCCGAAAGTCCCCCTCAATTCGGCTTATCCTGCTGGCAATCCTGACGACAGTCATCACCGGTTTGATTTATGTGTTTTTCAAAGACCCGCTGGAGTCGGCACGAAAACCGATATGGGTCGCATTGTTCTGGGCAATCACAGCGTGCGTCTTAATGGCGACCGATTATGTCCGCAAAAACAGCAAAGGCATACGCCGCTTTAGCCCCTGGATGGCAATCGGCATCGGCGTCGCACAGGACGTTGCGATTTTGCCAGGCGTCTCCCGCAGCGGCTCGACGATTTCGGCGGCCATCCTGCTGGGACTCAAACGCCGCTGGGCAATCGAATTCAGTTTTCTGATTTCCATTCCGGCAATCCTGGGCGGCACCGTTGTCAAACTCATTGACGACCGGGATGTGCTGTTTTCCGACCAGCTTCCCTTGATGGCTGTACTGTGCGGCGTACTTGCCGCAACGGTCGTCGGTGTAGCGGCATTGAAAGTCCTGATTAGAATTTCGCGAAAACGCAAGTTCCGCTATTTTGCAATCTATTGCTGGATACTGGCGGCAATTATCGTGATATGGCTTGTATAGATTCCGCGTGGGCTATTGTTTTTTGAGAAAGATTTGCAGTACCGCGATGTCAGCCGGCGTTAGTCCTCCGATGCGGGATGCCTGTCCCAGATTAAACGGACGGGCATTACTGAGCCGCTCTTTGGCTTCGTTCCGCAACTGCGGGATGGAATAATAATCCAGCCCATCGGGGATGCGGATATTTTCCAGATTGCGGAATTGGGCGATTTCCCGCTGCTGCCTGTCCAAATAGCCCTCATAGCGGGCTTCGGTTGCCACCGCCATCACGGTCTCATCCGAAAACCCAAGCGATGCGACCTGCTCATCCTGTGCCAGCGTCTCGGCCAGATGGCTTTGCGGCTGACGCAAAATCTGCCACAGTGTCTTGCCCTGCCGGCGGGTCGTGTGCAGGAATTGCCGCAATTGCTCCATATCCGAGCATTTTTTGGTAAATCGCTGCTGCCGCATCGTATCCGCAAGACCGATTTGGACACCAATGGGCGTAAGCCGCATATCCGCATTGTCGCTGCGAAGATACAGGCGATATTCAGCCCGCGAGGTGAACATCCGGTACGGCTCATCAATCGGGCGAGTCAGCAAATCGTCTATCATCACGCCAATATACGCTTGGTCGCGTCCCAAGACCAGCGGGTCGAGTCCGGCGACTTTGCGGGCGGCATTGACGCCGGCAAGCAGCCCTTGTCCGGCGGCCTCCTCATAACCGCTGGTGCCGTTGATTTGGCCGGCCAGAAACAACCCGGATATCAGCCGCGTCTCCAGATTTTCCTTCAATTGCTGTGCGGGGCAATAGTCATATTCAATCGCATACGCATAATGCACAATGCGGGCGTTTTGCGTGCCGGCCATCAACTTAAGCATTTGCTCTTGAATGTCTTTGGGATACGAAGTGCTGATGCCGTTGCAGTAAATCGTCGATATCGCCTCATCTTCCGGTTCCAGATAGACTTGATGCTGGGATTTATCGGCAAAGCGGACAATCTTGCTCTCGATGCTCGGACAATAGCGGGGGCCAACCGATTGTATCTGTCCTGAATACATCGGCGCCCGATGCAGATTGTCCCGCAGCAACTGGTGAACCGCCTCATTAGTCCAGGTAACCCAGCAGGGAATCTGCTTTCGGTCAATGCGGTCGTTGAGAAACGAAAACGGAGCCGGAATCTCATCGCCGGGCTGGATTTCGAGTTTATCGTATTCGATCGAGTCTCCGGCCAGCCGCACGGGCGTTCCGGTTTTGAGCCGCCCCAGCGTCAATCCCAGACCGCGAAGGCTGTCGGAAAGTTCATTGCTCGCCGGCTCATCCAGCCGTCCCCCCTGCATTTGCTCGGCGCCGATGTGCATCACGCCTTTGAGGAAAGTTCCGGCAGTGATGACTGCCGTTGGCGCACGATAGACGCTGCCATCCAGACACCGCACACCGATAACCGCGTTCTGCTGCGTCAGAACCTCCGCTGCGGTCGCCTCAACAATAGTAAGGTTATCCGCCGACTCCAAGGCTTGACGGATATATTCTTTATACTTGTACTTGTCCGCCTGGGCGCGAGGGCTTTGCACGGCCGGTCCCTTGGAGCGGTTGAGCATCCGAAACTGAATCCCCGTCGCGTCAATCGCCAGCCCCATTAAGCCGCCCAGAGCATCGATTTCGCGGACAATCTGCCCTTTGGCGACGCCGCCGATGGCAGGGTTGCAGCTCATCTTGGCGATGGTATCGCGGCTCATGGTAATCAGCAGGGTTTTGGCCCCCAGACGGCTTGCCGCCCAGGCGGCTTCGGCTCCGGCGTGGCCGGCTCCAACCACAATGCAGTCAAAGGATGTGTTCATATTTGATTTTGCAGCGCCACCGCCGAGGCGATGGCAAATTGCGCGGTATGGGTAATACTGAGTGTAATCTGTTCAACTCCGGCACTGTCGGCAAGTTGGCGAATCCGCCCGCTGATATTGACCAGCGGGCGCCCCAGGGCGTCATTGACGACCTCGATATCCGTCCAGGCTACGCCGTCCCGCCAGCCGGTGCCGACTAATTTCATCACCGCTTCTTTGGCGGCAAAACGGCCAGCCAGTTTCTCGATTTGGTTTTTGACCGCCGCGGCATCATCCCGCTCGCGCTGCGTAAAGACCCGCTCCAAAAATCGGTCGCCGTGGCGTTCCATCATCCGGCCAATGCGTTCAAAATCCACCAAATCAATTCCATGTGCGATAATTTTCATCGCCGGCTATTGCCTCCATCGGCCATACGCATCTATCAGGCAATGATCCAGAAATTGCTCAAACTGCAGCGGATCGACACTACGAGACATTCTGGCGAATAAGTCGTTATATTGCTTGCGGCGAAACTCCTGCTGCAGGGTCTCTTCAATCTGCGCCTGCACATCCTCAAACGGCTGACAGCCGGCCGATTGCTTGGATTCCAGCTTAATAATAAACAAGTGTCCTTCAGCGACAAGCGGCCCCCGAATCTGATTGGGATCCATTTCCAGCGCTGTGCGTTCGAGCATGGCATACGGCTCGGCGAGCGAATTAGAGCCAATCGTTGTCTCAATCCGGCCGCCGGACTTTGCCAGCGGATGCTGTGAATACTGCTGTGCCAGCGCCGCAAAATCTTGCCCTGTGCAAAGCTTGTCGATTATGTCAACACAGAGCCGCAGCGCCGCGATGTCGGCGCTTTCATACGGTTCAATCAGCGATGCGTCCAGCCGTGACGGAATGATATCGATAAATCGAAAGCCAAGGGTCCCCGGATGGCAGTAGTCTTGCTGTCGATGCTTCTGATAATACGCCTGCATATCGCTTAGGGAAACCACTTTTTTGTCCTTGAACTGGTCAGCCAGATAGGACTGCACCATAATCATCCGCCGTTGAAAATCCCGAAAGGTTTTCCAGTCATAACCCAATTTTCGAATCTGCTCTTCGGCCAGTGCATAATTATTGCCGAAGCTGGCGACAAACCGGCTGATTTCCTTTTCGGTTGCCTTATCCAGCATATCCTCGATATTTTCAGGCGCCTTCTTTTTGGCAGCCTCATACAGCAGAATTTCGACCACGCGTCCCTGAATTTCATCGCGGAACGGTGTCCACATCTGCTGACGGAAGTAGGCATAATCCCCTCCGGCGGCAAATTTTTTATTGCCTCGTCGTTCCATCTCATCGGCGACTTGTTTGGTCGTAATCGATTGGGTTCCCACATTGAGCGTCATCCCGCCGCTGGGGGTGGGTAAATCATAGCGGTTTGGAAATGGAATGGTCCGCATTTGTTCGACGGTATATTTACCGTGCGGCACCTTGTCCGCACAGCCGCCGATACAAACCGCTGCCGCAGCCGCCAAAACCGCAAGTATCCTGATCGTCATAGTCAATCCTTTTTATCAAAAATCCATATCTGAGGACATTATATAAAACCACCTCTAAAAGAAAAGGCTTTTCTGAAAACTCACGCCGCCGGCGGTTTTCGTTTGAGCAGTTTTTTAAGGATGCTCAACAGGGTTGCCGGCTCAAGATACGCCTTTTCAAGCCGCACATAAACCGTATTGGGGTCGGGAATGCTCACTCTGCCCGGACTGCGGGCAAATAAATCCCCCGACGACGCCCCGGATTCAAACTGGAAAATAACATCCTGATTCTGCACCACAATGCTTTTGATTTTCCATCGGCAGGCAAGCAGCTTGAGTTCGGTCATGTCCAGCAGCCAGCCGGTCTGTCGGGGAACCGCCCCGAACAAATCCCGCAATTCTTCCTCAAACCGCCGGATATCCTCCGTATTGGTCAGTTTGCCGATACGCCGATACGCCTCCATCCGCTGACGGTCGGAAGCGATGTACTGTTTGGGAATGACCGCATGAAATCCCAGGTCGATGACCGTCGAGGCTGGCTGCTCAATCGGCTCATTTTTAAGCTTCTTGACCGCCTCGCTCAGCAGCCGGCAATACATCTCATAGCCGACGGTGTTGATATGTCCCGATTGCTCGGCTCCCAGAATGTTGCCCGCACCGCGAATCTCCAAATCCCGCAGTGCTATGCGAAAGCCTGCACCCAATTGCGAGAATTCCTCAATCGCCTTCAGGCGTTTTGCCGCAATTGGCTGAATGGGGCGGTTTTGCGGCAGCAGCAGATAGGCAAACGCCCTATGTTTATAGCGTCCTACGCGGCCGCGAAGCTGATGTAATTGCGCCAGACCGAATCGGTCGGCATCGCAGATAATCATCGTATTGGCGTTGGGAATATCCAACCCCGCCTCGATAATCGTCGAACAAACCAGAACCTGCGTTTTGCCCTGAACAAACCGAACCATCGCCTCTTCCAGGTCGTGGCGATGCATCTGGCCGTGAGCGGCTTCGACAACAATCGATGGATCTTTGAGAATATCGCGAACCATCTGCGCAGCCTTTTCAATAGTCTGCACACGGTTATACACAAAAAATATCTGCCCTTCGCGGCTCAATTCAAACAAAATCGCCTTGCGAATCAAATCCGGGTCAAAACGGCAGACCCGTGTCGCCACCGAACGCCTATCCAATGGCGCTGTCGCCAGCGAACTGATATCGCGAAGCCCCAGCATCGATAAATGCAGCGTGCGCGGGATAGGCGTCGCCGTCATCGTCAGCACATCGATATTGACCCGAAAGCGTTTGAGCCGTTCCTTATGCTCGACCCCAAACCGCTGCTCCTCGTCGATAATCAGCAGCCCCAAATCGCGAAAGCTAACATCGTCGCTTAATATCCGATGTGTGCCGATGAGAATATCCACCCTGCCTTGCCGGCAGGCTTCCAAGATACGCCGAATTTCTTTGGATGGCGTGAACCGATTGAGAACCTCAATAACGACCGGAAAATCGGAAAACCGCTCAGCAAAGGTTCTTCCGTGCTGTACGCACAGTACCGTTGTCGGCGTCAGTACGGCCACCTGCTTTTGCGCCTGAATCGCCTTAAACGCCGCCCGCATCGCCAATTCCGTCTTGCCGTAGCCCACATCCCCGCACAGCAACCTGTCCATTGGAATTGCCGCCGCCATATCGCCCTTGATTTGGCTGGAAGCGGTAATCTGGTCCGGCGTCTCCTGATAGGCAAATGCCTCCTCAAATTCTTTTTGCCAGGCCGTATCGGCGCCAAACGCATAGCCTCCAAGCCGCTGACGGCTTGCCTGGATTTCCAGCAGCTCTGCCGCGAGGTCTGCCGCACCCTGACGCACCTGGTCTTTCTGTTTTTCCCATTTCTTTGTGCCGATGCGGCTCAATATGGGTTTTCGCGGCATCGACCCAATAAACTTATGCACCAGATGGACATTGGACACCGGTACATGCAGCTTGACCTTGTCGGCATATTCGAGCGTCAGATACTCTCCCGAATGGCCGCCTTTTTCGATGGTTTCAAGACCGGCAAAACGCCCGATACCGTATGAGACATGCACCACATAATCGCCCTTGTGCAAATCCAGCAGGCTGTCTATGGGCGTAGCGGTCTGAAAACTGGCAAGCTGCCTGCGGATGGAAGACTGGCCGAACAATTCGTGATGGCTAACGACAATCGTCTTGAGGTCTTGCATGATGAAACCCTGATGGATAAAACCGACCGGAAGATGAAATGTTTCCGGCAGGCTGCCGACAATTTCCCTAACACGCCCCGCCTCGGCGGCATTTTCGCAATATAAATAGACCGTATGGTCATCGGCACGCCGTACCAGCGTTTCCAGTACATTTCGCTTATTCTGCCACAAGTCCCCGCTGCGCCGCTCAAACTCCTGAGCGCTGTTCACATTCAGATGCACCGTGTCGCCGCCGGCGGAAAAACGGCTGATTTCAACTCTGCCAAACGGCTGCATCGCCCGATAGATTGCCGCCCACGGATACAGCCCTCGCACATCATCCAGACGGTTAAGAAACACCTCCGACACTTCCGCACATCGCAGCGGTTCTTCGATATACACCAGCATATCCGGCGGCAGGGTTTCCAGAAACAACTGTCCCGCATCTCGATCAGCGGTCTCGGATGGTAAGCCGACAATGCTGATTTGCTCGATAGAGTTGCCTGACCGCTGCGTATCCAGGTCGATGTGTCGAATGCTCTCCACCTCGTCGCCGAAGTACTCCACGCGAAAGGCTTGCGGCTGGCGGCTGGTGTCCGTATTGCCGCCCGTGATGCAAATCATCGCATAGATATCCAAAATCCCGCCGCGGCAGGCGAACTGGCCGGGGCTGTCCACCATATCCGTCCGCTCAAAGCCGGCAGATACGAGCCACTCGACCGCCGATTCCATCGCCGCCGACTTGCCGACAGCAAAATCCAATTGCCGCTGCTCGATTAACTCCGCACGGGCGACCGGCTGAATCAAAGCCTGCACACAGGTACTGATGATTAAAGGGCTTGAATTAGATCGCTGTTCTTTGCGGCGGTGCATTTCCAACGCCAGACGCAACCGCTGAGAGCCGATTTCATCCGATGCCGCCATCTGGGAATTGTCCTCCCATACGGAAAAGATATGGACAGGCAAGTCGCAAAAGGTCTGCAAATCGTCGCACACCCGGTCGGCGTCATCGATATGCGGACTGATGTACAAAAGCGGGCGATTGAGGGTTTTGGCGATGTGAGCGGCCAATAACGGCGCATAGGATCCCCATGTCCCGCTGACACAAACCGCCCCCTGTTCGGGTTTGGCCGCCGCCAGCCGGGATACAATCTCCCCCGCCCGTTTGTCCTGACTCAAATCCAACATCGATTGCATAAGACAATTCCGACCCGAAACAGTCCTGTGCAATCTTTGTTATGCTTTTATTTTTATACCCCAAAACAAGTGCCGACGCCCCTGGCCGCGGCAATCAGGGGATGATTTTGCGGCACGGTCTTTATGCGGCCGGCGGCATAGCCTACCGGTACGCTGTCCAATTTGCCGTTTTTCATCACGACCAGCCTGCCGGTCTTGCCGGCAACCAGCAATTCCAGGGCATAATGGCCATATTGTGTCGCCAATGCCCGGTCAAACGGCGTCGGAATCCCGCCCCGCTGGACATGACCCAGATTGACCGCCCGACAGGACAGGCCGGTCAGATGTGCCAACTGGTCGGCCAGCACAAACGATATGCCGCCCAGACGAATCGGGTCAGGGCTGTTTTTGAGCGTCTTGGCGACGACCATTTTGCCGCCTTTGGCTTTGGCGCCCTCAGCGACACAGACGATGCTGAATTTGCGTCCGCCGCGCGACCGCCCCAGCACATAGTCTGCAACCTTGTCAATCTGATAGGGAATCTCTGGAATCAGAATCACATCCGCTCCGCCGGCCACGCCGGCTTGCAGGGCAATCCAGCCGGCATACCGTCCCATCACTTCCAGCAGCATCACCCGATGGTGCGAGCTGGCCGTCGTATGCAATTTATCAATCGCCTCCGTCGCCGTCGTTACCGCCGTATCAAAACCGAAGGTGATGTCTGTTCCGTAGATATCGTTGTCAATCGTCTTGGGAACGCCCATCACCGTCAGCCCCTTTTTGCAAAATGCCGCCGCCGAGGTCATTGTCCCATCGCCTCCGATGCAAATCAGAGCCTCGATGCCGCGTTTGCCCAGATTGACCATACACTGCTCGGACAGGTCTTTGACGACCATCTTTTTGCCAATCTGCACGGGATGGGCAAACGGGTTGGAGGTATTGGACGTCCCCAGAATGGTGCCGCCGACGGTCAAAATCCCGCTGACCGACCGGTAATCCAGGGGGATAATACGGTCTTCAATCAACCCCTGATAGCCATCTTCGACGCCCCACACATCTAAGCCGTATTGATTCATTGCTGTTTTGGCAACCGCACGAATGACCGCGTTTAAGCCCGGACAGTCGCCTCCGCCAGTCATCACTGCGATAGATTTGATTTTAGTTTTGGCCATTGTTAAACCTTTCCTTATCTGGAGTCTGGTGTTATCATTTACAGATTGCCTCTTTATCGACCCCAAGCCGCTATTTCCTTGAAACTTTCAGACATTTGTGCCGCATGAGCGGTATTGTAGATGGTTTGTTTGGGAACGGAAGCAAAACTCGATTTGCTGAACAAGTCCGGTTTCGTGAAAAGCAGGGTTGCAAAAATGGGACGTTTTACTTTTTTCGTATAATGATTGATGGTTGCTTTAAAATTGGCGTTTTATGCACATTTCGCACATATTTATTATATTGCTGATATACTAAGTTAGTAATAGTGTAATTTAGAGTTAATTCCGATGTTTCCTTCTTTTGGTTTTTCAACAATACGGCCTTCGGCAAAATTCTTTGCTGCCAAAACACTTGCCAATCTATCGGCCCGCGGGTATAGTAATTGCTATCGGCGTTTGTAGCTCAATTGGATAGAGCATCAGTCTTCGGAACTGAGGGTTGGGGGTTCGAGTCCCTCCAAACGCAATCCCATAAGTCATTTAATAATGATGGGTTATTGATTATTTTTCGAGACATCTTTGCGCCTCATCAGGCACCTTGTACCCTTTCGTGTAATGGATACACAGGGGAGCCATCCCTTCAGGCAGGTCAAGGTGCGGCGGTTTATCTGCACCAAAATAGTAGAATTTGCCGTTAATTTTCTTGCAGTATGGGTAGGTGGAGTGTAAAGTAAGTGCGAAATTGTCGCCGGAAAGTGTGCGATTTTACAGATGGAGAGGTGGCCGAGAGGCTGAAGGCAACGGTTTGCTAAACCGTCGTGTGGGTAATAACTCGCACCGAGGGTTCGAATCCCTCCCTCTCCGTTTTTTTTATTGCCCATTTATTTCGTGTCATCCTATTGTCATCCGGGCATCAAAAATGCCACAACCCCTTTGGGATCGTACTTGTCCTTTGCGTACCCGCTGTTTGACACAATACCGCACCCATAGTTCCTGTTCTTACATCATATCCAAGGGACAAGTGAAAAATAGAACACAACTCTAATCTATTGCTAACTAATCTCTAATGTGATAGACTGATAATGATGCCGGTTTATATAAGGATAGATGCAATGGCAGATGAAAAAGTGTTAGTTATTGAAGATGAAGAAGATGTACAGGAATTGATCTGTTACAATCTGAGGAAAAACGGCTACCGTGTCGATGCGGTTGCGACAGGCCCTCTGGGGTTGACCAAAGCGGCCTCTCTGGTGCCGGATTTGATTTTGTTAGACCTGATGCTGCCTGGAATTGACGGGCTGGAGGTCTTTCGCGCCCTTAAAAAGGAGCCCAAAACCAGTTCTATCCCAATTATTATGGTTACCGCCAAGGGTACCGAAGCCGATATCGTGGCCGGATTGGAGATGGGTGCCGCCGATTATATTGCCAAGCCGTTCAGCCCGCGGGTGCTGCTGGCTCGGATTCGGGCAGTTCTACGAAGAGATCAGGCAGCCGAACCATCCGATAAACCTGTGCTGCGGGTTCATGAGATTGAAATCGACAGCGGCCGTCATCGCGTCGCGGTCAAAGGCAAGCCCGTTGAACTGACCAGTACGGAATTCGGCCTGCTGCGCTTTCTGGCCAGTCGTCCGGGGTGGGTTTTTACCCGTTATCAAATTGTTGACGCCGTTCACGGCAGCGATTATCCTGTAACCGACCGCTCGGTGGACGTCCAGATTGTCGGTCTTCGCAAAAAACTGGGTTCCGCGGGAAATTATATTGAAACCGTTCGGGGCGTCGGCTACCGAATGAAAGAATAAGTTCGAATCGCCTTGCCCCCATGGACAGAAAAGAATGAAAAAACGCTTATTGTGGCAGGTATTCCTCTCGCATATACTGATTGCACTTGTCGCTCTGGCGGCATTTTATTGGAATGCCTCCATTCTGGCCAACCAAGCTTTTACACATCAAATCCGTCAATCACTGGAGTGTCGCGCCCGTCTGGCATCTCAGATATTCCGTGATGCTATTGACAACATGGAAATCGCCGAAATTGACCTGCTGTGCAAAAAGACAGGTCAGGAAATCGGCACGCGCATTACGGTGATTGAAAATACCGGCCGCGTACTGGGCGAATCAAACACTGATTCTGCGGCGATGGAAAATCATAGCGACCGTCCTGAAGTTCAGCAGGCGCTGGCTGGCAATGTCGGCTACTCCGAACGCCGCATCAGTGCAACACTCAAGCAGCGGATGATGTATGTTGCGGTTCCTGTTATTCGGGACCGTCAGGCGGTTGCGGTGGTGCGAACTTCGCTGCCGCTGACCGAGGTGGAAGAGACACTGGGTTCATTAAGGCGTCATTATCTGCGGTACAGTCTGATGATTGTCCTGGGGCTGGCGGTAATCAGCGTACTGTTGTCGTGGAGGTGGTCGCGTCCTCTGACCATTCTGCAGCAGGGCGCTGAGCAATTTGCCATGGGCAATCTTGAACACCGTCTGACTGCAGAGGGCTGTGGGGAAATGGCTGAGATTGCACGGTCTCTTAACGCGATGGCCGAGCAGTTAAATCAACGGATACAGGCCGCAGCCCGTTCCGAGAACCAACAGCGCGCCATTTTAGGCTCGATGCAGGAAGGATTGGCGGCTTTTGATGTACGGGGGCGCTGTCTTTCTGTGAATGCTTCGGCGGCGGCCATGCTGAAACTGGACCCAGCCAGGGCGATTGGTCTTTCAGTTGGAGAAGTCATCCGCGACAGCCGTCTTCAGCAATTTGTACAAAATGCTCTCAACAGTCTGCCGCCCGCCGAGGAAGCAATACTGATGCTTGGCCCCGATCAGACGGAAAGGTATGTTCAGGTTCGCTCATCGGTGCTTCTGGGCGGCCATTCGGAACAAATTGGAGCCTTGATTGTTTTCAATGACATCACGCGGCTTTATCAGCTTGAGCAGGTGCGGCGCGATTTTGTCGCCAATGTCTCGCATGAGTTAAAAACGCCGATCACCTCCATTCAGGGATTTATCGAAACGCTGCTGGACGGCACGATCCATTCGCCGGAGGACACAAAGCGCTTTCTGGGTATTGTCGCGCGCCAGGCCGGGCGTCTCAATTCCATCATCGAAGACCTGCTGCAGTTGTGTGAGCTGGAGCAGGATGGGCACAATGTGTATATCTCGTTTGAAATATGCGCCATTTCGGAAATTCTCAAAGAGGCGGCGGAGCTGTGCCGTTATAAGGCTAAGCAGCGGCAGGTTGAAATTAATCTGGAATGTCCGACGGATTTAAAAGCGAAAGCGAATGCATCCCTGCTGGTGCAGGCCGTATTGAATCTGGCCGATAATGCCGTTAAATACAGCCCCCGGGGCGGCCAGGTCAATATTTCTGCCGTATCCGCCGAGGAAAAAGTGATTATTCGAGTTCAGGATTTCGGCTGCGGGATTGCAGCAGAGCATCAGGCACGCATCTTTGAGCGGTTTTTCCGAGTGGATAAAGCACGCAGCCGCATGTTGGGCGGCACCGGCCTGGGACTGGCGATTGTCAAGCATATCGCACAATGCCACAAGGGAACGGTTGCCGTTGAAAGCACCCCCGGTAAAGGCAGCCTTTTCACACTGACTCTTCCGCAGTATTAACAGGCCACGCCCAGGTTGGTCATAAACGCATCGACAAATTGATCCGGATTGGGGATCAGCCGTCGTCTCTGCAACTCCTGCAAAGCTTGAGCGCGAAACGGCTCCTGCCCCAACACCGACATCAGCATCAGGTTTTCGACCCGTTCCCCTCTCATGGGTTCATTTAATTTTACTTTGTTCTCCATGGCCGCTTCCTTTCATATCCTAATTTTTCTTTTTCTGTACCACACTATCCATTTTTTGATTCAGGAATCATGAGCCGCTGGTTAGAAATCCGCTATTGCCCTGACAAACGCATGGAAGAGAGGTTTGCCTGGCGGCCTTAGGGACATTCCATCACGGCCTCTTCAGCCAGCTCATCATCGTATTCAGACCAATCATCATTGCAGATGAGATATTTTGCGAAGGACTTTGGCCGGTCGGGCCAAAACATAATGTTGATATTGGGCCGCAACCGCAGAGCATCCCTGAGCGAATCTGCCAGGTACATGCATTGGGGCGGATTGCTCAGGTCGGCTTTGGGGGACGGCCAGCAAACTTCCCACCACGTATTGGCAAATTTCTGACAGCACTCATCCGACAGATTCAACGACTTGGGATTCTGTAAATTGCTGTCAAAATGAAGCCTCCTGATTTGCATTATTGCATCAAGCCTATTTGCAAACCCATGACTGCTCAAATAGTCAATTAGCGACTCAAACGGCATCAGTGATGAATGAGACATCATAAAGCACCTCGCAATCAGATTAACGGCGTATTTTCCACCCATCATCTTATGCGCTTTTGTTAAACCGATATTGGAAGGATGTGAGATAACTGTAAAAAAAATCTCCCCCGGTTTGCGCTCAATATCCCAACAGCGGCGCTTACGATTGCCTTTGAACGGCAGGTTTAGGATGTTTGTGCTGCGGCAGACAAGATTGCCATTAAGTCGAGTGCCGGCACTGCTTTAATGCTCTTTGAATAATACACTTAACGTTTCAAATAAACGTGTGCCATACCCGCGCAGAGCCTGCCCCCGCCAATGCGCGGGGCGGGAATAACACGATTTGTTTGGCCATTTTTTCAACAATCAATAAGGTGTATCAGCAACGCCTCATTCCAGGTTGGCCGCAATGACATTTTGCGACTGCTGCGAAACTTTCCTGTATTCCTGGTCATGCGCACGTTTATGCCATTGCTGCGCGATCACGGCGTCTTGTTCGACGCCGCGGCCATATTCATACATCATCGCCAATTTTGCCTGTGCAGCGCCGTCGCCCTGTACGGCAGCGCGGGTGAAATAGTCGGCCGCCATCTTGTCGTCTTTGGAAACGCCTTGTCCTTTGATGTACATCATGGCCAGATTCGTTTGGGCAGTTGTGTACCCCTGATCGGCAGCCAACCGCAGCCATCTGGCGGCTTGTTTATCGTCGTGAGGAACGCCAAGCCCCTTGATGTACATCAGTCCCAGCCGGCTTTGTGCCAGGGCAAATCCCTGCTCGGCGGCGCAGCGGAAATACCTGGCGGCCTCTGTGTAGTCCTGTTCGACGCCAAGCCCTTTATAGTACATCCAGCCGAGTGTGTATTGGGACTGCGCGACCTCGTGTTCGCAGGCAAGCCGCAGCCAGTCCAGTGCCTGCTGATAATCCTGTGCAACCCCGGCGCCGTCATAATACATCAGCGCCAAATTATTCAAAGACGGACCGTACCCCTGTTCAGCTGCAAGCCGATACCACCGCAGCGCCTGTGAATAATCCTTCGCAACCCCGTGCCCTTCGTAAGCCATCAGTCCGAGTGTGTGCTGCGCCTCGGCAAAACCCTGATCGGCGGCAAGCCGATACCACCGCAGCGCCTGCGAATAATCCTGCTCGACGCCTTTGCCGTGATAATACAGCAGCCCCATGCAGGATTGCGCCTCAGCGAAACCCTGTTCGGCAATCGGTTCGATGAGGCTTCTTGCTTTCTTATAATCCTGCTCGACGCCCTTTCCTTCCATATACATCAGGCCTAAATTGTTCCGGGCAGGCGCATATCCCTGGTCAGCGGCCCGCTGATACCACTGGACGGCCTTGTCGGGCACCCGCATCACGCCCTGTCCGCGATCGTACATCACGCCGAGCATATTCTGGGCGGCTGGGTGTCCCTGTTCGGCGGCCAGTTTGAACCATTTCGCCGCTTGTCTGTCATTCTGTGTAACGACGGTTCCCTTGTGATACATCGACCCCAATGCGAACTGGGCGTTGGCGTCGCCTTCCAATGCGGCGCTGCGAAGACGACTGGCGGCTTTATCGCTATCCTGCGGCATCGCCTGGCCGCGCATCTGCATCATACCCAGATTGTTGGCGGCAGAGGTATTATTTTGTCTGGCGGCACATTGAAACCATTTTGCCGCCTCCTGATAATCCTGGCTGACCCCCTGCCCTTTGTAATACAGCATGCCCAAATTGTTTTGAGCAAAAGAAAAACCCTGTTCGGCAGACCGGGTGTACCAATCCGCGGCAGCGGCATCGTTTTGCTCAACTCCCTGCCCCTGTTCATACATCAGGCCGACATAAAACTGAGCCCGTGCGTCTCCGTTTTCAGCCAGAGGCCGCCATTGTTCCAGAGCGGCCGTGTATTGTTCCTTTTCGAAAGCGTTCCAGCCGTTCTGAAAGTCCGAATTGCAGCCGGCAAAAAGGCATAGTAAGGCGGCAGACGCCCATGAAAACAGGTTAATCTTCATACACATATCTTTCTTGCCGCAGTTTGCATTCAGTTGTCTCATGGTTGTTCCTTTGGTTTTCAATGCTAAATTATCCCGATTTTCCAGTCTCACCGGCGGTCATCGGCCGGTTTGGGGAGGCAGATAAGTTAGTTTTTTACCGTTCTTTTAGTTTTTACAGCTCTTTTAAACTATACAAAATGTTTCGGGGGAACGCTAAGTTCCTATAAAAAAGCGTTTTATGCGCTTTTATTGAGGGTAATTCGGGTTGTGCCGCCGGGCGAATTATTCTTTTTCTAATTTTCACCTAATCTGTTTCTAACTATAGCAGGCATAATAGCGGTTCAGTTGGTCAACGTATTCTGGCGACGGAGGTTTATGGCAAACGGTGATGGGTGATGGGAATGAAAAGACAAGAAAGGGGAGAAACTTTTTTGTGTGTGACATAGGGCTCGTAGCTCTATATTTTGTGTGTGAATGTGTGTAACTGTATTGTGTGTAAGTAGTAAGAAGTCGTGGGTATTGGGTTGATAGTCGGGTGCGTGGCCCGGCTGTATTCAGATACTCACAAGCAGGAAAACGAAATTGAAAGGAAAGAACAAATGAAAAGCTTGAAAAAAATGTTATTATTGATTGCGTTGATCGGTATGGTCATCGCGGGTGCGGCCAATGCTGCCACACCCGTTTCCGGCGACTTGTCCGGCAGCACTCACTGGACCAAAGCCGGACACCCCTATAACCTGGTTGGTCAGGTTAATGTTCTGCCGGGTGCAACATTGATCATTGATGCCGGTGTTGTTATCGCCAGCAAACCTGCCGATCAGGGCAGTTTGGCTATCTGTAACGGTGCCAAGATTTTTGTCAATGGTACCGAATCCGAACCGGTCATTATGACCTCCACTGCTGACGTCGCCCTTTGGACAGGCTCTATCATGAGCGGCCAAGACATCGTTACGATGGGCGATCCCAAAACAGGTGTCTGGCGTGCAGTCTGCCAGGAATGGGGCAACCTGACCATTATGGGCAACGGCTACATTTCCGCTTCGCACTATAGCAATGTTCCTGTTACTTGGTCCTTGGATGCCGACCAGGTTGCCGGTGGCGGCGATGTTACCGTCTATACCAACACCAAGACCCCCAACGCCCTCAATAAGAAGGTTATGGAAGGCTTGGTTCCCGCTTTTACGGGTCACTCGGCTTACCTGTATGGCGGTAACAATGATGATGACAACAGCGGTAAGATCTGCTACCTGTCGCTTCGTTACGGCGGCAAGGTTACGGGCGTCAACAGCGAACTTAACGGTTTGTCTCTGGGTGCCGTAGGTCGCGCTACCGATATCAGCCACGTTGAAATCATGAACAACGTTGATGACGGCATCGAAATCTGGGGCGGCACGGTTTGCTTAGATCACATTGCTATCTGGAACATCGGCGATGACAGCTTAGACATCGATGAGGGTTGGCGCGGCAGTGCCAGCTACGGCCTGATCGTTCAGGGTTACAGCCGTCTGGCCAAGCAGGGTTCGGGTTTTGGCGACAACGCTTTTGAAACAGATGGTGCGGAAGATGCCGATGCTCAGCCGATGACCACGACACGCATCAGCAAGTTCACCGTTGTCGGTCAGCCCGGTGCTACCGGCGGCGATGCCGGTACGGCATGGCGCGACAACGCCCGCGTTCAGTACAGCAAGTGTATCTGGATGAACTGCGGCGACGATATTGTCAAGTTTGATGATAACGACGGTGACGGCGCCGATGGTTATGATGCCGACGGTAATAACAGCGTCAAGCAAGTAAATAACGTTCCTGCTGACGGCACTCTGAACTGGTATCAGCATTGGACCACCAGCTACAACGATTGGAAGGCCTCTGCTGCCGGTCTTGTCAATCTCGGCACAAAGACCCATCTGAATCTGTATGAAAACTATATGAACTGCGGCTGCTGCAATGATTTTGTCTATGATGTTGCCGGCAACCTCTGCCAGATTCAGGACAGCGTTATGTACGCCAACACCAAGTACACCATGTACGACGAAGTTACTGCCCTGACCGGTGCCAAGAATACCGGTAACGTGAGGGCGGCTGCCAATATGCCGATTCAGGCTTTGACCCGCGACCCAATAGCGGCTACCGTTTATGATTCTGACCAGTCCATCACTTTGTCAATGAATGCGGTAACTTTCATTAATCCTTGTGCTGCCAATGATGCGATCACCAAAGATGCCGGTGGTTTCAGCGTCTGCCACAATTGGCTTGCCGACTGGACTGCGGCGGATGCCTATAACATGACCGATACATCGATGAATGACATTACACATGACACCGATTGCAGCGGTCAAGTCAATATTACTGACTTTGCCGAATTCAGCAGTCAGTGGCTGATGTAATCTGATTTTTCTGTCAGAAAATTGTACTTAGTTTCAAAGTGGATGGCAGGACCTTTTGTCCTGCCATCTTTTTTTTGTCCTCAGATTGAGTTGAGACTACACCCTCCCAAGTTAAAATGTGGCCTAATGAATACAAAATATATCGCTAACCATAATCTAACGTGCAAACAACGTATTTCTGTACTACCCTACAGCATCCAATCTTGGCTTAATGTAGTAGAATTCTTTGTTTTCAGTACTGAAAATACCCAAAAACTTATAAGGAACACTATGTACACCATTAACAAATTGACACAATTTTTAGTTTTGACAACATTGGTGTTGATATCAGTGTGCGGATGCAGTAAAAAGCCGGATGCTGCAAATAGTCAATCCGATTCTGGTGTGAATGCATCCTCCATGAACGCCCCATCAGAAAAGGCTGCGTCAGATGCCAATAATCCGGGTAGTCCTTCTGAGCGGCCTGCTAATAAGCCGCAGGATAAGCCGCTGGCCGAGTTTCAGATCAAGCTGCTGGATACGGCATTCGAAGTGGCCTGCTCTATTCCCAAAGAACCCTTTGTTAAAGACCGATGCCTGGCTCA
Organism: uncultured Pirellulales bacterium; assembly: GCA_964537635.1. GTDB lineage: Bacteria > Planctomycetota > Phycisphaerae > Sedimentisphaerales > Anaerohalosphaeraceae > Anaeroglomus. The sequence goes on from CAZICJ010000003.1 coordinate 65,298, forward strand.
GGAAAAAGTGGTCGATACCTGCTTGAAATTAGATCAGCCGATCAAGGCGTTGCTGTTTGCCAATCAGATCGATGACTGGCGCAGGGGGCTGTGCTATGCCAATATCGCCTATTACCTGGCCCTAAAAGGCGATACCAAAGAACGGATTGAAAAAGGACTGCATTTAGCCGAACAGATTGCAGCCCTTGATCATGGACAAAAATGGCGAAGCGACCGAATAAAAGCACGAATTGCTCAGGTCTATACGGTGCTTGGACAGCCCGAAAAGGCCGAACCGTTCAGAAAAGACCTGGTTGATTCGGAGTCCGGGCAGGTGGAAGCAACCGAGGCGAAAATCAGCGTCCAGGATGATTTTGACCAGCATATTCAGACATTGGATGGCCTGGTGGCCTTGTTTGGATTTGACACAACAATCAGCGCCCTCCACGGCTATGCCCAGTTGTTCAACCGGTTTTATGACAACCCCGAACGCCGCGCTTTGGCTGAGGAAAAGATCAAAAAAGCGTGGACCAAAGTTCCCCTTCCGATCAAGATGGATATTCTGACGGAGTTGACCAATATTGCGATTGCACACAAGGATCACCAGAAGGCGGCTGAATTAATCAATCAAATGCGGATTTTTCTGGATGAGTACCAATGGCCCCTGGAAAATTACATTCCGGTTTGCTCCAAAGTGATTGAATTAAATTATCAGATCGGAAATACACAAACCGCAAAAGACGAGGCCGAAAAGCTGGTCCGAGAGTATGACGAAAAATACAAAGGGATTACCGATATTTATCGGGCGGGGGCTCTTCGTCCCCTGGCGGAAGCCTGCCGAGCCATTGGCCAAACCGATCTGGCCATGGCGGTTTACAAAAAGGCTCTTGAGGCAGGCAATCAAAATCCCAATTCAAGACCCCGCGCCGAAGACTTGTCGGCCACATGCAGCTCGATAGCGCTATCGGGGACGGAGCCGGATGACGAATCCTGGAACCTGATTCATTCCATACAGGGCAGCTTGCAGGAACCCTGGTAGACCGCAAATTGCAACTATAGAATACGACACTTTTCGTCAGAAAAGAATTTTTTCAACATATGAACAAACGATTTTCAGTATGCTGTCTTTTAACTGTTTTGCTGATACTGCCAATTGCAAATGCATCGGAGCAGGTCGGCGGCATTCGCGGCATGGTCTATGATGACGACTTTGATGCGCCGCTGGCTGCAGCGGCTATCTCCATCGCCGAGACAGGCGACAAGACCGTCTCGACGGATGCGGGCAACTACGTCTTTGGCGAGGTCAAGCCGGGAACTTATACGCTGCTGTTTTCCAAAGAGGGATATGTTACACAGGTCAAAGCCAATGTGGTGGTTGCCCCGGGACAGATGGCAGAATTAGATGCTTCCTTAGCCGGTGATTTTACGGAGATGGAAGAGTTTGTAGTGCAGGATGTCCAAATCGGCACTGGCACGGAAGCGGCCTTGCTGGACCTTCGCTTGGAAAGCCCCGCATTGATGGATTCGATTGGTTCAGAGCTAATGAGTCGTGCTGGCGCCAGCGATGCGGCTCAGGCGCTTCGTTTAGTTTCCGGTACCACCGTACAGGACGGCAAATATGCAACCGTTCGCGGTTTACCGGATCGTTATGTCAATTCGCAGATGAACAGTGTCCGTTTGCCGACTGCGGATGCCGATAAAAGAGCGGTTCAGTTAGACCAGTTTCCTGCGGCTGTAATTGAGAGTGTTCAGGTCAGTAAGACCTTTACTCCCGACCAACAGGGCGATGCCTCCGGTGGGGCTGTCAATGTGGTGCTTAAAGGAATTCCTGAAAAAACAACGGTTTCTGCAAGCGGCCAGTATTCCTGGAATACCCAGGTTCAAAAGGCCGGCAGTGATTTTCTGAGCTACAAAGGCGGCGGTGTCGATACCTGGGGAAAAGATGACGGCAGCCGGGACCCTCAGCAGGACAATACGGACTGGAACGGAGCGGTCGGCGTAAACGAAAGTGATGCACCGACGGACCATAAGTGGTCGGTTGCCGGCGGCGGCAAAAAAGATTTTGAGGATTTTCGCATCGGCGCCTTCGGCAGCTTCTTTTATGAAAAAGACAGTTCCCATTATGACGGTGGAATCAATGACAGATACTGGGTTGAACCCGGCAAAAGCACAATGACCCCCCAGTACCGCGGACAAATGTTTCCGGGCGAAATTTCACACACATCATTGTTTGATGTTACGCAGTCCAGCCAGAGAGTTCAGTGGGGCGGTTTGGGCGTTCTGGGATTCGAGACCGAAAACCATTCACTTAGCCTGCTTTATATGTACACCCGCGACGCCGAAGACAAAGTCACGCTGGCGGAAAATACGCGAGGAAAAGCAAGTCTCCATAAATACTGGCCGGAAACCTTCGGTCCAGAATTCGACAATTATGACCCTTATGATTCAACCCACCCAGCCAATCAGCCCTACGATCCATCCACATGGGAAGGAGATAATTACAGGGGGATGTCCCCATACCGCCGGAACGAAACGCTTGAGTACACAGAACGAACCACCCAGACTTTACAATTCAATGGGAAGCACACACTGCCCGATCTGGACTTTATCAGTGTTGATTCGATTTTCGGGTTTCTGGCTCCCGAATTGGATTGGACCGTAGCCGATAGTTCTGCCACCCTGTATCAGCCCGACAAGCGGCTGTACTCAACCCTCTGGGGACCTCCGAATCTTTTCATTCCAACGGGTACTCATGGGCAGTACATCCCGGCCGAAAGCGTCGCCAGCCTGGGAAATCTCCAGCGAATATGGAAAGATATCTCTGAAGAAAGTTCCCAGTATTTTGCGAATCTGAAACTGCCGTTCGAGCAATGGTCCGGCGATGAGGGCTATCTCAAATTCGGCATATTTAATGACGATGTAACACGCGATTATGACCAGGATTCGTTCAGCAACATTGGAGAAGAAGGCGCGGCAGCTTACTATTTTAACTATTGGGAGAATCGTTGGAGCGATGCTTTTCCGGACCAAACTCACATTATGGAGCCATCCAATGTGGATGTTGATTACTCTGGCGAGCAGAACATCTCTGCGACCTACTGGATGACCGACTTGCCGTTCAATTCCTACTTTAAGATGATCGGCGGATACCGTTATGAGAAAACGGATTTGACCATTGTCAATGACCCGGAGGGGGATGTCAACTGGTACCCCCCAAATGGGGGAGGCGGGCCGGTACAGCTTGAACCCGGCCAAGCGGATGTAACGATGCTGCAGAATGATGTGCTTCCTTCGATTGGTTTTGAATTTAAACCCTGGGAAAAGATTTCCCTGCGAGGAAACTATTCCGAGACGGTTGCCCGGCCGACTTTCAAAGAATTGACCCCTATCGAGCAAGTCGAGTATGTCGGTGGTGATATCTTTATTGGTAACAAGGATTTAAAGATGAGCTCGCTGAAGAATTATGACTTGCGGCTGGACTGGACTCCTTACGAAAGTGCACTGGTTTCCGCTTCCTATTTCCATAAGGATGTTAAGGATCCTATAGAGGTCGTACAGGAAAGAAACTGGTATTTTGACTACACAACCGCCAGCAATTACCCAGAGGGCATGCTGGACGGATTTGAGTTTGAAGTTCGACAGCAATTGGGACGTTTTTTCGAAGATTTGGATGGGATTTCGGTTGGGGGCAATGCGACCATTATTGAATCGGAAGTCACCTTGCCCGCAGACGATGCCAAGGACCTTGCGGATCGGGGATATCCCGAACCCACTCGTAACATGTCCAATGCGCCGGAACACCTATACAATTTCTTCGTAACCTATGAACTGGAAAAAACCGGCACCGAACTGGCATTATTCTACACCATTCGCGGTGACACACTGACTGCCGGCGCCGGGGAAGATGGAGTGAACTATATCCCCAGCGTCTATGAGACCGAATACGGCACGCTGAATTTCAGTTTGTCGCAAAAACTGGGCGAAATCTGGACATTGAAGTTCCAAGCCAAGAATTTGCTCGACCCGGAAATTGAGACAGTCTATCGTTCCAAGTATATCGGCAGCGATGTGACCAAGACTTCCTATACCAAAGGCATTGATTTTTCGATCGCTTTGAGCGCCAGTTTTTAATCGGATACCAGATATGGAATAATCAGTTTTTAACAATATCGTAATAAATTACTAATCCAATGCTCATTATTGTCGAGTAGGGTCTTAGTGAGCATTGGGATTGACCAAGCAAAGGACAATGGACTATAAGAAACGAGGAATGTATGAATTTTGAGCGAAAACCGGGGATCCGGCGTCCCGTTGCCGGCGTTTCGGCCGGCCGCTGGCAGCAATGGATATTGGTCGGATTTACGAGTCTTGCCTGTGCGGCGTCGTTTGCCGCTGAACTTGGCGACAGCAAACCGCAGCAAGCAAGACTGAATGTAGAAAAGTGGATTGAGACCCAGCGCGTCATCTCGCAGGAAAAACGCGATTTGGCGCTGGCACGCGAGATGCTCAACGAGCGGATTGCACTGGTGCAGCGGGAAATCGACTCGCTGCGGGGTAAAATCAGCGAAGCCGAAACCAGTATCGCCGATGCCGACAAAAAACGCGCTGAAATGGTAGAGGAAAACGAAAAACTCAAACAAGCCTCTGCCAGTCTGACCGGCACTCTCAATACCATGGAAGGAAAAGTTCGCCATCTGCTGTCGCGTCTTCCTGACCCGATTCGCGAACGCATCAAGCCCCTCAGCCAGCGGCTGCCGCTGGATTCCGAACAGACCAAGCAGTCTGTTGCCGAGCGGTTTCAGAATATCGTCGGCATTCTCAATGAAATTGATAAGTTCGGGCGGGAAATCTCGATGACCAGTGAAGTTCGAACGCTGGAAGATGGAAGCGCTGTTGAGGTCGCTGCGATGTATATGGGACTTGGCCAGGCATACTATGTGAGCGCTTCGGGCAAAGTGGCCGGCGTGGGGAGTGTTGCCGGCGATGCGTGGACGTGGCGTCCATACAACCAGGCCGCCGAACAGATTGCTGCGGCCATCGCGATATTGAAAAATGAAAAGCCGGCAAGCTTCGTGCATTTGCCGATTACTATTGAATAAATGGAAATGCGACCTATGAAAAATATGAATGTATTGCTGATGATATTGGCTGTCGCCGCAAGTGGTGTTTTTGCCGAAACGCAGGATCCCAATGCGAAGACCGGTTTTGATGCGGCGTTGCAGTCGTCCCAGGAAAAACTGGAGCAAAGCGTTGCAGAACTTAACGCGCTGCGTCAGCAGATTGCCGCCGAAAAAATCCCGCTCAGTCAAAAACTCAGCCAGCTTGAAACGGAACTGGCCGATGTGCGTCAGGAGTATCAGAAGACGACGCGCCTTTTGGATAGCCGTACGCTGGATTTGAGCAATCTGCGTTCCGAAATCAAGTCGCGCCAGGAAGAAGCGACTTATCTGTCCAACCTGCTGGGCGAGTACACCCGCAATTTTGAATCCCGCCTGCACATTGTTGAACTGCAGCGGTATCGCAAGCCGCTGGAAACTGCCAAATTATCGACGCAAAACAGCAATCTGACAGAAGCAGAGGGCTATCAGGCACAAACCGGCCTGCTTGATGTTTCGCTGGAGCGGCTGAATGAGTCGCTGGGCGGCGCTCGATTTGAAGGCAGTGCGGTGGACTCCGGCGGACTGGTGCAAAAGGGAACCTTTGTAATGGTCGGGCCGATGGCCATTTTCCGCTCTGCCGACGGCAACCATGTCGGTGTGGCCGAACAGCGTTTGGGGTCTCTGGAGCCGGCGATTATTCCCTTCGGCAACCCTGCCGATACGGAAGCGGCGGCTAAAATTGTCAGCGACGGCGCCGGACAGATGCCGATAGACCCTTCGCTGGGCAATGCGCATAAAATCGAGAAGACGCAGGAAACACTGTTAGAACACGTTAAAAAAGGCGGTCCTGTGATGTGGCCGATTTTCATTCTGGCCGGCTCCGCTCTGCTTGTAGCAATATTCAAATGGCTGACGATGGTTTTTATCCAAACGCCGTCCCAGAAAAAGATTTTTGATTTATTGAAAGCCGTTGCCGGTCAAAACCAGGGAGTCATGCGGCAAAAAGCCAAAGCCATCGGCGGGCCGGTCGGCAAGATGCTTTCCATCGGCGTTGAGCATATCCGGGAGCCGCGGGAGCTGATTGAAGAAGTGATGTTCGAGCAGGTTTTGTCTGTCCGGCTGCGGCTGCAGCGAATGTTGCCGTTTATTGCGCTGACATCCTCCTCCGCGCCGCTGCTGGGCTTGCTGGGAACCGTAACCGGTATTATGAATACCTTTACATTGATGACAGTCTTTGGAACCGGCGACATTAAAACCCTGTCCAGCGGTATTTCGGAGGCGTTGATTACGACAGAGTGCGGACTTTATGTGGCAATTCCGTCACTGCTGATATATGCATTCCTGTCGCGTAAATCCAAAAGTGTGGTCGATGAAATGGAAAAGGCGGCGATTGCCTTCGTCAACCAGGTCAGCAAAACGCCGTATCAAGCTGACAGCCAAGATGACCGTCCAATGGCAGTTGTTTCATGATTCAGATAGAAAAAATCATTCCCCAGTTTCTTGCGGTATGGAATCAGGCGGTGGATATCTGGGTCGCCGGCGGCTGGTGCATGCCCCCGATTGCCTTTGCATCCCTGGTGATGTTTGCAATCGGAGCCAGCGTGTATTTGAGATTAGGGCAGACCGGTTTTCTGTCCGTACCGGAAAAAACATGGCGCAACTGGATCGACCATCCGCAGCAGCGCAGAGGGCCTATCGGACAAATGCTGGACTTTGTTGCGGGCGGCAAGACCATTCAGGAAACCGCTATGTATTTTGAGGAACTGCGCACCACAGAAATTGCCCCCTACGAGCGGGATTTACGCGTGATGAAAATCTGCGTCAGTGTGTCTCCGCTGCTGGGCTTGCTGGGGACGGTAACCGGCATGCTGGCCACGTTTGCAGCGCTGGCATCGGGTTCGGGCGGCGAAAAAACGATGGCGCTGGTCGCCAAGGGGATTTCCGAAGCCCTGATAACCACCGAAACAGGTCTGGTTATCGCCCTGCCGGGCATCTTTTTCCAGTACCAGTTGGTCCGCAAGCATGACCGCTATAAGGCATTTCTGGCGCATCTGGAAACCGTATGTACGCAGAAATTGTACAGAGAATTGCAGGACCAAAAAGAGCCTGTATCAATAAATTAAACAGTCCAGAATGAGAGGAATCTATGGGACGTTTTCGACAAAGCGGGTCGGATGACAGCACTGAAGGCGGGATTGATATGTCTCCCATGATTGACTGCGTGTTTATCCTGCTGATATTTTTTATTGTAACAACATCGTTTGTGGAAGAGACTGGTATCGAGGTCGATAAGCCGCAGGCCGCCTCTTCGGTGCGTCTGGAAAAGACCAGTATTCTGATTGCATTGACTTCCAAGGGCGAAGTTGTCTATGGCGGACGGGAAATCGGTTTTGGCGGGATTCAGCCGTTAGTCAAACGGATGCTCCAGAAAGAGGATATCCCTGTGATTGTACAGGCCGATACCAACGCCCAATCGGGAATGCTGGTTCGCGTCATTGATGAGGCCAAGCTGGCCGGCGCCGTCAAGGTGAGTGTTTCGACCAGGAAGGTTGTCAACTGAGCACTGAACGCATGAGACAGCCAAAATCAAAATGGAATATTCTCCGCAGGTTTTTCAACGGCCTGTTCGGTTTGGTCTTTGCGGCGCTGATGACGCTGGTATTGTTTCTGGTGCTGCCTCTCATGCAGCATTTGAGTTCAAAGCCGGTTTCCGATATGGAGTTGCAGACGGTGGATACGGCAAAACTGGATGCGCCGCCGCCTCCGCCGCAGGAAGAAAAACAAGAGGAACCCAAACCTGAAGAAAAACCTCCGGAGCTGACCGAAACAGCTCAGCCGCTGGATTTGTCGCAATTGGAACTGGCGCTGAATCCAACCCTCAGCGAAGGGATGACCGGAGGCGATTTCGTTGTCAAACTCAACACGGTCGGCGCCCAGACCAAAGACGGCAGCGTCGATGCGCTGTTTTCGGTTGCAGATTTGGATCAGAAGCCGCGAGTGCTGTATCAGACCAACCCGACGCTGACCAAAGAAATGCGAAAAAAAACACCTGCAACGGTGCATATTGTCTTTATTGTTGACCAGCAGGGCAAAGTGGAAAACCCTGTTGTCCAGAAATCAACCGATCCGCTATTTGATAAAGCCGCTCTGGCTGCGGTCAAACAATGGAAATTTGAACCCGGGAAACGCAACGGACAGCCTGTACGGTTTCGGATGCGCGTTCCCTTGACCTTTCCAAAAGGATAAATACAATGAACAAAGCAATAATCGCGATGGTATCAGGTATGATATTAACAGGGTTGGCTGTTGGGCAAAAGTCCAATCAGTCCGGCACAGCTCCGGATGGGTTGCTAAGTCCGGCGCAGCTGGCAATATGGAACGACCCGGCATTTCAAAAACAGTTCACCGAAAGCTACATCGCTGAGACCGATATTGAGCCGCGGGTGACGGTGCCGGAACGCGAACAGATCCAGAAGATATTGGATTTGATTGCCTCTGATAAGATGAACGAAGCAGCCGCCATGCTGACCAAAAATAAGAACGCTGCCAATAGTGCGGTGTTTGATTTCACGCTTGCCAATATCTATTTCCAGCAGGAAAAACTGGAACTGGCCGCTGTGGAGTATGAAAACGCCGTGAAAAAATATCCCAAATTCCGCCGGGCATGGCGAAATCTCGGGCTGATTTACGTTCGCCAAAGCGATTTTGAAAAAACCATCAAGGCAATGACGCAGGTTATTTCACTGGGCGGCAATGATGCGATTACCTACGGCCTGCTGGGCTTTGCGTATGCTTCTTCGGATAACCCGCTGTGTGCAGAATCGGCGTACCGGATGGCAATCCTGCTGGACCCCGCAACATTGGATTGGAAGATGGGACTAGCACGCAGCTTCTTCAAGCAGATGCGGTTTGCTGAGGCCTCGGCGATTTGCGAACAGCTTATCGAACAATATCCCGACAGAGCGGACTTATGGCTGCTGCAGGCCAACGCATATATTGGGATGAATCTGCCCGCCAAGGCGGCAGAAATCTATGAGCTGGTCGATCAGCTTGGAAAATCGACCCCCGAAAGTCTCTATATGCTGGGCGATATCTATATCAATGAAGAACTTTATGCGATGGCAGCCGACTCCTATCTGCGGGCGATGGAGTTAAAGGTTCAGGAAAAACCCGACCGGGCGGTTCGCTCCGCCAAGATTCTGGCAGCCAGAGGGGCGATGATAGAAACGCGCCGGATGCTGGACAGCATTGAGTTGCAATACAGTGAAAAACTGGATACCGATGTCCGTAAAGACATACTCAAGCTGCGGGCGCGTCTGGCGGTTGCCGACGGCGCCGGCGATGAAGAAGTCCGCGTACTCAAAGAGATTGTTGAGTTAGACCCTCTGGATGGTGAAGCCCTGATTTTGCTGGGACAATACAGCGGACGCACCAATGACATGGAAAAGGCAATTTTCTACTTTGAGAGGGCGGCGGCGATTGAGAAATACGAAGCCGACGCCAAAATCCGCCATGCCCAGCTACTGGTCGGCAAGAACCGATATGCCGAGGCACTGCCGCTGCTGCGGCGGGCGCAGCAAATCAATCCGCGCGACAACATCCAGAAGTACCTTGAACAAGTTGAACGGGTTGCAAAATCACAATAAATGAGTTTGTCGCATAATTGTGCCGTCCGTATTTTTAGCCCAACCCCCTAAAATGGGTAAGTTAAGGTGTTTTTTGACTTGTAATTACTGCTTTTAAGCATAGGGTATACTGTATTGAAGAAGAATATTTATTGATTTAAAGATTAATTCTATCTAAAATCCTATATTTCTATGTACTACGAACTTTTTAAAAAAACTATTTTTTCGCAACCACAGGCCAAGACAAGGCCAATCTAATTCAGTTTGATGTGGTACTGAAACCTAAAATCTAACAAATCTCAAATAATTTTCTAACATAAAACTAACAAGTCAGTGATAAGGTGAACGTAATGGGGGTACAATGAAAGGAACAGAAAAGTGAAAGGAAAAGGTATGGAAACAGTGAAAAACAAGGTATGGGTCTTGGGTCTGTGTGTCTTGGCGGTAGCCGGTCTGGTATCGGTTGCTGGTGCAGCAGAGGAAAAAAAGTCTCTTCAACTGGAAGGATCAACTACGGTCGGCCCGCTTGGCGACGCATTTGCCGAGGAAATGAGCAAGGACGGCAGTTGTTCGATTACCGTTAAAAAGACAGGCTCTGGCGACGGGGTGGCTGCCCTGATCGACGGACGCTGCAATATCGCAATGTCCAGCCGATTCTTGAAGCCCGAAGAATTCGAAAAGGCCGTTGCCAACAAGGTCTATCCGGTTGCCCACACCATCGCAATGGACGGTGTCTGTATTGTGGTTCACCCATCCAACCCGGTCAAGGAACTGACCACGGCTCAGGTCGCTGATATCTACATGGGCAAGATTACCAACTGGAAAGCCCTAGGCGGTCCGGATATGCCAATCGTTGCCATTAGCCGCGACACATCCAGCGGAACCTACGAGGTCTTTCATGAAAAAGTGATGAAAAAGCAGAATATGGCTGCCGGCGTGGAATATGTCAATGGCAATCCTCAGGCACACGCCCGTGTGAAAACGACCTCCGGCGCCATCGGTTATGTGGGGCTGGGTTTTATCGACAGCAATGTCAAGGCGTTAAAAATTAACGGCATCATGCCTACCAAAAAGACCATTGCTCAGGGAACTTATCCGGTCAGCCGGCCGCTGTTTCTGTTCACCAACGGCTATCCGGAACTGGGTTCTCTGACCCATGCTTATTGTAATTTTTATCTGTCCGAAGATGGACAGTCCATTGTCGAAGCCAAGGGATTTGTCGCCCTGACAAGTTACTAAGATTGTGATGGGAAGAAGCCTTTTTATGGAGTGAGTATGGCAGATATATCTGCACAGTCAGCTTCCGATTCAAAACAGACAGCGGCCGGGTTTGCTCGGCCGCTGTTGCTTACTCCGTCTGAGGATATGCTCGGTTTTTTATCCGGGCATATCGGCAGAGGGGTTCTTTTTCTTATTACCACAACATCGGTTGCTGCGGTTATGCTGATTTTTTATTTTGTCATTCGAGAGGCTGTTCCATTTTTTGTCAAAGGGGGATTTACTGCAGCGACAGCCAGGATGAGGGAGTTCTTTTTTGATTCAGGCTGGTATCCTTCTGCGACGGTCCCCCGCTATGGCGCCTTATCGCTGATCGTCGGCTCGTTGTACGTAAGTATCGGGGCTTTGATTACGGCAGTTCCTCTGGGTATTCTGGCGGCCGTTTATCTGTCTGATATCGCCCCCTTTAATCTGCGTCAGATCTGCAAGCCTGTTATCGAAATCCTTGCCGCGATTCCCTCGGTGGCATACGGTTTTTTTGCGGTGATGGTTTTGGCGCCGTGGCTTCAAAATACTCTGGGATTTTCCACCGGCACCAATGCCCTGAATGCATCCATAATCCTGGCAATAATGGCTCTGCCGACCATTATCAGCGTTGCCGAAGACGCGATGTCGGCGGTGGGGCGTGAAATCCGGGACGCCTCTTATGGGTTGGGGGCAACTCGCGCTGAAACGCTAATTAAAGTGGTTATCCCCGCTGGCCACAGCGGCATCCTGGCGGCGGTTATTTTGGGGATGATGCGGGCTGTCGGCGAAACGATGGTCGTCTGGATGGCCTCCGGCAATGCAAGCCGTATCCCTTCCCCGTGGTGGGATTTGTCACAGTCAATTCGCACCATGACGGCCACCATCGCCGGAGATATGGGCGAGACGCCGAAAAATTCGGAACATTATTACGCCCTCTTCAGCGTCGGCCTCACGCTGCTGGTTTTTACGTTTGGTCTGAATTTACTGAGCGAATATTTCCTAAGTCAGGTCAAAAAAAGCGGCGGAGGCAATAAATGAAACTGGCTTTGCGCATGTTTGCAGATAAACTGTTCACCGCGGCGGCGGCCGGTTCGGTATTGCTTATAGCATTGACGTTGCTGGTTGTCCTTGTACCTATGTTTCGCAAAGGGATCTCGGCGGTATTGTTCACCGAAACCATCGAATTTAGAAAACTCCAGCGCGATCTTCACAATCGAGGCGACCATGAGCAACTCGAAAAAGCTATTCAGGCGGCCGCTTTAGCCAGAAAACCGATATACGACATACTGGCCGATTTCAGCCAGGGCATTGAGGCCGAGCCGCTGATTTTGCGAGCCAAGAGCAGTTATCAGGAATACGGCGAATATTTGACCTATCGCAACACGCCCAAGGAAGACTATGCCGAGCGTCGCCGTCAGGCCAAGATGCTTCGCGATACGCTGATAGAAGCTTTTGAAAGCACCGACAAACAGGAAGTTATCGCCAAACTCGACGATGTTCTATCGCATGAAACCAACACGCTGTACCAAAATACGCCGGCTGAAACACTATTCGTCCTGGCGCGGAAATATCGGAAAATCGCGGAAACGATTGATTTGAGCCATCGTGCCGAATACCTTGCAAATCTTCAGGAAGTAACAACCGGCATACGGAAACTTCTGGGACCCCTGCCTGATGAAAAGCAGCCGCCGCTGATGATGGATCAATACGGCGCGACGCGGATGGACATGGCGCGGAAGGCGATTCACACAATTCTTTACGACGAAGAGTGGGTTGCCGACGCCCCCGGTCAGCCTCTGCAAAAAAAGATTGTCAGCCGTAAAGTACAATTTGCCGGCACAACGCTGGAGCCGCTGTTTGATTATGCAGAGGCAAACTTTAATAAAATGCTGATGCCGCGTTTGCGGTTTTACTGGCAGCACTTTATTGACGACTGGGTCAACAGTCATTATTTTGGCGGCGTTGGACCAGAAATACTGGGAACGCTTTTGATTACGCTGGTCTCGATGCTGGTTGCGATACCGCTGGGTGTTACCTCAGCGGCTTACCTGGTCGAATATGCCCCGGAAACCAACTGGATCAAGGTGATTCGTATCTGTATCAATACGCTGGCCGGCGTACCGAGTATTGTCTATGGCCTGTTTGGACTGGCCTTTTTTGTCATCATTTTAATCGGGAAGCCCTGCGTGCTAGCAGCATCGCTGACGATGTCGATTCTTGTGCTTCCGGTAATTATCCGTGCCAGCGAAGAAGCTATCCGAGCCGTGCCGGACGCCTTCCGCGAAGCGTCTTTGGCGCTGGGAGCCGGCAAATTTCGTACATTGGTAACGGTTGTACTTCCCGCCGCCGGACCGGGGATACTGACCGGCATCATCTTGAGTTTGAGCCGGGCTGCCGGCGAAACTGCGCCGGTTCTGTTCACAGGCGCAGCCGCCATGGCTCCAATAGCCAGTTTCGGCAGACCGGAGCAATGGGCTGCCAATCCCGGCAGCATTTTTGGCTGGCTTTTGCAGCCGACGAGGGTATTGTCTTACGGCAGTTACGATATCGCTGTCGGCGACCGCATCTCGATGATGGTTCCTCATCAGCAGTTTGGCATGGTGATGACACTGATTCTGCTGGTGTTAATGTTGAATATCACGGCGATTGTCATTCGTTCGCGCCTCAGTAAAAAATTACGCGGTTACTAAAATATGAATACGATGAATGCAGAAAAAAACAGCGAAAGGGCGTCAATGGAACACCATGAATCGGTTCCACTGAAAAAATCGGAGGTGCCTGGGGTGCGTATGCAGCCTGCATTTCAACATACTCCGACAGATGCGATTGCAGCGGGCGATCCGGCGATTATTTCAGCCAGGGAATTCAGCCTTTTCTACGGCGCCAAATGCGGAGTCAACAAGGCGTCAATGGATATTCATGCCGGCCGGGTAACGGCCATCATCGGTCCCAGCGGCTGCGGCAAGAGCACGTTTCTGCGCAGCATCAATCGAATGAACGATTTGATTCCCGCCACGCACGCTGAAGGATTTCTCGGCGTCAACGGCCAGAATGTGTATGACAAACGAATCAACTTGGTCAACCTTCGGCAGCAGGTGGGGATGGTTTTCCAGAAGCCCAATCCCTTTGCCAAGACCATTTTTGAAAATGTCGTCTATGGCCCCAGACTCCAGGGCGTCCGCGGCGCAAACCTTGTCAATCTTGCGGAAAAGTGCCTTCAGGATGCTGCCTTGTGGGACGAGGTCAAAGATGACCTGAACAAGTCCGCCCTGGCTCTTTCGGGCGGCCAGCAGCAGCGGCTCTGCATAGCCCGAGCCCTGGCCACAAAACCCAATATTATTTTGATGGATGAGCCCTGCTCAGCGCTGGACCCGATTGCCACCGCCCGCATCGAAGACCTGATCACTCGGTTAAAAAGCAAATATACCATTGTTATTGTTACCCACAATATGCAGCAGGCCGCCCGCGTCAGCGATTATACCGCATTTTTCTGTCTGGGCAAACTGATTGAGTACGACCGCACCGAAAAAATCTTCACCAATCCCTCCAAAAAAGAAACCGAAGATTACATCACCGGACGTTTTGGATAATCTTATTTTTAGGAATAGATGTAATGACCGTACACATGGCGCAGGAAATTCAGAAGCTCAAGTGCAAACTGCTGTTTTTATGTTCGCTTGCAGAACAGAGCCTCTGGCAGGCTGTAAAATCGTTGCGTAATCGCGACAGTGTTCTTGCCAAACAGGTTATCGACGATGATATTCTCATCGACCAGAACGAAGTCGATGTCGAGGAAGAATGCCTCAAAATCCTCGCCCTTCATCAGCCTGTTGCCGTGGACTTGCGGTTTATCATCACAGCGCTGAAAATCAACGTTGACCTGGAACGCATCGGCGATCTGTCGGTCAATATCGCCGAACGCAGCGAATTTCTGGCTCATCACGAGCCGGCGCCGATACCGTTTGATTTTGAAACGATGGCGAAAATTACTCAGCAAATGGTGCGCGACAGCCTGGATGCCCTGATCAATATGGATTGCTCTCATGCTTTGAAAGTGCTCAAGGATGATGATCAAGTCGATGCCATCAACAAGCAGATGTATGACCAGATCAAGCAGGCCATTCTTGATCACCCCGAGCATGTTGAGAGCCTGATTCACTTGCTCAGCGTTTCGCGTCATCTGGAACGAATTGCCGACCACGCGGTCAACATCGCCGAAGAAGTCATCTATATGGTCGAGGCCCGCATCATTCGTCACAAGACGGAAGAATATCAATAGACGCTTCTATCGAAATCAGATTGTCCAAACTGCCCGTAAATCAAGCCGGTTTACGGTTTTATCCCAGTTGTGCCAGATTTTTCTCGACGGCCTCGAGCTGGTCGGTCAGTTCTTTGAGTTTCTGGCGGCTTTGTTCGACAACCTCCGGCTTGGCGCGGCTGACAAAGCCCTCGTTGGACAACTTTGCCTGCAAGGGACGAATCCCGTTTTCGATGAACTCTTTCTGCTTGAGCAATCGCTGCTTTTCGGCTTCGACATCCACCACATCCAGCACATAAAGCTGCACATCCTCAACAATCGCTGCCGCCGAATTAATGGGCTTACTCAAGCCGCAGCCAATCGTCAGCTCGATATTCGTTAATCCGCAAATCAAATGCCGCTGGGCATTGAGAAACGCTGCCTGTTCATCCGGCGCATTGATAGAGCCGCTAAGCGGTTTTGACGGCGGGATAGTGTACTTGCTGCGGATATCGCGAATGGCACGCACGAGATTCTGAATCGTCTCAATCCGCTTTTCCACCGCAAGGTCAAACGGCATATCCATCGGCTGCGGCCAGGCGGCGGTCATCAGCGAGGTTGTCCGCGGCGGCAAAAGCCCCCCGCCGCTGCCAACGATGGCGTTTAAGCCCTCATAAATACCTTCAGTGATAAACGGCACAAATGGATGCAGCAGGCGAATCGTCTGGTCCAGCACAAACGCCAGTACATTCTGGGCGGTATGCCGCTTATCCGCATCGGCCATCCGCGGCTTTGCCCATTCGAGATACCAATCGCACAAATCATTCCAGAAGAACCGGTACAGGGCATTGACCGGTTCGTTAAATTTGTACTGCCCCAATTGAGCCGTTGCCTCGCGAATGGTCTGGTTAAGCCGAAGCAGAATCCACTGGTCGGTCAAATCCATCTGCGACGGGTCAATCCTTTCCGGCTTCATCCCCGCAAGATGCATCATCGCAAAGCGGGAGGCGTTCCACAGTTTATTGCAGAAATTGCGTCCATTGTCGAATTTGGGAGAGCTATTGACCGTGCGGCCATCCGGCAGCGTCAGGGATGCAACCGGCATACGGACATCCTGCGTATCGGTCGTCATTGCCGCCAGCGTAAAGCGCATCGCATCGGCGCCGTGGCTGTCAATGACAGTCAGCGGGTCGATACCATTGCCCAGACTCTTGGACATCTTGCGCCCCTGCCCATCCTGAATCATCGCGTGAATATAGACATCATAGAATGGGATATCGCCCATACAGTACTGTCCCATCATCACCATACGCGAGACCCACAGCGTGATGATCTCCCGGGCGGTACACAGCACTTGCGTCGGATAAAATGCCTTGAGCGTCGGGTTGTCGTCCGGCCAGCCCATCGTGCTAAACGGCCACAGCGCCGAGCTAAACCAGGTATCCAGCACATCGGCATCGCGAACCCAGCCCTCTTTTTCCATCGTTTTTTCAAGCTCGTCGAAGCCGGGACGCATGCATACATAAGTAATAGCCCCCTGCTCATTTTCCACCACTGTACAGAATGTCCCATGCTGGCAGCGGTTGGCGTGTCTGCCGGCTTTTGACCAGACGGGAATTTGATGCCCCCACCAGAGTTGCCTGCTGATCGGCCAGTCACGCAGATTTTCCAGCCAGGTCTGGTAATTGTTTTTATAGCGTTCAGGATAAAATGTCAGCCGGCCATCCAGCAGAGGTTTGAGCGCCAGCCCCGCCAGTGAATTGGCCGGCACATCGGTATTGGGCAACATCTGGGCACCAAATTTATCCGCCAAAGCGACAATCGGTTTTTTGACCGCGATATACCATTGGTCGGACAGATACGGCTCAATCGGCACATGGCTGCGATAGCTGTGGCCGACTTCGTGCGAATAATCCCGCACATCGGCAAGCAGTTTTTCTTCCCGAAACCACTCCACAATCGCCTCGCGTGCCTCAAAGCGATCCATCCCGATGAGATTTTCCACATCCGGATTTTTGACTGTATCCCAGTCTGTCCAGCCGTACTTGTCGCTGATGGAGCCATCGGGGGCCATCACATTAATGACAGCCAGACCGTGCCGCTGGCCGATTTGCCAGTCATCGGGATCGTGAGCGGGCGTTACCTTCAAGAAACCGGTCGAGAATTTCGCTTTCTCCTCTTCGCTTTCCGGATTAGGAAGAACCACATGGTCATCGGCGACAATCGGTATCAGCCGCCCCACTATCGGCAGGCGAACCTGTTTGCCGACTAAGGCTTTGGCTCGCGGGTCTGCCGGATTCATCGCCACCGCCGTATCGCCCAGCATCGTTTCCGGCCGCGTGGTGGCCACCGTAACATGCTCGATTTTTTGCCCATCAACCACCACCGGCTCAATCAGCGGATACTTCAAGTACCAGAAAAATCCCTTAACGGTCTGGTGTTCCACTTCATCATCAGCCAGTACGGTTTGCGTAACCGGGTCCCAATTAACAAGCCGCTTACCGCGATAAATCAGCCCGTCGGCAAAGAGCTTGAAAAATGTCGCCCGCACCGCTTTAGCACAGACCTCATCCATCGTAAAGCGGGTTCTGTCCCAGTCGCATGAACAGCCCATACTCTTGAGCTGCCCCAGAATCCGTGCCTCGTATTCATCCTTCCAACTCTGAACATGGGCAACGAACTGTTCACGCTTAAAATCCGTCCGGCGTTTGCCCTGCTCGGCCAGCAGGCGTTTTTCGACTACCGTCTGCGTGGCAATCCCCGCATGGTCGGTGCCGGGCATCCAGAGCGTACAGTACCCCATCATCCGGTGAAAGCGAGTTAGAATATCCTGCAGGGTATTATTGAGGGCGTGTCCCAAGTGCAGCGCCGCCGTTACATTGGGCGGCGGTATCACTATCGTATAAGTCCCTTTGGCCCCAATGTTAGCCTCATCGGCGTGGTAGTATCGGCCGGCGTCCCAAAGTGTCTGGGCTTGAGTTTGTGTACCCTGCGGATCGTAAATCTTTGGCAGTTCTTGTGTCATTGGCAATACCTGCTTTTTCTGTTGCACTATATTTCACGAAATAAAAAGTCCCAACCCGACGTGGGTTGGGACTTCATTGTACATACTCTATCGACACTTGTAAAGCCCGGATTTGATTATCTGTATTATGCCGACACGGGTTCCTGTCTTGGCTTGCTCAGCAGAGAGACCACTACTAAGACAAGGAAACTGAGAGGTATGGAGATAATGCCCGGATTATCTAAGGGTATCGGAGCGACAGTACGAGCAAGGCCATACTTCTCGAACATATCCGGCGACAGCAGAATCATCCCGACGGAGGCGACAATGCCGGTAATAATCGATGCGGCAATACCCTGCCTAGTAGTTCTCTTCCAGAACAAAATCATCACAATCGCCGGCAGGTTGGCAGAGGCAGCCACAGCGAATGCCCATCCGACCAAGTAGGATACGTTCATTCCCTTATAGACCACACCCAGAAACATCGCCAGAATCCCGATGGCAATCGCGGAAATTTTACCGGCCAACACTTTGCCCTTATCGGTCAGTTTCATATTGAAGAAACGGTCCATCAGGTCGTGCGCCACGGCTCCCGATGAAGCGACAATCAGCCCGCTGACCGTACCCAACACTGTCGCAAAGGCAATCGCCGAGATAATCGCAAACAGCGTAATACCAAAGGTACGCGCCAACAGCGGCGCCGACATATTGTTATCCGTCAAATCCACCACACCGTTGACCATCGCCCCCAGCCCCATAAACAGCGTCAGGATATAAAACAAGCCAATCGCCGCAATCGCCACAATCGTGCTTTTGCGTGCGGCTGCCGGCGTCGGCACAGTATAGTATCGAATCAGGATATGCGGCAGCGCCGAGGTGCCGAAAAACAGCGCCATCATCAGCGATGCGAAATTCAGTTTGTCCATAAATTTCGCACCCTTGGCCTGATCCACCTTGAACTTGACGCCGGGGGTCAACAGTTCACGACCGGGCGTCGGCTTCTGATAATAGACAGTAACCGTATCGTCGCCGTCGGTAAAGGATTTGTTCAGGAACCGAACAATCGTGCTTTCCTTAATACTGCCTAAAAATTCCAGAATACTCACATTGCGGGCTTCCTTGACTTCCTTACCGCGGAAAATCAGCGTCTGGATATGCCCCGCCTGCAGAGGTTTGCTGTCCGTAACCGGTATCCCGTTGTACAGCAGCGAGGTTGGCTGTCCCTTGCTATCGTTGATGGGGTTCTTGAGTTTGGTCGTCCAATAGGCTTCTTTGAGGGCGGTTTTGCCTTCTGCATCCTGTGTGCTGTGCCACCAGCTTTGTTTTTGCTCTGTATCGGTCAGTTTGACGAATACCAGCCCCTTGCTCGGTTCGACCGAGGAAACATAGTGATACGCCCCGCCGTCCACGGTCAGACTGCCGTCAGCGCTGCGTGTCGCAGCCAGCGTCTTAAATTCGTGATACGGCTCATTGCGGCTGGTTACCGGCTGCGTCGTCAGGCCGTTATAGAGCGTAATCAGCACAATCGATATCGAAAAAATAATCAGCAGGCCGCCCTTGAGAAACTGGACGTATGTTGTCGATGCCATGCCGGCGGTGGCAACAATCACAATGACAATCGTGCCGACCAGCACGACGCCGACCGTATGCGACAAGCCCAGCAGCGGCGTTACCAGCGTGCCGGCGCCGACCATCTGCGGAATCAGATAGAAAATCGACACCACCAGCGTACTGATAGCCGAGGTCAACTGAACGGCGCGGGAATTGAACTTGGCATCCAGAGCATCGGTAAAGGTATATCTGCCAAGCCGTTTCATCGGCTCGGCAATCACAAACAGGGCGACAATCCATCCGGCCAGATACCCGATCGAGTACAGGAAACCGTCATAACCAACGGTGGCAATCATTCCGCAAATGCCCAGAAAGGATGCCGCCGACAGATAATCGCCCGCAAAAGCGACGCCGTTAATTGACCAGTGGATGTTGCCGCCAGCCGCGAAGTACCCTTTGGCGCTTTTGGTACGGCGGGCAAAGTAATAGGATATCCACAATACGAACAGGACAAAGCCGACAAAAACTGCAATGGCGCCTAATGATGTCTCGTACATAGTTATTCTTCCTCCGGTGTGTCAAAGGCATCGGGACCGTTGATCTCCTCTTCGGCTGCGGTGCAGATGGCGTTATACACAAACGCCAGCATCAGGGCGAAAATAATCAGCCCAAACCCATACACAATCGCCAGATTTAGCCCGCCAATGTCGGAAGCCATCAGCGCAGGGTTGATGGTATTGATGAGAATAAACCCCGCATAGATGATAGCGTACAGCATAAACATCCAAATTCCAATTCGCGTCTTGAACTTCGACGCCTTGTCCTTACTCCAGTCAGTTACTGGTCCGTGACTCATATCGTACTCCTAAAAAAAGTGATTGTGATTAAATAGCAGGTATTTGTGAAATTGGCAACATAAATGTTTCTATACATAGAAAATTGAACAGGAAAACAATCATTCTAATAAAATGTATATATCCCATCCTGATTATGTAAATTCGCTCCATTTTGATTTTGACGGGGTATGCTGACTTGCCGAACGGAGCAAAAAATGCTATAGTAATGCGATTCAAAGAATCACCTGTAATATTTGATATTAAGGATAATATGAGTCAACAAATAGACAAAGCAATGGTACAGCGGGTTGCCCATCTGTCCCGGCTGGAACTGAGCGAACAGGAATTAACACTGTTCAGCGGCCAGCTTGGGGCGATTGTCGGCTATATCCAGAAGCTCGATGAGCTGGATGTGGCCGGGGTGGAACCCTTAGCCCACTGCCTGCCGGTACACAATGTCTTTCGCGAGGATACGGTCAAACCGTCCCTGACAACCGAACAAGCCCTGCAAAACGCCCCCGACCGACAGGATGATTACTTCAAAGTCCCGCAAATTCTGGACGACAATTCTGCGGCTTAATTTTTCATTCAGGATAGTTTATGCTCGAACACTTTACCGCCCTTGAACTTCACGAGAAAATTACGCAGCGCCAGATGACCTGCCGTCAGGTTGTCGAATGGACGCTGAATCGAATTGCCCATTTGGACAAGTCCATCGGCTCCTATATTTCTGTGTTGCCGGACTACGCCCTGTGCCAGGCCGACCGGATTGACGCTAAAATCGCCGCCGGACAGCCCGTCGGGGCATTGGCCGGCATCCCGATTGCCGTCAAGGATAACCTGTGTACGGATTTTGCGGCGACGACCTGTGGTTCCAAAATCCTCGAACAATTCCATCCTCCCTATAATGCGTTTGTTGTCGATAGACTCCTTGCCGCCGACGCTATTATCCTCGGCAAAACGAATATGGATGAGTTTGCGATGGGATCCAGTACGGAAAATTCAGGGCTGAAAAAAACCGTCAATCCCTGGAATTATCAGCATGTGCCCGGCGGCAGCAGCGGCGGTTCGGCGGCGGCAATGGCGGCCGGCCTCTGTGCCGCAGCGATAGGTTCGGACACCGGCGGCTCCATCCGCCAGCCGGCCAGTTTTTGCGGCGTAACCGGCTTAAAACCCACATACGGGCGCATTTCGAGATATGGTCTTGTGGCATACGGCTCCAGTCTTGACCAGATTGGTCCCATTACCAGAACAGTCAAGGATGCCGCACTCATGATGAATGTGATTGCCGGCCATGACCCGCAGGACAGCACCAGCGTCAATACTGCCGCCGTGCCGGACTATCTGAACGCCATCGACAAACCGATGGACTCGCTCAAAATCGCCATCGTTCCCGCCCTGTTGGAGGGCGCCCAGCCGGAGGTGCGAATGGCGGTTGACGAGGCCTTGCGTTTATATACACAGGCCGGCGCAACGCTCATCGAAGTCCAGTTGCCGCACTTTGATTATTCCATCGCCGCCTATTATGTCATTGCCACCGCTGAGGCATCCAGCAATCTGGCGCGATTTGACGGCTGTCATTATGGACACCGCTCATCTGCCGCCCAGGATTATATCCAGGTCTATTCCCGGTCGCGTGCCGAGGGCTTTGGCGCCGAAGTCAAACGCCGCATCATGCTGGGAACCTTTGCCCTGTCCAGCGGCTATTATGACGCCTATTACCTCAAAGCCCTTAAAGTCCGCAATTTAATACGGCAGGATTTTGTCAAAGTGTTTGAGCAGGCGGATTGCCTGATGATGCCCGTCTCGCCGACAACGGCGTTCAAGGTCGGCGAAAAAACAAGCGACCCGTTGCAAATGTATCTGGCGGATATCTATACGATTGGCGTCAATCTGGCCGGCGTGCCGGCAATCAGCATCCCCTGCGGTTTCGACCGCGCCAACCTGCCGATAGGGCTGCAAATTATTGGTGCGCCATTTGCGGAAGATAAACTGCTTGGCATCGCACGAACCTATGAGAGTAAAACAGACTACCATCAGCAAAAACCGAAGATTTAATTTTGCCGCAGAGATTTTGCCACAGAGAACACAGAGGGCACAGAGATAAAATAAATCATGAGCGACAGAATAACAGAAGCGATAATTGGAGCAGCCATAGAAGTTCATAAAGAACTTGGGACTGGATTTCCGGAATCTATTTACCAGGAGGCGCTTTGTTATGAGTTTAATTTGCGAGGTATTCGATTTAATCGGCAAGTTGGTGCGGATGTCGTCTATAAGAATCTGAAAATTAAGGGATTCAAACTGGACTTGGTGGTGGAAAATGAGGTTATTGTAGAATTGAAAGCAGTTCTTTTGCCCCATAAATTGGCCATGGCACAAACTATTTCGTATCTGAAAGCGACCGGCTTTAAACGCGGATTGATTATAAACTTTGGAGAAAAAAGACTGGTTGACGGCATTACCAGAATATCCGTTTAATCTATTTTTAAATTCATGAAACCTTCTATGAAACAATTTTTCCTCTCTGTGAACTCTGTGCTCTCTGTGGCAAAAAAAAATAAGGATAATAAAATGGCAGCCAAATTAGATTATAAACTCATCGTAGGATTGGAAATTCATGTCCATCTGGCAACCCGCACCAAGATGTTTTGCGGCTGCCAGTTGGCTTACGGTGCAGCCCCAAACAGCCGAACCTGCCCGGTCTGTCTGGGCTTGCCCGGGTCGCTGCCGGTGATGAATAAGCAGGCGTTTGAATATGCGGTTTTAACCGGCATGGCATTAAACTGTCAGATTGCCCGCTTTACCAAGTGGGATAGAAAAAGCTATTACTACCCCGATTTGCCGAAAAATTATCAAATCAGTCAATATGACTTGCCGTTCAGCAGTGAAGGTTTTATTGAAATCCCAACCGAAGACGGGCAGACTAAAAAAATTCGTATTATTCGTGCGCACCTGGAAGAAGATGCGGGCAAAAACAGCCATGAATTGGGCAATTTTTCGGCGGTGGATTTGAATCGTGCCGGCGCCCCCCTGCTGGAAATTGTTACCGCACCCGATATGAACACCCCTGCCGAAGTTCGAGCATTGGCACAGGAGCTTCAACGGATTGTGCGGTTTCTGGGCGTCTCCGAAGCCGATATGCAAAAGGGCCACATGCGTTTTGAACCCAATGTCAATCTGCATATCAGTAAAGATGGGCAGATTTTCAAGACGCCGATTTCGGAAATTAAAAATCTCAACTCGTTTAGGGCGATTGAACGCAGCGTCGCTTATGAAGTCCAGCGGCAGCTTGCGGATTTTCGCGAAACCGGTAAAACGCTCAAAATGGGCAATAAAAGTACCTATGGCTGGGATGATGTCAATCAGATGACCGTCTTGCAGCGGGAAAAAGAAGAAGCTCATGACTATCGCTATTTCCCCGATCCGGACTTGACGCCGGTGGAAATGGATGATGCCTGGCTGGAGCAAATCCGGTCAAAGTTGTGCGAATTGCCGCTGCAAATGCAAAACCGCTTTATGACACAATATGGTTTGAGCGGCTATGATGCGGAAGTCCTGACTGCCAGTAGGGACACGGCTCTGTATTTTGACAGCGTGGTCTCGGCCGGCGCCGACCCCAAACGTGCCTGCAATCTGATTACCCAGGTTGGGCAAAAACTGGCAAACCAGAAAGGCTGCACCGCCGCACAAATTGGCGTTAGTGCGGAATATTTATCCCAATTGGCACAAATGGCAGACAAGGGACAGATTAGCGCAACGGCGGCAGCGGCGATTTATGACAAAATGACACAATGTACGGACAGCCCTGAACAAATTGCCCGCAGGGAAAATCTGATTCAGACCAGCGATGCGGGGGCAATTGAGGCGATTGTCGAGCAGGTGCTGGCGGAAAATGCCGACGGCGTGCAGGAAATCCTCAGCAACGGAAAGCGGGCGCAAAAGGTGATGGCGTTTTTGACCGGCCAGGTCATGCAGAAAAGCAAGGGCCAGGCTAATCCCAAAGTAGTCTCCCAGATTTTAAATGCAAAACTCGGTAAATAAAGAACTTCGGACATTTTATCGGACAGATGGGCAAATTGTGCGTTGCGATAAAATACCTGTAAATTTGCCGAAAATTTGTGTTGACAGAATGCATCTGTTCGGATTAAATATCCAATCCCTAAAGGGGCCGTAGCTCAATTTGGTTAGAGCATCGGACTGTCGATCCGAAGGTTGCGGGTTCGAGCCCCGTCGGCCTCGTCAAACGGAAAGCCTTGTAAGTAAAACACTTACAAGGCTTTTTTGTTTCTTTTTACAGGACAATTCGGCCATTATAACTCTTTTTAGAACCACTCAAACTGACCGATTGTCTGGAAAAATCAGCTATAACTCTGCGCATTATGAATAAATTAACAAGCCTTGTCATTCCCGCGAAGCTATCTCCTTATCTATTGTCGGCACAACCACCCTGCCAAACCGCCAGCTATGCACCGCACCAATTTCTACTGGGGCGGCTGAGCATCCGGTTGGCCTGTTCATCGTCCGGAAAGACTTCCTTGTCCGGATTCCATTTAAGATTTGTGCGCCCTAACTGCATCGCAATGTTGCCCAGATGCGCAATTGAAATAGACCGGTGGCCAATCTCCACAGGTGCAATCGTTTCCTGCCGGGTCTTGATACATTGCCGGAAGTTCTTATGGTGGTCATCACTTTCACAGAGATGAATCTCATCCGGACCGATCCGCGAATTGAGGATTTCATCCGAACTGGCTTTGATCCACCCCCGGTTGGCCGCCACCCAGCCGTCTGTGCCTATAAATTTCACGCCGATGCCGCTGCTATCGACAGTCAGCACAACCCCATTGGCATACTCACATTCAAAGTAAAACTCCCGAGCCGTGTTCCAGATATCACCCAATTCGAATTTGCCGCGTGCGTTTTTAATGGCCACCGGACCGGTACGTTCGGTCCCCATGCCCCACTGTGCGATATCTGGATGATGTCCGCCCCAGTCGGTCAACTGGCCGCCGGAGTAGTCCAGATTCCATCTCCAATTGGCATGGCTCAACGCCGGGATGTACGGCCGATATGGCGCCGGCCCCAGCCACATATTGTAATCAAACCCTTGCGGAACGGGAACCGACTCCCGCTGCTCGCCCCAAGATTTGCCCTCGATCCAATCAGGCCTGCCGACCCAACAGTAATCCGGACATCCCCCCGGCAAACCGGCAATGACCTGCTGCAGTTTCCCAATCCGGCCATTGCGCACCAGTTCACAGGCACGGCGG